>NZ_JCALCO010000002.1:0-359852 GCF_059812385.1 Mycobacterium sp. NGS58 | reverse complement strand
CGACACCTACGCCGACGACGGCGCCATGATCGACAAGGGAGTCGCCTTCGCCTCCAGCCACCTGGCAATGGGCGGCCCGGGCGCGACGTCGGTCGCGTCGCCCCACGGCGGCTTCGGAGAATAAGGCGGCCAACCGGTCTCGCCGGCTAGTCCCTGATGTAACCCTTGTTGCGCATCAGGGCGTCGGCGAGAAAGCCGTCGTGCGGAATCTGTGGTGCTTGGAACCACGTCGGCCGGTGCCCGCAGTAGACGTTGCCGACGGTCGGCTCGGCGACCAGATCGTCGATCAGCGTCTCGTCGCCGGTGATCGCGGTGACCACCAGCGAATGCCGCAACGGCCCCAATCCAGCCTCGCGCGACCACCCCGACACCCACACACACGGGAAGGCCAGCTCGAGGTTGAGTTTGTGCACGTCGGGTTCGGTCATCAGATGGACGGCCGGACGCAGCGCGGCATAGCCGTCGCCGAGGTCGGCGACCACCTGGTCTGCGCCGAGCAACGGGGTTGACCCGGCGGCCTTGGCCGCCAGGAAGTTCGCCAAGGCCCGCGCCTTCTCGACGGGCTGCGTGGGCAGGCTCGCCCGCTCGTCATCGGTCGGCAGCGGCTCGAGTGCCGCCAATCGTTCGGCGATCGCCCGGGCCAGCGCCGTGGGATCGCCCTCGTAGAGCACCGCCGTGGTGTTGACGCACGCCATGCCGCCGTGGTTGGCGATCGAGTCGACGATGAGGTCGAGATAGTCGCGCCAGTCCCGGTCGGCGGTGATCACGATCTTGGTGCGTCCCGGTCCATTCACGATCACCGCCGGATCGCGGGCGTACTTGTCGACGACCTCCTGGCCGCCGTACACCATCGCGAGGTCAGCGCAGCGGACGATTTCGTCGGCGCCGGCATGGTCGGTTGGCAGATAGGCGGCGTCCTCGGCGCGAAAGCCGGCCTGGCGCAGCGTGCATACCAGGCGATGCGCCGTCAGCGGCTCACGCCGCGAAGGCCGCACCGCGACCCGGTAGCCCAGCGCCAGCGCCTGGGGCCAGAGCCCATGGACACCGGGGCCGTTTCCGGCCGCGTGCACTGCGAACACCTCGCCCCGGCGCACCCACAACGCGGCACCCGCGCGGGTGCGCTCATCGCGCCAATCCAGCGTCGCCCCCGCCGGCTGAGCCGCCCGGACGGCATCGAACGCCCCGGCGACGGCGTCGGCCACACCGCGCGCACCGGCCCGGGTGATCGCGACCGGCATGCCCGAGATCCGGCTGGCCAGCCTGACGTAGGTTTCGAAACTCAGGCCCGCGACCACGCCGTCGACGAATGTCTCGGCTGCCCCGGCGAGCGCGGCCGCACGCCGGGCGACCGGCAGCGGTGTGGCTTTGCGCTGCGCGGCCAGCGTCCGCGAAACGTAGAGCGCCGGAACAATGCTCAACTCGGCGACCGCGGTGCCTGCGGTCGTGGTGATGACCTCGCGTTTACGGGTTCGGTACTCGCCGTCCGCGCCAAGCGCGTCGAGGGATACCACACCGGTTGCGATCGAGCCGTTTTCACCGGCCATGCTCAGTACACGCCTTCGATGACGGCCTCGCCCTCGAAAGCGGTCACCGGTCGCACCTCGCTGACCGAATCGCTGAGGTCGCCCGCTGGGCCGGGCATCCTGATCGCCAGGTCGCGCTCCAGGTTGTTCGGGATGAACATGCCCTTGCTGACGTGGTTCATCACCACCTGACCGTGCTGCCCGTACGGCACGCGTTGCCCGGTATCGGGATCGACCACCCAGAACACCACATACGGGGTGCGCGGGTCGAAGACGAAGGCGTCGCCGTCGGCGGTTCGGGTGACCGCTTGCGACAGCACCATGGTGCTGCCGAACGCCATGGTGATCGTCGTCTCCGGGAAGATGCCGCGCAGCAGGTCGAGCGTGTCGACGTCCACATGCGCGCCGCTGAGCAACAGATAACGGATCTTGGCGTTGACCAGGTCGACCACCCGATCGTCGCGGGCGATCGCCTCCAGCAGCGGCGGGGTGGTGTGCAGGTTCGCGACATGCTGCGTCTGCAGCACGAAGACGGCCTGCTCGACGACGTGGTCGACGTAGGCCGCCACGTCGGCGGCGGCGCCGCGGGCCGCGACCTTCTTGACCCAACGCGGATCGAGGTCGATCGCGTGGAAATTCGCGCCGAGTCGCTGCGACACCAGCCGGGAGAAGTAACCGACGCCGTGCGGCCCGCTCGGCATCAGGCAGAGAAAGCCCTGGCCCCGCCGGAAGCCGCCCGCGGCGAAGTCTTCGGTTTGCCACTCGATGACCTGAGCGATCCAATCCGGCATTTGCACAGTGCGTTTCGGGGCTCCGGTGGTGCCGCCGGATTCGAATATCTGGGGCACCGGTACCGCGCATCCTTCGGCCGCGTAACCGCGAGGGATGAGGTCCTCGACTGCGACACTGCGTAATTCGTTGATCAGGTTCGGAAATCGCCGAAGGTCGGTGAAGGTGTTGATGTCCGTCAACGGGTCGAAGTCCAGCGTGCGGACGGCCCGCAGCCAGAACGGCGAGCCGGTGTCGTCGCCGAAGTGCCAGGCGATCGCGGCGCGTAAGTAGGCCTCGGCATCCTCGACCGGTTCCGCGCGTGGGACGTCCAACAACGAGAAATCGACATCGGCCATGTCCTCGATCCTGTCCCATCGTGGACCGGTACGCCAAGGACGCCGGCCGGCTGGTCCGGCGGCGCATGTCACCTTATGGCCTTATTTCACAGGGAGTTTCATTCGTGTGCACGCGGTGTTCAGCGCGATGACAGTGCGCAGAACCAGTCCGGGCCGCGGCCTAGAGGGTGCGGGCGGCGCCGCGCGGGGTTTGACTGCCGAGCATGGCCGTGATCGTCTCGTTGAAACGGGGATAGATGTCGTCGTAGGTGCCGTCACGCTCGGCGAACCGGAACATCTTGACGCGCTCCACCACGATCTCCTTGGCCTGCGGCTGCGTCTGCAGCAGCGTCATCGTCTCGGTGATGTACTCCTCCAGCGGCATCGCCCGGGGGTCGAATCCGCGCTCGCCCTGCAGCGCGGTCTGGACGTGCGGCGGGATGATCTCGATCACCTGCACAGAGGTGTCACGCAGCTGAAACCGCAGCGATTCGGTGTAGGAGTGCAGCGCCGCCTTGGCGGCGCAGTAGGTCGGGGTGAGGGCGCTGGGCATGAAGGCCAACCCGGACGTCACGTTCAGGATCGTGGCATGCCGCTTGCGCAGCAGCGCCGGCAACAGTGCCGAGGTCAGCCGGATGGGACCCAGCAGATTGATGGCGATGCTCTGTTCGGCCAATCCGGCGCCGCTGCTACCCGTCAGGTCCTCGACCCGCTGAATCCCGGCGTTGTTGACCAGCACGTTGAAGTCCGGGTAGTGGTCGGTGAGCTCGGTGGCGAATCGGCGGATGTCGGCGGGGTCACCCTGATCGAGCGACAGGGTCTGCACGCCCGGGTTGGCCTCTGCCACGGCCCGTAGGTGGTCACCGCGCCGCCCGGCGATGATGACCTGGTTGCCCAACCCGTGGAAGGATTCCGCGAGGCCGCGACCGATGCCGCTGCCGCCACCGGTGACCAGAACGGTGTTGCCCGTCATCTGCATCGCGGTTCTCCTCCGGGGTCGTCCTGCCATCGGCTCCCTCGACCGGCCACTCGGCCGACAGAGCGGAATGCCCCAATGCGGAGCCGGCTAACCACGATGCCCTATCCGCCCGCGCGGTGTCACGCGACAAACGCGCCCACGGACGATTCAGCTACGCGGCCGGGCGGTTGTGCAGCGGGCGCGGGTCGACCCCCGCGCGCCGCCACGCCGCGGCGGCCCAGCTCGTGTAGAGCACCCGGAGGGGCAGCCGATTGAGCAGCGGGTTGAGCGCTCGAATGGCCGCGGCGATGCGCTGGAAACGCTTCTCCTTCTTGGCATCCCAGTGCAGCTCGCACACCTCACGCATCTGCGGCGGCAGGGTTCCGACCACGATCAGCCGGGTGTAAGCATTCAGCGGCGCCGACAAGACCGTCCAGACCGGCTTGGGGATCCGGCGCGGACCAGGTATGCCTTTGCGGATGTAGCCTGTGCCGTACAGCACGGTCTTGTGTGGGACGAACCGGTCGAGCATCTCGTCCCAGTAGGCCACGAAGTCGTCGTAGGTCTGCGGCTGTCCCCGGTCGCTGACGCCGTACAGGCTGTACCAGAGTTTGCCCTCGTTGAAGATTTGTTCCTTCTCGGCGTGGGACAGCCGGCGGATGAACGTGTCCGTGTTGTAGATGACCTGGTCGACGAAGCTGGCGTGCGCCCAGTAGAACAATTCCGGGTTCAGCGCGTGGTATCTCGAGCCGTCGCTGATCGTGCCCTTGATCGCCTTGTGGAAGTCCCGCACCTTGCGGCCCCACTCATGTGGCTCGTCGGAGTAGACGGTGTTCATCAAGGGTGGCGCGGTCCGCTTGGCCCGCCCCAGCGTGTCGCTGAAGACGACGGAGTGGTCCAGCACCCCCTGGCCCAGCTGTTCGATGCAGTTCTCCACCCCGGCGGTGCGCTGGAACCCGAAGAGCTGAGTCCGAACGTCCCCGTAAAACTTCCAGATCAACGAATCCGGCCCCAGCCGCGGGGCGGCCTCGGGTACCTGGTCGTCGATGGGCATGGGCATCGCCTCGCGAACGCCCGTGTCGAAACGCCTCCCAGCGGTCGCCGTGGCCCAGCCGTCGTTCTGGGCGGTCATGCCCACCTCCCGTTGCGCGGCCCATCCACCGGGCGTTGTGAATCATTGACACAAAGTCGTATCTTTGTCCCACACCCTAGCAGCGCTGCCTACCGTCGCCCGTCCCGGGGGCTCGACGCCCGAAAAGTCGGCGCGGTGAACCAGGCCGAGGAGTTGATACGATGCCGCCAATCATGCAGTCCGAACCGGGCTCTCCCTCTGCGTCTGCCGCCGCCGGGGCGCTTACGGATCTGGACCGCACCATCCTGGACACCGCGCGAGGCGTGTTCGAGACCTACGGGGTGCGCCGCGCCAACGTCGACGACGTCGCCGCCCGGGCGGGAATCAGCCGCAGCACCATCTACCGTCGGTTTCCGACCAAGGAGAACCTGTTCGCTCAGGTGGTGCGGCGCGAGGCCGGACTCTTCTTCGTCACTCTGGACCAAGCGACAACGGGCTGTGACCCGCAGCAGGCCGTGGTCGAGGCCTTCGCACTCGGGGTGCGCCTGGTTCAGGATTCACCGCTGTACTCGCGCATCGCCGAAAGCGAACCCGAACTCTTCGGCATGTTTTCGCGGTCGCATGCCTTCCCGATTCGCCAGTTCGCCGACGGAATCGCGCATACCCTGCGCCGCTGCGGCGCCGACCTGCCCGAGCCCGACCTGGACAACGTCGCCGACATCCTGCTTCGCGTCGCCCTGGGCATCATCGTCTTTCCCACCGACCGGCTCGACACCTCGGACCCGGCCGCGGTTCGCGAGTACGCCGCCCGCTATCTGGTTCCGATCATCAGCCGCGACTGGGCCCGCTGACGCTCACATCGCCGGCATCGTGAACTGGCCTCCGTCGCCCATCGGTAACCCACCCGACAAATCGCAGCGGTCGAAGCGCCGGGGTCCTCGGCGTAGGCTGCGAGCGGGGACTTACTCCGAGCCGAAGCTTCGCGGCTTTCCGTTCGATTTCTGGCTTCCGGCTTGACATTTGATTGAAGGAGTACGCATGACCGACGTGCACATCTCGCTTCCTCCCGCGCTCCGGCGGGCGCTGGACCTGCTCATCGACCCTCCGGCCGATCCCGACGTGAGCCACGGTTATCTGGACCTGCTCGGCGCCGACAAGGGCGAGGACGGTGCAGTCGAGAAGAACACCGGCCCAATCCAGGCCGCCTGGGCCTCACCGATCGGATCGATGCTCTATGACAACGCGCAAGCGCTCTCCCGGCGCTGGATCAGCGCATGGCAGCTGCCGCTGGAGTGGTTGGCCGTCCCGAAGGGCGGCGTCGCGCTGGACGTCGGCTCGGGCCCGGGCAACGTCACCGCATCGCTGGCGCGTGCCGCCGGTCCGGACGGGCTGGCCCTCGGCGTGGATATCTCCGAGCCGATGCTTGCCCGCGCCGTGCGCAACGAGGCCGGGCCGCAGGTCGGCTTCATCAAAGCCGACGCGCAACGACTTCCACTGCGCGACAGCACCATTGATGTTGCGGTGTCGACCGCGGTGCTGCAACTGGTGCCGGATCCGGCGGCCGCCCTTGCCGAGATCGCGCGCGTACTGCGGCCCGGCGGCAGGCTGGCCGTCATGGTCCCGACCGCTGGGCGCCTGGCCCGCTATTGGCAGCTGCTGCCGAATGTCGGGGCGCACGCGTTCGACGACGACGAAATCGGCGATGTCTTGGAAGCCAACGGTTTTGCGAGCATAAGGGTGAAGAACCTGGGCACGTTTCAGTGGGTGCGCGGTAAGAAAGGCTGATCCATCGGGCGTCTGACGACACCAGCGAGACCTAGTCCGGCGCTTGCGCTAACACGGCGAGGCGGTCCATCGACTCACGCAACATGTCGGCCGTCGTCGCGCGGGCCCTTTCGACGCGGCTGGGATCGTTGAGCGCCGTCCAATCGTAGGTGTGGGTCACGGTGGTCAGCGTGGGGTTGATCTGGCTGACCTCCCAACGCCACAGGTGGCCCGGCGGCTGTTTCTTGGGTTCCGCTGGGCACCAAGCGATTTTGCTGCATTCGACGAATTCCACAACATGGTTTTCGCGCACCGCGCCATTGGTCAGGGTGGTTTTGAACACATCACCGACCTGATGAACACGCTGCCCCGGGGCGGCCGACGCGAGGTTGTTGTTGCCGTCCCAGCTCGGCTGACGCGACGGGTCGGCGATGAGTTCGAAGATACGAGCGGCGCCGGCCGAGATGACGCGGGTTGCGCTCACAATGCGCTCCTCTTCCATGCCGCTATCCAAACACGTCGGGCCGGTCGGCGCGTTCGTGACTTTGGGCCGGGGCATTGAGGACCTTTGGCCGTCGCGGCGCCGGCGGTGCGGGTGTGACGGTGGTGCTGCCGGGATAACCCGGTGGTCTGTCCGAAGTGCAGAGAGCCCAGTTCTGGGTTCCGAACAAGTGGGCCACCGCAAGGGCCTGCGTGCCCCGTCACGGGTTCGGCCTTCGGACAGACCTTCCACTTCCCAGGCGGTTCAGCCCATCCGGGGCAGCGCCTCAATCGGCCCGGACAGCCCCGCCTTGACGTAGCGGGTGTCGTCGTCGGCCAGCACCTCGGTGTCGTCTCCCTCGATGCCGTCGACGATCGCGCGTGCCACCTGGCGCGGGTCGTTCTTGGGCGCGTCAAAGCCGGAGGTCATATCGGTGTCGGTGAAGCTGAGGTGCGCGGCAACGACCAGGGTGCCCTGCTTCTCGAGCTCGACACGCAGCGAGTTCGTCGCCGACCACAGCGCGGCCTTGGAATCGCCATACCCACCGGATCCGGGCATCCAGGACAGGATCGAGGCGATGTCGACCAGTGCCCCGCCGCCGTTTTCCGCCAGGATCGGCGCGAAAGCCTTGGCCACGCGCAGCGCGCCGAAGTAGTTCGTCTCGAAGACCGCTCGCACCTCTTCGATGTCGCTACCGAGCAGGCTCCGGGCGCCGAGCACACCGGCATTGTTGACGACGATCTCGGCGTCCGACGCTTCGGCCGCCAGCGCGGCCACCGATTCCGGCTTGGTGACGTCCAATTCGACGCTGACCACGCGCGGATCCTGACTGGGCTTGGGTGCCCGCGCTGTCGCGTAGACCTTGGCCGCGCCCCGCTCCAACAACTCCGTCACGATGGCCTTGCCGAGCCCGCGCTGTCCACCGGTGACCACCACCGTCGACCCCTTGATGTTGACCATGATCTCGCTCCTTTGACTTAGGTAAAACATTTTTGCTTACGTCACCGTAGTTGACTGGGGCGACATAGGCAAGTAACATTCGGATATGTCTTCACCGTGGGGTGCGTCACAGCGGTACGGGTGCGCCGCGGCCCCCGGCGGTCTGGGCCTGGTCCAGGACTTCCTGAACACGAGGGCCATCGGCGAGTACGGACCCGACCTGCTGGGAGACCTGGACCTCGCCGGCCACTGGTTTGCCACGGCGGTGCAAGCGTGGTCGTCCCCACGCGACATGGACGTGCAGCCACCCGGGCTGGGCGACGCGGACCTGGTCAAGCTGCGCGGCCTGCGGGCCATCATCGAGCAGCTGGTGGCGGGCGAACCGCCGAGTGGGCGACGCCCACTCGGTGTCACCGCATCATTCAGGCTGTCCGATTCCGGTGAGGTGCGGCTGGATCCCAGCGGCAGCGGCTGGCGCTGGGTGGCGTCGGCGCTGTGGGGCGAGATCCTGTTGAGCCAACAAGCCGACACCTGGCGGCGGCTTAAGCGATGCCACAACCACCGGTGCGGGTCGACGTTCTACGACCGCTCGAAAAACAACAGCGGCGTTTGGCACGACGTCAAGACCTGCGGAAACGCCGTCAATCTGCGCGCCTCCCGGGCGCGGCGGCGCGAACGCGATCGGGCGGCGCAATCGGCCGTTCCGCCACAGTAGGCGGGCTCGGCGACGGACGCCTGCCGGCCCGATCGGCAAGTCAGCAGCGTTCGGCGCCTCTGGGCATCAGGCGCGGACCCGTGGCGGCCGGTCGCCGCGAGCTTCTGAGCACCGCGTGCACGACGTCGAAGGCGCGCGTCTTCAGCGGCGCCACCACGTCGAAAGTGGCGGGAGCCTGGCTGACCCAGGCCGGGAGTGTGGCCACAATGTTTCCTTTGTTCTTTCGGCATGTACGCCGACTCAGTCAATTGCACCGCAGCCGTTTTACGGCGACGCCGCGCCGCGGTAAACGTCACGAAAAGCCCGTTTGTGGCGTACGGCACAAACGTGACGCGACACAGGGTACGCAACAGTGCGTCTAGTGAAAACCCTTGAACCGGCGCAGATAACCCGGCAATCGGTGTGCCGGTACCGCTTTCGGCCAGTCATCGGGGCGGAAATACGCGTCGGTACCGCCGTCCACGAATACTACACTGCCGCAGAGAAAATCGGCGGCGTCCGACAACATGAAACACATCCAGTCGGCCATGTGTCCCGCGTCTCCGAAGCCGCCCAGGGGGACGGGGAACGAGCGGACGGCCTTGGCCTGCCGCGGGTTCGACAACTGTTCCTGCAGCAGCGGTGTCATGATCGCGCCGGGAGACAGCGCGTTCAGGCGCACGCCTGATCCGGCCCATTCCGGAAGCACCGCGTGCCGTCGCACCCAACGGCTGACCGCGATCTTGGACGCCCCATACATCATCGTCGGCGCCGCCGGACCCAACAGTCGCACCGCCCGCACCGCCTTGTCGGCATCATGGGCAAGTAGCGCTTTGACGGCGCGGCGCGGCACTGCGGGAATAGTCGTCGTCGAATTACTGGCAACGACAACGACTTTCGCGCGGCCGGCGGCGGCCAGCGCGGCACGCCAGGCGGCCAGCAGTTCGACAACCCCGAAGTAATTGACCGCGGCGATCTGACGGATGCGCTCGCGACCGGGGCTGGGACCCAAACCGGCCGCGAGGACGGCACCGTCGAGTCTGTTGCCCGAGGCCGCCAGGACGCGATCGGCCGCCGACTTGCGTCCATCGGGCGTCGACAGGTCGGCGACGATATCGGCGTCCTTGATGTCGACACCGATGATGCTGTGCCCGTTGTCCCGGAGGCGCGCAGCGGTCTCGCGGCCCATCCCGGAAGCCGACCCGGTGATGGCATAGGTCCCCATTGATTCCTCCGTTCCGAGGGAAGTATGCCTGTCGCTGCGGTGGGCGCGGCCCCGGGCGGGTCAGTTCGCCGCAGCGGCCTTCTCGACGTCGAGCAGCTGCTCGCCGCGTCGTTCCTCGTCGTAGGCCTTGCGCCCGCCCCGGAGCCCGAACAGTCGTTTCGAGACCAGCAGATAGATCACCGCGGCGACGTTGATGGCGAAGGTCACCGCCCGGGTCATGGTGATGCCCTTGGCCAGGTCGTGGATCTCGAGCGGCAAGAAGATTGAGGTGGCTATCACCGCGAAGTATTCGCCCCAGCGCTTCAGCAGCCAAAGGCCCACCCCTTCGACGACCTCGATCAGCGCGTACCCCACCAGCGCCAAGGTCAGCAGGGTCAGGGTGGACGGCTTGGCCGCGAGCGCCTTTTCCAATTCGTGCACGATCGTCATCTGATCGACCTTGAATCCGGCGGTGCGGAAGATCGGCAGGTCGCGATCGAGGGTGGCCTGGATGGCGCCGCGAGCCCCGCGGAACTTCCACACCGCGTAGGCCGCCAGCGCGATCACCACCGCCCGGAGCAAGCGTTCCACCGCCAATGCACGGATGATGATGGCCTGCCGTAAGGCCTTGCCGCGCATGATCATCGGCGCGTCTTCGGCGCGGCCGCGCCCGTGCGGCTCCCCCACGGTGAATTCGCCGCACCGCAAGCAGCGCCACACTTCGCCCAGTCCGGTACTGCCGCTCAGCCGCTCGGCGAGTGACTTCTCATCGGGTGCATAGGTGGCGTGGCCGGCTACGGCACAGGTGACCAGCTCCCACCGATTGCGGCGATGTTCTTTGCCCATGGCCGGATCATTCATGGCCGACGGTCGGCCACGCAAGGGGGGCGCGCGCAACCGGCGTCAGAAGCGCGGCTTGCTGCGGGCGCACCGCGCGGTGGGCAGCACCGACCCCAGGAGCCCGGTGAGCTCGGCGACCCCGATCTCGTCGAGGCGGGCCACCGCGGCGACGATGTCATCACGCAGCGGCTCGTCGCAGAAGGGTTCGGCGAGCCAGGCGAACTTGTCCACGACGCGTTCCCAGGACATCGGACGCGTGGGCGATCCCTCGTAATCCGACTGCTCGCGGCTGAATTCTCGCCCGTCGCTGGTAATCACGTGTACCCGCGCGGCGGTGCGCTGGGGATAGTCGGCCGTCAGATCGTCGGCCGCCTCGACGTGCACCCGCGACAACAGATCCTGGACGTCTCCTCGCGAAACGCGTTCATTCTCAAGCTGTTCGGGGCCTACGCCGCCGTCGAGCAGGGCGGCCGCGGTCAGGTACTTGAGGTTGTAGTCGGCCTGCTCCTTGGTGAGCGGATGTTGTTTGTCGCCGTACGCACCCCCACCGGCGAAGTCGTAGGCACCCTGAAAGACCTCGAGAACCACCCGCGCGACATCCGCACCGCGCAAACCGTTCTCGCCGCGAACGGCCAGGACCGCGTCGATGACGACCTGGCCGTGGATGAGTGAGCAGTACTGCTTCAAGTAGGTCTGCTCGACACAGGTGAGGCTGTGATCGGCGGTGTGGAGATCGATGGGCTGATCGAACAACTGCACCAACCCGTGCGGGCCCTCGAACAGTGACTTGGGCCCGGTGATGCCACGCGCGGCCAGCATCGTCGTGTACACCGCGCGCATGCCGGTGATCGCCGGCGAGATGCCCTTCCAGTTCGACACCGGTTCGGCATGGACCGTCGCCAGCGAGACGTTGTCGGCCGCCGCGGCGGCGATGGCGTTAGCGGTCTGGTCGGCGGTCAGCCCCAGCAGCCTCGCGCTGCCCGCGGCGACCGACATGGACAGCTGCAGCGCGTGGTTGAGGCCGCGGGCCATCACGGGAACCTGTGCGCTGAAACGGCATTGGACCTCGTAGGCGACAGCCAGTGCCAGCAGGAAGTCGGCTCCGGTGGCGCCGGTGTGCTCGGCCACGGCCAGAACCGCGCCCAGGTTGTCGGCGGGATGGCATAGCCCACCCACGGTCAGATACGTGTCGAGCAGATCGGGGTAGCGCACGAGAACCGCGTTGAAGAACGCGGCCTGGTCCACCGCTGCTCGCCCACCGCCCACCAGGGTGGCCGTCGGGGCGCCACCGAACTGGGCGGTGTGGTCACGAATCGTCGGGATGAGCTCGCCGTCCAGCGAGCCGACGGCGCATGCGACGCTGTCGAGCACGTTGCGTTTCAATAGCGCGCGCGGCT
Source organism: Mycobacterium sp. NGS58 (assembly GCF_059812385.1). NCBI lineage: Bacteria > Bacillati > Actinomycetota > Actinomycetes > Mycobacteriales > Mycobacteriaceae > Mycobacterium > Mycobacterium sp. NGS58. Next base: position 347,874 of record NZ_JCALCO010000002.1, on the reverse strand, counting down.
GCCCACTCAGATCGGCCGCCCGCGCGCCGACGACGAAATCGGCCAGCTCGTCCACAACATAGCTATCTGCCACCACTTTTCGCCTCCCAGGCGAGGCTACCCCCACCCGAGCCAGCGGTGGTCGCCCCGCGCGCCGGATCTAGCGCTGCGCTACATGGCGCAATCGGCGGCGGCCGGTCGCGGTGACGATCCGCTGAGTGCGACCGTCTCGTCGGTCATGCGCTTCCCGATGTCGCGGATCTGTCGCGCGCTCAGCGCGCACAGCGGGTGCACGGCCACCATCAGGGCGACGCGGCCCCGGTCGTCGAAGACCGGCGCGGCGATGGTAACCACGGGTTGCTTGCGCCGGCCCGGGTTGTCGTCGGAGAGAAACCCGATAGTCGTGAACTCGACCAGCAGCTGATCCATGATGTGGCGCACCGGCGTCGGCATCTCGCTGCTGTCCAATGTGCCGACCACCTGCACCGCCTGCGCGAGCGCCGGCGTCGTCCAGTCGACGTCGAATCCCCGTTCGCGCGTGTGCGCCAATACCTGCTGCAGACGCTGGGTGCGCTCGGCGTTGTCACCCGCCCCCCGCCGGACCCACGCGCGTTGTTCCTCCTCGGTGTCCCAGGCCGCCATCGCCACCCCGAACGGCGGCGCGTACGGAATGCGATCCCCCGGTATCCCCGATGGCTGTGTGGCCGGTTCGCCCTCGAAGGCGGTGACCACCAAGGAGTCACCGAACTTCTCCACCACCGAACATGCGTAGCCCACTTCGCGGGACAGTCGCAGCGCCGCGGATCGCGCCGCGTGCGCGAGCGGCCGGGCGGTGTCCGTGCGGGCGGCCACCACGGCGAGCGCGGGACCCAGCGCGAACGTCTTCGCGATCGGATCGCGACTGGCCCATCCGCGGTCGCACAACGTCTTCAAGATCGCGTGCGCGGTCGCCTGAGTGAGATCCAGCTCGCGCACGACGTCGGAGAAGCGCAGCCGCGCATTGGGAGACCGCGCCAGCAGCTCGACGACATCGAGCACCCTGGCGGTCGGCGCTGACGTCGAACCGCGAATCGCTTGACTCCTTCACTCCCGCATTTTTACAGTGGTGCGAACATTCGAGATCCTATATCGATTATTCGAGAAGGTTTAACGTTTGCGCGCTGTGGTGTTACGAGACGGCCGGTTGCAGGTCCGCGAGACGCCGCGCCCTGAGCCCGGGCCGGGTGAGTTGTTGCTGCGCACGCTGAGCACCGCGATCTGCGCGTCCGACGTGCATTTCATGGATCGAAATGGGCACCCGCATCTACTGCGCCGGCGGTTGGTACGCCGGCGACACCCTCGACATCACCACCGCCACCCGCCAGGGTGTGACCATTCAGTTCGGCGGCGGTCCGCACCCGCAGGACTGGTACGGCACGCTCGACGCCATCGTCTCGGGCCGGCTGGACCCGCTGCCGAGTGTCGGCAAGATCATCGGCCTTGACCAGGTGCCCGATGCCCTCGATCAAGCCCGCAGGTCCGACGGTCCACCCCGGATCGTCGTCCGTCCGAATGGAGACATCCCGTGAGCGAACGCGATGACCGGCAAGACATCTCCGAACTGCTGGTGCGCTATGCCACGTGCATCGACCGGCGCGACTGGCCGCTGTTTCGCACCGTCTTCACCGACGACTGCCAACTGGACTACGGCGAGATCGGCACTTGGAAGGGCGTCGACGCCGTCGCCGACTTCATGGAGCAGGTGCATGCCCTCGCGGGGCACACCCTGCACCGCCTGACCAACCAGGCCATCGCGCTCGAGGGCGACACCGCAACGGCACGCACCTACATCGACGGCCTGATCATGGCCGCCGACAACAACTCTGGCGTTAACGCCATCGGCTTCTACGACGACGACGTGGTCCGCACGCCGGTGGGGTGGCGCATCGCCCGCCGGCGCTACACCCAGGTCCGGATCACCACGGTCGAGGGCGGATAGATGACCTTCGCGACGAAATACGGGCCGTGGGCGCTGGTGGCCGGCGCCTCGGATGGCGTGGGTGCGGCGTTCGCCGAAGGCCTCGCCGAGCGCGGCGTCAACGTGGTACTGCTGGCCCGCAGGCAAGCAGTCCTCGACCGCGTAGCGGCCGACATCGAGACCAAGACGTCTGCGCAAACCCGCACCGTCGCAATCGATCTCGCGCAGCCCGGTGCGGCCGCGGCGATCGCCGCGGCCACCGGTGACCTGGAGATCGGGATGCTCGTGTACTGCGCCGGCGCCGACCCGAATTTCAAACCGTTCCTTGCCAATCCGATCGAAGCCGCCGAGGCGATGGTGCAACGCAACTGCATGGTGCCCATGCAGCTGTGTCACCATTTCGCGCCCGCGATGGTGGACCGAGGCAGCGGCGGCATCGTCATTTTCGGGTCGGGCGCCGGGCTGGCCGGCGGACCGAACATGGTCGCCTACGGCGCCTCGAAGGCGTTCGACATGGTCTTCGCCGAGGCCCTGTGGGCCGAACTGCACGACAAGGGCGTCGACGTCCTGGGCCTCATCCTCGGCAAGACCAATACGCCGGCACTACGCGAACTCGAATACAGCCGCGGCCAGATAGGTTCCCCCGACGAGGACCCGCCGGACGCGGCGGCCGTGTCCGACGTCATCGCCGAGGCATTCGAGAACCTCGGCAACGGCCCCACCCTGATGGTGGGCGACACCATGCGCGCCGCCGCACAACTGCTCGCGTCGCTGAACCGCAATCAGGCCGTCGAGCTGTTTGCCCAGGCTGCCGTCGCTGCCATGGGTCCGGACACCTAGGGGATGCAACGGGAACCGTGAGCGTTCGCTGTCCGTCGTATTGACTGACGGCGAGGTTTGCCAAAGTTCCAGATCAGGCCAGCCTAACTCTTCCTTCAGCAGCGCCCTGGGCAGCAAATATGGGTTCGCGCGTACGGCGTTCACGGTGGAACCGGTGCGTTGCTGACCGTGTAGGCCCCGCGTACTTTGGGTAACCGGTCGCCGCGGCGACCGAGCCGAAGAACCACCCGATCGCCAGTGCGAAGGATGACGATGCTCGCCATGGACAGGCCCGCCACCACCGTCTCGACGACGACGCGCTGGCGGCGCCGCACCCTGACCCGTTCTGGATTGATCACAGGTGCGTTCGTCGTCCCGGCCGTGGTCGTCCGCGTCGTGGGACTGCATACCGGCGCGGTGCTCGCCCTGCTGATCTTCGGGGCAGCGGTGGTGGCCGCCAGTTTCCTGCTGGCCTGGGCTGCCGAGGCGGCCCAGATCGACGTGTCCGGCGGGCTGGCGACGGCGCTGCTCGCCCTGATCGCGGTGCTGCCCGAATACGCCGTCGACCTCTACTACGCCTACGTGTCCGGCCACAACGCCGATTACACGCAGTACGCCGCCGCCAACATGACCGGGTCGAACCGGTTGTTGATGGGGCTGGGTTGGCCCGTCGTGGTGCTGGTGAGCATCATGGTCGCGCGCAAGTCCGGGTCGGCGAAGTCCACCGGTGTGACGCTGGAGCCAGCAAACCGGGTCGAACTCGGGTTCCTGTTGGTCGCCGGCGTCCTCGCCTTCGTGATCCCGGCGAGCGGCCAGATCCATTTCGGGCTGGGGCTGGCGTTGCTGGCCTGGTTCGGGTTCTACCTGTACAAGATCAGCCACGGTGACGTGGAAGAGCCCGACCTGATCGGCACCGCCGCCGCGTTGGGCGACCTGCCCGACGGCCGGCGGCGCGTCGCCGTTATCGGCCTGTTCTTGGTGTCGGGCGGGGTGATCCTGCTGTGCGCCAAGCCCTTTGCCGATAACCTGGTTGCCGCCGGCACCGAACTCGGCATCAACCGATTCCTGCTGGTGCAGTGGCTGGCGCCCCTGGCCTCTGAAGCGCCGGAATTCATCATCGCGACCATCTTTGCCGCCCGGGGCAAGGGCACGGCCGCCATCGCCACGCTGATCTCCTCCAAGGTCAACCAGTGGACCCTGCTGATCGGGTCGCTGCCGATCGCCCACATGCTGGGCGGGGGTGGATTCTCCCTCCACCTGGACTCCCGCCAGGTGGAGGAGGTGCTGCTGACCGCCACCCAAACAATGATGGGGGTGGCGCTGATCCTGGCGCTGCGGTTCCACCGGTCCGCCGCCTGCACCCTGCTCGGGCTGTTCGTGGTCCAATTCCCGATCTTCTCGACACAGGGGCGGCTGCTGCTCTGCGGTGTCTACATCGCGGTGGCCATCGTCGCGCTGATCATCAATCGCCGGCACCTGGTCGCCACTGTCCGGGCGCCGTTCTTCGGCACCGCGATTCGGCACAGCGGCCACCCCCACCACAACGCGGAACAGGCCGGCCGCCCGCAGTAGCGCCGCCGCCCCGCGCCCGGAATGACGCTGCGTATACGGTCCCAGGTATGAATCGAGTGTCGGTGATCACAGGCGGCGCGGGCGGCATGGGCCTGGCCACGGCGAAAATCGTCGGCCGCGACCACACCGTCGTGCTGTGCGACGTCAGGCGGGACCGGCTGGCGGCCGCGGCCACGACCTTGGAAGACCACGGGATCACTCCGACGGTCGTCGACTGCGACGTGACCGATCGGCGCGCCGTCGCGGACCTGCTGGGCAACGCTAACGACGTCGGGACCGTCGTCTCCGTCATCCACACCGCAGGGGTCAGCCCGAGCATGGGCACCGCCGACTACGTCATGCGAACCAACGCCCTGGGCACCGTGAACGTCAACGAGGAGTTTTTCGCGGTCGCGGGCGGGGGCGCCGTGATCGTCAACGTGGCATCGATGGCGGCCCACATGCTGCCCGCGGAATTCGTTCCAGCAGAACAGTTTCCGCAGGCGATGGACGACGCGGACGCGTTCATGGACGCCATGCTGGCAGTGTGCAGCAGCGCTCCCGAGGAGGCGCGATCCGGTCTCGCCTACGCCGTGAGCAAGACCTTCGTAAAGTGGTACAGCCAATCGCAGGCCGAGCGTTTCAACAGCCGCGGATTGCGTATCGTCTCCGTGTCACCGGGGTCCATCGACACGGAGATGGGCAGGCTCGAGGAGCAGGCGGGCGCCGGCGCGATGGTGGCCAACGCCGCCGTCCCGCGCTGGGGAAAGGCGGAAGAGATGGCCGAGCTGCTCGCCTTCTGCGCCAGCGAAAAGGCCGGATACCTCACCGGCACCGACATTCTCAACGACGGCGGTGTGATCGCCTCGATGACCGAGCGGGCGCGGGTGGCGGCCGGCGGCTAGCTCCGGACGTAGCGAATTGCGTCAGCTAGTCCTCGGCACCGACGACGACTCCCGATACAGCGACGCCGTCGCGCACCCTGCCGTGGGTCCACTCCCGCGCCCGCAGCCGCCAGGTCCGGCGCGCATACTCCAGCTCGGTATAGGGCCATTGGGTGACGATTCGGCCGGACGGCGACCGGAAGTAGCTGTCGCACTGCGTCCAGATGGTGCGTTCCAGGTCCGCGGAAAGTGCCTTGTTGTAGCGTTTTTCGGCCTCGGGCCGCACGTCGAGGTATCCGCCCCGGCGCGCCAGTCGGCTTACCGCGCTGGCGACCAGTCGCGCCCCGGCCTCCAGGATGTAGACGATGGAGTTGCCGCCCTGATTGGTGTTGGGGCCGTAGAGCATGAAGAAATTGGGGAATCCACTGACCGCTACCCCCAGGTAGGCGGACGGGTCCTCGCCCCAATGCTCGTGCAGCCGGCGTCCGCCGACGCCGACGACATCGATGCCGGACAGATAGCGAGACGTCTCGAAGCCGGTAGCCAGCACTATCGCGTCGACGCCGACGTCGGTGCCCGATGTGGTGATCACCGATGCTCGGCCGATACGCGCGATGGGCTCGGTGACCAGCTCGACGTTGTCAAGCTGCAGGGCGCGGTAATAGTCGTCGCCCAGCAGCACCCGCTTGCAGCGGAACGGATAGTCGGGTGTCAGTGCCCGGCGCAGCGGCTCGTCGTCGACGGTGCGCTCCAGGAACGACGTCGCGATCTGCGTGCGCGCCATCACCACGGGATCGTCGGCGAAGGTAGCGGTGTTGTCGTGCTGGAACTTCCAGATCTGCCAGCGGGTGCGGCGCAACGCAAGGAAGCTTCGCCTGAAGCGCGCCAATTCGGTTGCGGTATAGGGGCGGTCGTCCTTGGGCACCATCCAGGGCGGGGTCCGTTGAAAGACCGTGACACGACCTGAAGTCTTCGCCAACTCTGGCACGAGCTGTACCCCGCTGGCCCCGGTACCGATCACCGCGACGTTCCGGGCGGCCAGGTCGAGGTCATGATCCCAGTGCGCGGTGTGCAACACCGGGCCGGCGAAGCCGCTCAGCCCCTCGATGTCGGGAAGCTTGGCCGAACCGAACAGGCCTACCGCACACACGACGACGTCGGCGGTCAGGGCGACGGGTTGCCCGTTCCGGCTTAGTTCGCAATGCCACGCCGCGGTGTGCGGGTCCCATCGCACGGAGTGCACCGTGGTGTCGAGCAGCAGATGGCGCCGAAGGTCGAAGTCGTCCGCCACCGATTCGAGGTAGGCCAGTATTTCCGGCTGCCGCGCATAGGTGCGGCTCCAGGATGCGTTGGGGGCGAAGGAAAACGAGTACAGGTGGCTTTGGATATCGCAGGCGGCGCCGGGGTAGGTGTTGCGTCGCCAGGTACCCCCGACGCCGTCGCTGCCCTCGATGATCACCAGATCATCGATGCCCGCGCGGCGCAGCGCGACGGCCGCGCCGAGCCCACCGAAGCCCGCGCCGATGATGGCCACCTTCGGCCCGCGCCCGCGCCGGGTCGCGGCCCGCATCCGCCCGATGGCGTAGAGCGCGCGGGCTTTTCGGCTTGTCACGGCCGATCCCCGATGCGACGGACCAGCAGTCCGTCCAAATTCCCGTCGGTGCGCCACTGCTGCAGGATGTCGGCGTACTCGGTTGGGGCGCCGAAGAAGAAACTGCCCTGCCGAGTCTTGGCGTCGGCCTTGCCTTCCCGGTTGTAGTAGCCGGGCGTACACGTCTTGGCCCGCTCGGCACTCGCGACCGACCGGGCCACCACCGTGTCGACCCAGGCGGCTTCGGCGTCTGGCGCGGCTTCGATTTCGGTGATCCCGTCGGTGAGTGCGGTCGCGATGATCCAGGCGACGTGGCGAGCCTGCACGTCGAGCAGGTAGGGGAAATTCACCGTCAGCCCGGCCTGGGCGATGCTCTCGATGAAGCAGTTCGGGAAACGGGTCGTGCAGAGGCCTTGAAAAGTGCGCACGCCGTCGTTCCAGTGGTCGGTGAGTGTCACGCCGTCACGACCGATCAGCTCGAATCCGGTGCGGCGGCAGTAATCGGTGCCCACCTCGAAACCCGTTGCGAAGATGAGGCAGTCGAGCTCGTACGCCGCGCCGACGACCACCACGCCGGTTTCGGTGATGCGCTGCACCCCGAGGCCCCGGGTGTCGACCAGGGTGACGTTGTCGCGGTTGAATGTCTGCAGATACTCGTCGTGGAAGCAGGGCCGTTTGCAGAAGTAGCCGTACCACGGTTTGAGCGCCTCGGCGGTGGCGGGATCGGAGACGATCGCAGCGACGCGGGCCCGGATCTCGTCCATCTTGGCGAAGTCGGCCAGCTCGATGGCGCGGCCGCGCTGCTCGGGATCTGCGAGGCCGTCTCCGTTCTGACGCATGACCGGCAGCTTGCGGGTGATGCTCGTCCAGGCGTCCGCGACCAGATCCTGGTCGGCTTGGCCTCCGGCGGTGAGGATCTGAAAGTTCTGTATCCGCTCGCGCTGCCACCCGGGCTGTAAAGTGCTGGCCCACTGCGGGTCCGTGGCTCGGTTGGCGCGGACGTCCACCGACGACGGGGTGCGCTGAAAGACGTAGAGCCGCTGGGCGGCGGCGGCGAGATGCGGTACACACTGGATCGCCGTGGCGCCTGTTCCGATGATGCCGACGCGCTTGTCGGCCAGATTCTGCAAGTTTTCTCCGGTGTAGGAGTAGTCCCAGCGGCTGGTATGAAACGCGTGCCCGCGGAAGGCGCCGAGTCCTTCAATGCCCGGCAATTTCGGTTTGGCCTGATAGCCGTTGGCCATGGAGACAAACCTGGCGCGCATTTCGTCGCCGCGGTCGGTGCGGATGATCCAGCGTGATTCGGCCGAATCCCAACGGATTTCGCGGGCCTCGGTCTGCAGGCAGGCGTCGCGGTAGAGGTCGAAGTGCTCGGCGATGCGCCGGCAGTGCGCAAAGATCTCCGGGCCCTTCGCGTACTTTTCGGTGGGGGTGTAGCCGAGCTCCTCGAGCAGCGGCATGTACACGTACGACTCGACGTCACAAGCGATTCCGGGATAGCGGTTCCAATACCAGGTGCCGCCGACGTCGGCCGCCCGGTCGATCAGCCGCACGCTTCCGACGCCGAGCTGTCGTAGCCGCGCGCCGGTCAACAGGCCGCCAAATCCGGCGCCGATGATGGCGACGTCCACCTCGTCGGTGAGCGGCTCACGGGCCAGGTCTCCGTCCGCCCATGGGTCTTCGGCGTATCGGGCGAACGGGCCGGCCATCTCGACGTACTGGCCGATCCCATCGGCGCGGATACGGCGCGCGCGTTCTTCGGCGTATTTGCGGCGCAGCGCGTCGACGTCAAGCGCCTGGCCAACGGTCTCGGTCACGGCCTCGGGTTCCTCTCCGTGGCCTCGACCCTATAATCAATCGCTTGATCATATCAAGGGCAAGGCCACACAGCTGTCCGGTTTACGGGCGGCTAGGACCTCGGGGCGAGCAGGGTGCCCCTGATCAGCTGCCTGGCCGAGCCCAGCGCCGCGTGATAATCCTCGGGCGGCAGCGTGGCCGCCAACTCGGTGAGGCCGTAGATCAGCGCATAGATCGCCTCGGCAACCCCGCCGCGGTCGGCATGGCCGGCGAGCCCGCCCTCGCGGGATGCGTCGTCGACGATGCCGTCGATGATTTCGCGGAACACGTGAAACCCGCCCGTCGTCGAGGCATCGACGGCGATCGCATTCTCCGCCCTCAGCACCCACTCGAACGCCGCCAGGTCGGGGTATTCGCGCATCAGCCGGCCCGATTCGTCGAGGACCGCTTCCAGTCGCGCGATCGCATTGCCCGGCCGGGCGGCCGCCTGGCGCAGTCGCGGGACCGCGACGTCGGTCCGCGCCGCCACGGCGGCGTTCATCAGTTCTGACTTGTTCGGAAAGTAGTTGTAGAGGCTCGCACTGGTCACGTTCGCGGTGCGCGCTATCTCGCGAATTGTTGCCCGCGCGTACCCCTCCGCGGCCACGCACCGCATGGTGGCGACGATTATCCGCTGGCGAGTCTCCTCGCCGCTGGCACCGATCGGTCGCCCGCGTTGCGCCCGCGTCACGGTGCTGCCTGCACTGGTCGCATCCCGTCCGTCGGCCGTTGACGCCGACGCATCGAATATAATCGGGCGATCGATTCGGTGTTCGGCGCGGAGGTGCCCGGTGCGTGACCGACGGAGCCGCGAGGCGCCATGACCGTCACTCCGCCACCATTGGGTCGCCCGGTGGGCGCCGACGGTGAGCAGACCCGGGCGCGCATCCTCACTGCGGCGATGCGCTGTGTGGGCGAGTTGGGCTGTAACCGCGCGACTATTCGTGAGATCGCCCGTGCGGCCGACATGACCAGCGGCAGCTTGTATCACTACTTTGCGAACAAGTCCGAGTTGCTCGAGGCCACCGTTAGCGAAATGGACCAGATCGCGCTTCCCCGGTTGCGGGCCGCGGCCGCCGAGTCCGGCCACCCCGTCGATCGCCTCGTTGCGGTGTTCGACGAGTCAAGCCGGTTCATGCGCGACCATCCCGGCCTGGCCGCCTTCGAGCGCGCCATGCGCGTGGTCGGCCAGGAACAGCGCGGGGGAAACCGATTGAAGCACCCCGGATTGAAAGCGTTGCGCGACATCATCACTGAGATCGTCGACGATGCGCGAGCGCAGGGCGCGCTGCCCGCCGGTACCGATGTGGCCGCCGCGGTGAATGCGATCCATGCGCTAGCGCGCGGTCTGACGGAACGGGCGGCGAATCTGGGACCGGACGCCTACGCCGCAACGCTCGATTCGGCCAACGGACTACTGCGGGGAGCGCTCTTCGCCGACGGCCAGCAGTGAGTCACCCAGCGTCCACAACGCGACGCCGAACAAGACCAGATCCTTGAGCAAGAATTGACCCGGCAGCGCCGAGAGCACCGGAAAGCCGTGGGCGTAGGCCATCACCACTCCGGGGGTGGTGAACAGAAAGCTCAGTGTGCCGGCGAACAGCACCAGCGCCAGCGCGCTGCCCGCGGCCGAGACCCGCGGCCACCGGGGCCGTAGCGCGATGAGAAGGGCGGCAACGATTTCCATCGTTCCGAGTGCGCGCGCGACGAAGGTGAAGCTGAAAAGGTCGTAGACCCAGCTCATCAGCGGGCTGTGCTGAATGAGCACGCGGGCTTCCATCTTCACGTACTTGCCCACCCCGATCCACGCCAAGACGAGCACCAGGCCATAGCGGCTGACAATCTGGCCAAAGCGGGTTAGCGCCTGCGCCGTCGTTGGCGCAAGGGTGTGACCGATCATCGAGGGACATCCTTTCGCGAGCACAGGCCGGCTTTCACCCAACCCACGTTTCAGAGCCCGATCGCGTTCACTTTCGCATCCGCTCGAGCCCGGAGACGATGAGCCGCAACCCGAAAGCGAATTCGTCCCCCAGCGGGACGGGCAGGTCGTCGGCAACGGTGACCGTCGCGGGAAGGCGGGACGGATCGAGCCGCTGAAAAGCCATGGAGAGTGCGGCGTCCCGTCGATCCCCCTCCGCCGGCGCTGAAGACAGCTGTATCGCAAAACCCAGGACATAGCGGGCCAGCGTCGCGTACGCGCGGGCCGCGACCGCCGGCCGAAAACCACTGTCGAGTAGGACGGCAAGGCAGCGCTCGCGATTGGCCAACGCGTTCGGCCCCATCGGGGTGTACTCGATCAGCAGGGGCGCCACATTGCCGTGCCGGCTCAGCGCGTCAAACATGTGCTGCGCGAACAGGATACAGGCGTCTTGCCAGGACAGGGCGGTCAGCTCGTCCGCGTCGAGGTCGACCTCCCCGAGGATGTGGTCGATCACCAGCGAGACCAGCTGCGACCGGTTGGCGAAGTGACGGTACAGCGTGGCGGTACCCGACTCCAGGCGCTGCGCCAGCGACCGCATGGACAGTGCCTCCGGCCCCTGCTCGTCGACGAGTTCGACAGCCGCGGCCAGGATGCGGTCCACGGGCAGCGCCGGGCGGCCGCGGGAACGGCGCGCCCGGTTGACGTCGCTCACATCACTCAACGTGGCGCTCCCACCGCTTGACACTCCGACACATTTCGGAAACACTGTATCCGTAAATGATACAACCGCCAACCCTCCTCACAGCAAGGAACTTTCGTCATGCTCCTCCCCTTGGCGGCAGAGCCCTTCACCGCTCCCACCGATCGCGACATGCTTCCCTCCGAACGGCGCGAATTCGTGCGCACACACCGCACCTGCGTGTTCGGGTACCGCCGCCGCAACGACGGCCCGGCCATGTCGATCGTCTACTACATCCCCACCGACACCGGCGAATTGCTGGTCTCCACCATGGCCGGTCGCGCCAAAGCCCGCATCGTCGAACGCGATCCCAAGGTGAGCCTGTGCGTCCTCGACGAGCGGTGGCCGTTCGCCTATCTGCAGGTGTACGCCGACGCCACCATCGATCAAGACCGCGATCTGGCGGTCGACGTGATGATGGCGGTCGGCGGTCGGATGTCCGGTCAACCACTCGGCGACGACGCCCGGCCGCACATCCGGGACATGTGCGAACGCGAAGATCGTGTGGTCATCCGCTGCCGGCCGTATTCCACTTTTGCGACGCCGCCGCGCCATCTGCACCGCAACGACCAAGCCCAGGAACTCACCCATTGGGTGTCCGGCGTGATGCCTTGGGACGCGGCAGATCCGGTGACGGGCTGATCAGCCTGCGTAGCGGTCGCGCAGCTTGCTCAGCGTCGCCTCGATGCCCGAGGCATTGGCCTTGGCAAAGCCCATCCGCTCGTAGTAGTTCAGCTTGTTCTTCAGCGCACCTGCATCGCGGTAGTCGAACGTCTCGGTGACCTGGGTCAGCGTCGGCGACAGCTTCTCGAATTCCCACCGCCAGCGGTGACCCAACGGGTGGCGCCATTCGATGAGCTCGTTTTGCGTCAGCGCGGTGATCGTGCTGGTGATCCGGTAGGGAAGCCCGAACATCTTCATATGCGTCGAAAACTTCGAACCCTCAAGCAGTTGTGCCGGCACGGTGATGTTGTCGCGCACCGTGCCCGACCCATCCAGCTCGTGGTGCCGGCGGGGATCGGCGACCAAGGCGAACAGCTCCGCGGCCGGGGCCGCCACCTCGACCCTGCGGCTCACCTGTCGAGGTCCTCGATCGACAACCGTGACGGTCATGATGTCTCCTTCCGCTACCGGGCAGCGTAATCGCCATTGCACAGCCCGAAGACATCGCTGGCGCCGCAGCGTGGCTGGGCTGCGACCAACGCCAGATTGGTCACCGCAAGCCAGGTGCCGGTCGATATCGGCGCCAGCTGCATCGATGTGAGGTCTTTCACCCAGGCGGCGGATCGCACCGTCAACAGGCCGCTCCGCCGAGCAGGCAGAATGGTGTGGTCACGACTGCCGGGGGATCGAAAAGGAGCGGCATGCCCACCAGCGAATATCGGGTGAGCGGAATGAGCTGCGGCCACTGCGAGGCCGCGGTCCGTAGCGAGGTGGGCCAGATCCCGGGCATCGACGACGTGACAGTGAGCGCCGTCACGGGCAAGCTCGTCGTCACCAGCGCCCAACCCATCGACGCGGACGCCGTCCTCGGCGCGGTCGACGAGGCCGGCTACGAGGCCGTCTTGGTCGCATGAGCACGCCCCCGATCAACGAGGGCGCCGTCGGCGACACCGCCGGGTCACCCCGGATCGAGCTGGAGATCACCGGGATGACCTGCGCCTCCTGCGCGGCACGGGTCGAGAAGAAACTGAACAAGCTCGACGGCATCGCCGCGGCGGTCAACTACGCCACCGAGAAGGCCACGATCACGGCTCCTGCCGGTTACGACGCGCAGATTCTCATCGGCGAGATCGAAAAGGCCGGTTACGGGGCCGCCCTGCCCCAACCCGCGGCGGAGCCAGCCGGCGCCGAGGCGACACCCGACCACGAACTCGCCTCGCTGCGCCGGCGTCTGGTCACCGCGATCGTGTTGGCGGGCCCGGTCATCGCCATGGCGATGTTTCCCGCCCTGCAATTCCCTCGCTGGCACTGGGTCTCGCTGGCCCTGACCACCCCGGTCGTCGTGTGGTGCGGCCGGCCCTTCCACGCGGCCGCCTGGACCAATCTCAAACACGGCGTGGCCACCATGGACAGCCTCGTCTCGCTCGGCACCCTGGCGGCATTCCTATGGTCGCTGTACGCCCTGTTTCTCGGGACGGCGGGCCAACCCGGCATGCAGCACGACTTCGAACTGACCGTCGGGCGCGACGGCGCCCCGTGCCACGTCTACTTCGAGGTCGCCGCGGGCGTGACTCTGTTCGTCCTCGCGGGCCGCTATTTCGAACGGCGTTCCAAGCGGACGGCCGGTGCCGCGCTGCGCGAGCTGCTGACACTGGGCGCCAAGGACGTCGCGGTGCTGCGCGACGGCACCGAGTCCCGCGTCCCGATCGAACGGCTCGCGGTCGGTGACGAATTCGTGGTGCGCCCCGGGGAGCGGATCGCCACCGACGGGATCGTCGTCGCCGGTTCCTCGGCCGTGGACGCCTCCATGCTGACCGGCGAGTCTTTCCCGGTCGAGGTCGGCGAGGGTGACGCCGTCACCGGCGCCACCGTCAACGCCGGCGGTCGGCTCGTCGTCCGCGCCACCGGGGTGGGCGACGACACCCGGCTCGCGCAGATGGCCAAGCTCGTCGAGCGGGCCCAGTCCGGCAAGGCCCGGGCACAGCGACTCGCCGACCGCGTCTCGGGAGTGTTCGTCCCCGTCGTCATGGCGCTGGCCGTAGCGACCCTGGCCGGCTGGCTCGCGGCGGGCTTCTCGCTCACAACCGCCCTGACGGCCGCCGTCGCGGTGCTGATCATCGCCTGCCCATGCGCCCTGGGGCTGGCCACTCCCACCGCCCTGCTGGTCGGCACCGGCCGCGCCGCTCAGCTCGGCGTGCTCATCAACGGGCCGGAGGTGCTCGAGTCGACCCGCGACGTCGACACGATCGTGCTCGACAAGACCGGCACCGTCACCACCGGCAGGATGACCCTGGTCGACCTGGCGACCGCTGCCGGCACCGACCCCGCTGCGCTGTTGCGCTACGCCGGCGCCGTGGAAGACGCCTCCGAGCATCCGGTCGCGCAAGCAATCGCGCGCGGCGTCACGGCGCGGCTCGGTGCGCTACCCACAGTCACCGACTTCAGCGGGGTCAACGGCAGGGGCGTGCGGGGCACGGTCGACGGTCGCGCCGTCGTCGTCGGGCGCGAGAGCCTGCTGACCGAATGCGGAATGCGCCTCGACGCCACCCTGTCCGCGGCCAAAGCCCGCGCCGAGAGCGAGGGCAAGACAGCCGTCGCCGTCGGCTGGGACGGCATGGCGCGGGGCATCCTGGTGATCGGCGACACCGTCAAACCGTCGAGCGCGGAGGCGGTGCGGCAACTCATCGGCCTGGGTCTGACGCCGGTGCTGCTGACCGGGGACAACGCCACCGTCGCCGCCCATATCGCAGGCGAACTCGGCATCGCGCGGGTCATCGCCGACGCCACGCCCGCCGACAAGGTCGCCGCCGTCAAACGTCTGCAATCCGAGGGCAAGGTGGTTGCCATGGCCGGTGACGGCGTCAACGACGCCGCGGCGCTGGCCGCCGCGGACCTGGGCCTGGCCATGGGCACCGGCAGCGACGTCGCGATCCAGGCAGCCGACCTCACGGTGATCCGCGGCGACCTACGCGCCGCCGTCGACGCGATCCGGCTCTCCCGTCGAACACTGTCGACCATCAAGACCAACTTGCTGTGGGCGTTCGGGTACAACCTCGCGGCGATCCCCCTGGCCGCGCTCGGCATGCTCAACCCGATGTTCGCCGGCGCCGCGATGGCGGTCTCCAGCCTGCTGGTCGTCGGTAACAGCCTGCGGCTGCGGTCGTTCACCAGCGTCATCGCCGACGCATGATTCAGTAGCCGGACCGGGCACATCTGGTCCGCCCACACGCAGAAACGGTCGAATGACGAGCCGCGATCGTATGGGATAGTTGGTCCGGCCGCCCGCCGCCTTCGGTGACCCCGACCGGCCCCGCGATACTCATCCACCCGCGCGTAGCGATCGATCTAGCAAAGGTCACGACCGTTGGAGCAGTTCTTCGGACAACTGTCCCTGCTGCACGGCTGGTTTCCGCCGGCCGTGCAGGGCCTGGCTCTGCTCGTGTTGATCGTCGCGATCCGCTGGCGTTCGCGGCGCTGGCTCAGGCTGGTGCTGCCGGCGGCGCTGGTCGCGGCCGTAGCTGTGACCGCGCTGGCGTACTGGTACATCACCTGGCTCGGGGTGGCCGGGGATCCGGCACCGACGGCGCTGTGGCTATGGATCGCGCTGGGCGGCTTGGCCGCCGCGGTCACACTGGTGGGCTGGCCAGGTACCCGCTGGTGGCGCCGCGGGCTCGCGGCGCTATCGGTACCGCTGTGCCTCCTGTGCGCGGGCCTGGCACTGAACGGATGGGTCGGCTACTTCCCCACGGTGCTCGCCGCGTGGAATCAGCTGACATCGGTCCCGTTGCCCGATCAGATCGACCGGCTGCGGGTCACCGAGATGCAGATCGCCGGTACCAGGCCGACGAAGGGCGTGGTGGTGCCCGTGGACATCGACGACAATGGCTCCCACTTTCGCCACCGTCGCGAATTGGTCTATCTGCCTCCGGCGTGGTTCAACAGCAATCCCCCGCCCCGGCTCCCAACGGTCATGATGATCGGCTCCGCCTTCAACACCCCGGCGGACTGGCTGGGCCCCGGCGGCGCATTCACCGCGATCGACGATTTCGCCGCCGCGCATCACGGGTTTTCCCCGGTGCTGGTGTTCGTCGACCCCACCGGCTCATTCGACAACGACACCGAGTGCGTCAACGGCGCCCGGGGTAACGCCGCCGACCATCTGACGAAGGACATCGAGCCGTTCATGGTGTCGAACTTCGGTGTAAGCCCGGACCGGGCCAACTGGGGCGTCGCCGGATGGTCGATGGGCGGTACCTGCGCCGTGGACCTGGCCGTCACGCATCCGGAGATATTCAGCGCGTTTGTGGACATCGCCGGGGACCGCGGGCCGAGCATCGGCTCCAAGGAGGCCACCCTCGCCAAGCTGTTCGGCGGCAACACCGCCGCGTGGGCCGACTTCGATCCGATCACCGTCATGAACAGGCATGGCCACTACACCGGGCTGTCGGGATGGTTCGACATTCCCTCCTCATCGGAGGCCCGCAACGTCGCCGAGGAAGCCAGTCCGACACTCAGCGCCGCCATGGCCGATCCGGCAGCGAACCCGGAAGGGCAGGACGCCGCCGCCAACGCGCTGTGCGCCAGCGGTACCGCCCACGGAATCGCCTGCGCGGTCGTCACGCAGCCCGGCAAGCACGACTGGCCGTTCGCCGCTCAGGCGTTTGCCACGGCGCTGCCCTGGCTGGCCTCGACGCTGGGCACGCCCAATGTCGAGACGGTACAGTTGCCGCAACGGGGCGCCGGGGAACCGCATTGATTTCGCTGGTCGCTTTGCGTTCACCAGCTATAACCGAGGAAGATCAGAATTCACAGCTGACCCTCCCGTAACGGAGCCGACATTCGGCCACGGCGAATGGTACGGTTCGCGGCTGTGGCCTCGATGTTGTGCACCAACGGCGGTTCCTGCGGGAACCCGCTCATTGCGCAGCGCGCCGCAATAATCGGGCGAGCATTCGGGCTGGATTCGCCGTTTCTGTCACGCCGCGATCATCTGATCGATGCACTCGCTTGTCAGCCATGAACCGCCGTCAGTTCCTTGGATCGCTCGCCGCGTCAGTCGTCGCCGGCGTCGGTGCTGCGCGGCTCATCGTCGATCCGCAGCCGCGCACGTTTGCCCAAGCCCCGACGGCCGACATACCGACCTCCGGCCCGACCGCCCCGCAGGCCTTGTTACCCCCACCGCCGCTCAGTGCCCGCATCCCGCTGCCCGGCGGCGGTGCCCTGACGAAAATCCCGGGCGAAGGTGACCTGCTTGCGCTCACGGTCGACGACGGCGTCAACAGCGAGGTGGTGCGGGCCTATACGCAGTTCGCCAAGGACACCGGAATACGGCTGACGTATTTCGTCAACGGGATCTATGGCTCGTGGACCGAGAACCTGGACCTGCTGCGGCCATTGGTGGACAGCGGGCAGATTCAGCTCGGCAACCACACCTGGTCACATCCGGACATGACCACACTGTCGAAAGAGCAAGTAGCCGAACAGCTCTCGCGCAACGACGCGTTCTTGAAGAACACGTATGGCATCGGCGCCAAGCCGTATTGGCGGCCGCCGTACGCGAAGCGCAACGCCGCCGTGGACGCGGTGGCCGCCGACCTCGGGTACAAGGTCCCCACCTTGTGGTCGGGCTCGCTGTCCGATTCGACGCTGATCACCGAGGAGTACATCGTGCAGATGGCCGATCAGTACTTCACACCGCAGGCCATCGTCATAGGTCACCTCAATCACCTGCCGGTGACGCACGTCTATCCGCAACTCGTCGATTTCATCCGTGATCGGAACCTGCGCACCGTCACGCTCAACGACGTCTTTCTCAAGACCCCATAGGGGCGGGGTCGTGGCGTGATTGCCGCCCGCACTGCTTGATTGCGGTCCGTCCGCCCTGCCGCCCGCATCACCGAATCGGGCTCAACCGCGTCCGCAAATTGATGTCTATTGCCAGGGACATCAAATGGTGATTTCATGTACATCATCATGGACACGAAAACGCGGCGTTACGACATGCGGGCTCGTCAGGAGTCGACGGCGGCCACCCGCAACACCATCGTGGACGCAGCCATCGACGTGGTCGTGGCGGAACGCTCCCTGGGTATCACGCTCGGCGCGGTAGCCGAGCGCGCCGGCGTCACGGTGAAGACGGTACTTCGGCATTTCGGTAGCCGGGAATCGCTTATCGAGGCCGCATATCTGGCTGTCCGCGAAGCCGTGCTGGCCGAAAGAATTCCGCCACCCGGGGACCGCGCAGCCGCAATGACGGTGCTGATCGAACACTACGAGGCGCGCGGAGACATGGTGCTCGGCCTGCTCGGCGAGGAGGATGACGATCCGCGCGCGCGACTGATGTGCGAGGGCGGGCGGACCCTGCACCGCGAGTGGGTGGCGGAAGCGTTCGGCGCCGAGTTGCCCCTCGAACCCAGAGAACGGGATCGGATCATCGATGCGCTCGTCGTGGCCACCGACGTATACAGCTGGAAGCTGCTCCGGCGTGACCGGGGTTTGACCGTCGCCGAGGTGCGCGACCGCATGCTGCTGATGATCGACGGCATACTCGCGGTGTCTCGGGGCGCCGGCGCGCGGGTGGCGCTATGAAGATCTTGTTTGTCGTATTCGACGGCGGCGGCAACATTCCACCGCAGCTGGCAGTCGCCCGGTCACTGCGCGCCCGCGGCGCCGAGGTTCATTTCCTCGGTCACCACGGCGTCCGCCAGCGTGTGGAGGCCGACGGGTTCCCGTTCGAGACGTTCGCGTCCGGAACCACATTCGACCCGACCGTGCAGCACCCGCTGCTGCGCACGATGGCCAGCATGGTCCGGGTCGCAATGGACCGCCGACTGGGCCGCGAGGCGGTGCGAGCCGCACACCGCCAGCAGGCCGATGTGGTGGTAGTCGACGTGCTATTGACTGCGGCCGTTTACGCAGTTGCGGCGCAGGGCATCCCGACAGTCGTCTTTGGGCACTGCTTCCATCGGACCATCCAAGACCTCGCGGCCGGTCCCATCGGATGGCTGATGCGCCTCAAGGGCCTGCCGCCCGACCGCCTGGAACGAACCGGGGCACTGCACATCGTCACCGCCCGCGCCGAACTCGACCCGATGCGCGGTACCCCCGAAGTCCAACATGTCGGCGTTGTCTGGCAAGGCATTCCGACTGCGGCGTCCCCACTACCGGTGCCACGGATTCTCGTCAGCTTGAGCACCGTCGCCTACGCGGGCCAGCGGCGCATGCTGCAAAGGATCCTCGACGCCATCGAACCGCTGTCCGTGCATGCGACGGTAACGGTCGGACCGGCCATCGAGTCATCCGGGCTCCGCGTGCCGGCGAACTCGTCGCTGCACGCCTGGCTCGACCATGACGAGGTCCTGGCAAACGCCTCCCTGGTCGTCGGACATGGTGGTCACAGCACGGCGATGCGGGCGCTGTCTTTCGGTGTGCCGCAGGTGATCATGCCCGCCAACACATTGATCGACCAGCGGCGCGTTGGCGCCGCCATCCAAAACCTCGGCGCTGGCATCCTGTTGCGCAAACACGCAGGCGTGCGACGTATCCGTGCGGCGATCAGCGAGGTGCTGCGGGATTCGGCCTACCGGGAGGCGGCTGGGATTTACGGTGAGGAGATCCGCCGGTGCGACGGAGCCGACGTGGCGGCCGCTGCGATCAGCCGATTCGCGGCGGCGTCTACTCATGCACTCCGGCAAGGACATTGAGAAGGCCCTTCTGCGAAGCGCCGGTTACCGACGGCATCTGGCGGACGTCAATCACCGGCCGACTGGGCCTCACTCGCGAGCAGGATCTTCAGGGTCTCACGCAACTCCCCCAGTCTCCGCTCGCCTAGCACTTCGGTCCACCGTTTCTCCAAAGCGACCGCGTTGGAACGCATTACCTGCAGCGCCTGCCGACCGCGCGCGGTCAACTCGATGATGCGGGCGCGGGCGTCGCCCGGATCGGGCACCCGGGTCACGTAGCCATGCCGCTCCAAAGCCGCCATCGCCTGGGCCACCGCCTGCCGGCTCACCCTGAGACGGTCGGCGAGATCGGAGGCGTGCAATCCGCCGGCCGCCAGCGGCACCAAGGCGACCGATTGCGCGGGGCGGATCCCGTCGAGGCCGGCCGCGGCGAACGCCGCTCGCAGATGCGGTGCGCCGGCCGCGGTGACCAGGTTCACCAGCGCCGGCACGGTGGGCCCCCACCCGGCGTCCGGTCCGTTTCGCATGCCGATCAGTGTGCCACCCTACGGAGAATTGACAAGCTACTTGTCAAACGTGGAGATCGGTGCCAGGCTGTGCGCATGCGATGGGGATGGGTCCGGGCGGCTGCCGTTTTTCTACTGCCCGTTCTGGTGGTCGTGCTCGCCGGATGCGTCGGCGGCGGTCATGCGTTGGGAACCCCTGGCTTGCAATCGATCCCGGTGGGGCGATCCACGCAGAGCATCGAATCGGGCGGGGCGAGAAGGACTTTCCACCTCTATCGGCCGCAGGGACTGACCGACGCCGTGCCGATGGTGGTCATGCTGCACGGCGGCTTCGGCAACGGCGCGCAGGCCGAGCGTTCCTACCACTGGGACGCCGAAGCCGACAACGGACATTTTCTGGTCGCCTACCCCGACGGCCTCAACCGCGCCTGGAACGCCGGAACCTGTTGCGGCGAGTCCGCACACGTCAACGCCGACGACGTCGGATTCATCAGCGCCATGGTCGGCGCCATCGAACAAGAAATCCCGGTCGATCGCGCGCGAATCTACGTCACCGGCATGTCGAACGGCGCCATGATGGCGCTTCGCCTGGGCTGCCAGTCCGACACGTTCGCGGCGATCGCCCCGGTGGCCGGCACGCTGCTGACCGACTGCGCTAACGCACGGCCTGCATCGGTTCTGCAGATCCACGGCACCGCCGACGACAGAGTCCCGTATAACGGCGGTCCCGGAAAAGCCCTCGCGATCAACGGATCCCCCCGCGTCGACGGCCCGTCGGTGGAATCGGTCAATGCCACCTGGCGCGCCATCGACGGATGTGCAGCGCCGAACTCGACCACCGCCGGTGACGTGACAACGCAGACGGCAAGCTGCGCCGACGGGCGCACGGTGGAGCTGATTTCGGTGGCGGGGGCCGGCCATCAATGGCCCGGTGGTGAGCCGAGTCCGCTGGCGGAAAAGATCGCCGGAATTCCGGCGCCGTCGACGGCGCTGGATGCCACGGACACCATCTGGCAATTCCTCAGCCGGAGTCATCGGTAGCGAACACTGATCCAAGGCGTCATCTCGGGCGTCGCCGAGGTGCGCGGCGCCTAGAGATCCTTGCGCCCGGTGCGGTTTCGGGCGCGAGTTGGCGTTCAAGCGCGCCCGCGATGTCGGTGGTGGTCACGACCAGGGCGGTCATGAACTCGATCAGCCGCGGTTGGCTGACCTTGATCTGGTTTCGGTACCACTGCGTGGTCAACTCGAGCAGGCCGCCGACGACCGTCAGTGCGGTCAGCATGACGTTGTCGTCGGTCCCCGCGGCCTCACCGAGCAGCGCGCGCACCTGCCCGATCATGACCTGGGTGAGGACGTCGATCACCTCGTGCCGGCGCTCGACGAGCGCCTCGGCCGTCTGCAGCTCGATCAGGAGCCGGGGCCGGCGCGGGTCCTCGTCGATGAACGCGAACGCGAACTCGAGGACGGCCCGAACGCGGGGCTTGAGTTCGTGTGGTGACTCCGCGACGGTCGCCATGATCCCCGTCAGTGCACGGTTGAACTGGTCCTCGAAAGTCGCGATCAGCAGTTCGTGGCAGTCGCGAAAGCTCTCGTAGAAGTAGCGGTCGTTGAGCCGGGCCCGCGCGCTGACGGCGCGCACCCGGAGATTGCCCACCCCGTGCTCGGCGATGGCGTCGAAGGCGGCCTCGATCAGCTGCCCGCGGCGTTGCTCACGTCGCTGATCCGCGGTCATGCCGCGATGCACGGCCATACGGGCTGCACCCCCTCCTTGGCGCGCGGACTTGCGCCCGCGCCGATGTTTGGTGAAGTATCTCACCAAATACTTTGGTGAACCTCTTCACCAATCGATCATTGGGGGAACGGTGTCACGGGGGATCCTTACGGGGAGCGGCGTGAGCGGCCGCAGGTACGAACACGTCAATGGCGCTTGTGGGAAGTTGCCCGTCGGCCGGGGACCGCAATGACCACCTACGTCGGCGCGCCACGACGTGCCGGGCCGCCGGGTGAACGCACCGGTGAATTCAGCGCGCGCCTTGCCGCCTTGGGTGGCTTCGCCGTCCGCCACAAGAGATTGGTGATCGGGGCGTGGGTCGGCGTGGCGGTGGCCCTCGCCGTGGCCTTCCCGCAGCTGGAGACCGTCGTGCGCCACCAGTCGGTCCAGCTATTGCCCGGCGACGTGGCGTCGTTTCAGGCGCTCGACCGCATGGCCACCGCGTTCGGCGAGCGAGGCGCGAAGACCTCGATCGTCATCGCGATGGAAGACCCGGCCGGGCTGACCCCACCCGCTCGGCAACGCTATGACGCGCTCGTGGCCGCACTGCGCGCGGACCAAACTCACGTCCTGCTGGTCCAAAACCTCCTCGCAGATCCCACCATCAGGAGCCACGCGTTGAGCGAGGACGGGAAAGCGTGGTTCCTGCCGATCGGTATCGCCGGCACACTCGGCGACCCCACGGCGGCCGCATCGGTCGACGCCGTGCGAGCGCAGGTTTCCTCCGTCTTCACCGGATCCTCGACCATCGCCTACGTCACCGGCCCGGCCGCGACATTCCGCGATCAGATCGCCTCCGGCGAGCACGAACTGCTGTTGATCTCGGTCGCGACCGCCGCCCTCATCGGGCTCATCCTGCTGCTGGTCTATCGGTCGGTGGCCACTGCCCTGCTGCCGTTGCTGGTCATCGGCGCGAGCGTGGCCGTCGGCCGGGGCGTGTTGTCGGCGCTGGGTGAATTCGGCTTTCCTGTATCACAATTCACCATCGCGTTCATGACCGCGGTGCTGTTGGGCGCGGGCACGGACTACAGCGTGTTCCTGATCAGCCGGTATCACGAGCAACGGCGACACGGTAGTCCCCCGGAACAGGCCATCATCCACGCGTGCGGCAGCATCGGGCGCGTCGTATTGGCTTCGGCGGCCACCGTTGCGTTGGCGTTGGCGTCCATGGTGTTCGCGCGCCTGAGCGTCTTTCAAGGCGTCGGGCCCGCCTGTGGCATCGCCGTCTTAATCGGATTCCTGGCCACCATCACACTGCTTCCACCGCTGCTGGCGGTGGCGGCCACCCGCGGCATCGCCGAACCCCGCGCCGACCTGTCGCGCCCCTACTGGAATCGGATCGCGGTCATGGTGGTTCGACGACCAACGCCATTGCTGGTCGCGAGCCTGGTGGCATTGCTGGCATTGGCCGGGGTAGTGACCACCATGACGATCAGCTACGACGACCGCACGGGGCAGCCCGCCGGGACCGCCAGCAATCTCGGGTACCGGCTGTTGGATCGCCACTTTCCCAAAGACACCGTCATCAACGAATTCCTGCTCGTGCAGTCCGGCAGCGACATGCGCACGGCGAAGGGCCTCGCCGACCTCGACGGGCTGGCCTCGCGGGTCGCCCAACTGCCCGGGGTCACCCGTGTCTCCGGCGTCACTCGCCCGACCGGGAACCGACTCGATCAGGCCCAATTGTCTTGGCAGAACGCGCAAATCGGCAACAAGATGGCGGGCGCCGTCGCCGACGGGCAGGCCCACCGGGACGACCTGGCCAAGCTCACCAACGGAGCGGACCAACTGGCGGCCGGCTTGGGCCAGCTCGACGCCACACTGCGCCGCGCACTTGCGCCGCTGACCGATCTCCTGAACCGGGCCCACGGCAGAGGCCAATCGCTGCAGGGCGCCCGGCCCCTGCTGCAACAACTCGACGCCACCGCACCCGCCGTGGATCAGGCCGTACACAACGGCGCGGGACTGCGGCCACTGGCTCAGCAGGCCACCGGGGCCATTGCGGCAATCGAGCCCCTGGTCGACGGCCTTAACACCTCAGCCTGGTGTGCGGCGACACCGCAATGCGGGCAGCTGCGGGACGAGACCCAGGTAATGGTCACGCTACGCAACGGTGGATTCTTTGACCGGGTGGCCGGTCTCAGCGATCAGTTCAACCAGAACGTCTCCCTGGCAAGCACACTCACTGATGTCGAGAGCGCCGCCGCCGCCCTGCAGCAGACGCTCGGCGCGACCGGCGACCCCGGTGACCTTGCGGCCAACGTCCACCGCCTCCAAGACGGTGTGAGCCGGCTCGCCTCGGGCGCCCACGCCCTGGCCGCCGGGGTACATGCCTTGGCCGACAGCAACATTCGGCAGCTCAGCGGCATGAGCCAAATCGCCACCCAGCTACAGAATTCCGCACGCGCCACGGCCGGATCCGACGCCGCCTCCGGCTTCTATCTCCCCCCCGACACATTCGAGAATCGCCAATTCGGTGATCTGGCACGCCAATTCATTTCCTCCGACGGACACACCGCCCGGTTCGCCATCACCTCTTCATTCGATCCCTATTCCGCTGCCGCAATGGACCTGAACCACAAGATCATTGACACGGCCGACGCAGCCCGGCCCAACACCTCGCTGGCCGGCACGACCATTTCCATGGCCGGGTTCACCGCGGTCAATTCCGACCTCCAGCACCTGCTGTCCGCCGATTTCAACCGGCTGGCCACCACCACCCTGCTGATCGTCGGCCTCGTGTTGATCCTGCTGCTGCGCGCCCTGGTCGCCCCGCTCTACCTGTTGGGCACCGTCGTCCTGAACTACTTTGCCGCCCTCGGCCTGGGAGTGCTGGTGTTCCAGTATGGTTTCGGCCACGACATCGCTTGGCCTGTGCCGCTTCTCGCGTTCATCCTGCTGATCGCGGTCGGCGCCGACTACAACATGCTGGTGATCTCCCGCCTGCGCGAAGAATCCGTCCGCAACATGCGCGTCGGCGTCCTTCGCACCGTCACCAGCACCGGCTCGGTCATCACCTCCGCCGGGCTCATCTTCGCCGCCAGCATGTTCGGGCTCATGATCGGATCGCTCGACATGATGATCCAAGCCGGCTTCATCATCGGCTGCGGTCTCCTGCTCGACACCTTCGTGGTGCGAACGCTCACCGTCCCCGCTATCGCCACCCTGTTACAGGAGCGGAGCTGGTGGCCGCAGCGACGAGGCGCGTGATCATCCGTCGAACATCGCATTGATCAGTCGATGCAACACCTGCCCGACCTCGAGGTGGGTCCGCTTCGGGTCGTCGGCGGTCGCGATGACCATCGCCGCCTCGTCCAGCGCGCCGATAAGCACATGCGCCAGCGGCCGCACCGGTTGCTCGGCCAGTTCGCCGGCCCGGATGGCCTCGGTGAGCATCTGCTCGGTCATGCCGAGGCTGTACCGCTGCGCGACATCGCGGAATTCGGCCCAGCCGAGCACGCTCGGTGCGTCCAACAGGATCAGCTGGCGCACCTCAGGATCGCCCGAGACGTCGAGCCACGCGTCCACCGCGGCCCGGACCGCGTCCGCCGGTGTCGTCGCCCCCGACTCGGCCACCATGACGGCCATCCGCGCCATGACGTCCTGCTCGACGGCCTCGACGACCTCGCGGAACAACGCTGCCTTGTCGGCGAATTGGTGGTACATCGCTCCCCGGGTGACTCCGGCCGCGCTGGCAATCTCCGGCGTGCCCACCTCGGCGTAACCCCGCAGTCCCCACAGCTTGCGGGCGGCCGCGATCAGCGCGTCGCGGGTCGCCGCGGAGCGCTGTTCCTGGGTGCGTCTCTTGCTTTCCATACAGCCTGTTGGTAACTTACGAACAGGCAGCCTGTTTGTAAGTGTATCCCTGAATTAGGAGTTTGCTATGTCGACGATCGACATTAGTGCCGGAACCATCCATTACGAAGCAACCGGACCCGAGGACGGCAGGCCCGTCGTCTTCGTGCACGGCTACATGATGGGCGGCCAATTGTGGCGCCCGGTCAGCGAACGCCTGGCCGCTCGCGGATTGCGGTGCATCGCCCCGACCTGGCCGCTGGGCGCGCATCCTGAGCCGTTGCGCCGCGGCGCCGACCGGACCATCACCGGCGTCGCCGGCATGGTCGCCGAGGTACTCGACGCTCTCGACCTGCAGGACGTGGTACTGGTCGGCAACGACACGGGCGGCGTCGTCACCCAGCTGGTGGCCGTGCATCATCGCGAGCGACTCGGTGCGCTGGTGCTCACGAGTTGCGATGCGTTCGAACACTTTCCGCCGCCCATCCTCAAGCCCGTCATCCTGGCGGCGAAGACCAAGGCGACCTTCCGCGCCGTGGCCCAGGCCATGCGCGTGCCGGCCGCGCGCAAGCGGGCATTCGACGGACTGGCGCACCGCAACATCGACGAGCTCACCGAGCTTTGGGTGCGCCCGGGGCTCGCGCTTCCAGCGGTCGCCGAAGACCTGCGGCAGTTCACGCTGTCGATGCGCACCGAGGTCACCATGACGGTGGCGGCGCGGCTGTATGACTTCGACAAGCCGACGCTGATCGCATGGTCGGCCGACGACGTGTTCTTCGAACAGGAAGACGGGGCACGACTGGCGGCGACCATTCCCAATGCCCGGCTCGAAGTCATCGAGGGCGCCCGCACCTTCTCCATGATCGACCAGCCCGACCGGCTCGCCGATCTCCTGTCGACGATCGCGGTCCGCACCTGACCGTCGGGCCTCCAAGACGCTGCCGCTGCCGGGTGCGCCGGTGGCGGTAGCGTCTTGGCCATGTCAGATGCAACGCCGCCCTTGCACGGCCGGCGAATCCTGGTCACCGGCGGCGCCACCGGCATCGGCGCGGCTGCCGTCGAAGTCCTCACGGCGGCCGGAGCCAAGGTGGCCGCGACATATCACCAGACACCACCGCCGAAAGAGTTGGCGGCCGAGTGGATGCAGTGCGACGTGCGCGAGGCCGAGGCCGTCTCCGCGATGGTCGCCGAGGCGGCGCAGCGGCTGGGCGGCCTCGACGTTCTGGTGAATGCCGCGGGTCTGTGGCAGGCAGGGATTCCCGGTTACATCGGCGCCGACGACATCTCATTCCTGTTGGACACCAACATCAAGGCGACCATACTCACCAATCAGGCCGCCTACGCGGTGATGAAGGACCAAGACCCCAAGGGCGGTCGCATCATCAACTTCGGGTCATCCGAAGCCGTGATGGGCAGCCCCATTTCCGCCGTCTACGCCGCGACCAAGGGCGCGGTGCAGGCGTGGACGCGATCGGCCGCCAAGGCTTGGGCCTCCGACCACATCACCGTCAACGCCCTGGCGCCCGCGGTGCACACGGCGGGCGCCGACCGGCTCCGCGATTTCCTCGGTCCGGATGCCGCGGCCCTGATCGACCAGCAGATGCAGATGATGATCCCGCTCGGCGGCACCCTGGGCGAACCCGCCCGCGACGTCGGTCCGATTCTGGTGTTCCTGGCCGGCCCCGGGTCGGCTTTCATCACCGGTCAACTGCTGGCGGTGGACGGCGGCCTGATGATGGTGGGCGGTTAGGCGGCCGCCGAGCGATGGCCTCGACCGCCAAAGACGCTGTGCGGCATCACCTTTGGTCGTTGTCGGTGCATGCGCCTGACTGGTCGCGACGACGACGGCGGGCGGAGACGCCCGCGGACCGCGATTCTGCGACCTCGCGCCGATATTCGCGTGCTCGATTCCTGAGCAGGATCAGCGATCTGTGCAACTCGAAGAGCATGGTCCAATGATGGCCCGTGGACGTGAACGAACCCGCTATACACGCGGTCCCCGATCGGGAATCCTGGGCGAAATGGGCATGAAAAGTTTCACAACGCGAGATGGTGCCCGCGGTTTGCGTTGCTGGACCGGCCGCTACCATAAGACGGACCGTCTCGTCTCGCAGAAGGGGCGGAGTGAGGGTGAATCCGACGGATGACTGACGACACGATTCAAGCGCTGCTGCGCAAGCGCTTATCCGATCCTGGGATCGCGGTGAAATACCGCGAGACGCAATGGACTTGGCGTCAATATCTGACCGGCGCCACGACGCGGGCCGCCGCCCTGTTGGCCGCCGTTGATCCGCAGCGCCCGATGCACATCGGCGCCCTGCTGGGAAACACCCCCGAGATGGTCAGCCAGATGGCCGCCGCCGGGCTCGGCGGCTACGTCCTGTGCGGCCTGAACACCACGCGGCGCGGCGAGGCATTGGGCGCCGACGTTCGGCGCGCGGACTGTCAGTTTGTCGTCACCGACGCCGAACACCGGCCGCTGCTGGACGGCTTGGATCTCGGGGCAACGCAAATCCTCGACTCCTCGACTCCACAATGGAACGAACTCCTCGACGCCGCAGGCGAGCTGAAACCGCACCGCGAGGTCACCCCGACGGACGCGTTCATGATGATCTTCACCTCGGGAACGAGCGGAAATCCCAAGGCGGTGCAGGTATCACACCTCATGGCGACGTTCGCCGGTCTCAACCTGGTCCAGCGCTTCGCCCTCACCGAACACGACACCTGCTATGTCTCGATGCCGCTGTTCCACTCCAACGCGGTCGTGGCCGGATGGGCGCCCGCGGTGTGCTCCGGTGCCGCCATGGTGCCGGCGAAGTTCTCGGCGCGCAGTTTCCTCGACGACATCCGCCGCTACGGTGCCACCTACATGAACTACGTCGGGAAGCCGCTGGCCTACATCCTCGCCACCGTGGAACGCGACGATGACGCCGACAATCCCTTGCGGGTCGCCTTCGGTAACGAGGCCAACGACAAGGACATTGACGAGTTCGGCCGCCGATTCGGCGTGCAGGTCGAGGACGGGTTCGGCTCCACCGAGAACGCCGTCATCGTGATTCGCGAAAACGGCACCCCCAAGGGCTCGATCGGCAAAGGCGTGGACGGGATCGCGATCTACAACAGCGACACCGTCACCGAATGTGCGGTGGCCCGGTTCGATGCCGACGGGGCGCTCGTCAACGCCGACGAAGCGATCGGCGAGTTGGTCAACACGGCCGGTTCGGGTTTCTTCAGCGGCTACTACAACGACCCGGACGCCAACGCAGAACGCATGCGCCATGGCATGTACTGGTCCGGCGACCTCGCCTACCGCGACGCCGACGGCTGGATCTACCTTGCCGGGCGCACCGCCGACTGGATGCGGGTAGACGGCGAGAATCTGGCCGCGGCTCCGATCGAGCGGATTCTGTTGCGCCACAGCGCGATCAGCAGGGTCGCCGTGTATGCGGTCGCGGACGGCCACGTCGGCGATCAGGTGATGGCCGCGGTCGTCCTCAACGACGGTTGCACCCTTGCGCCCGCCGAATTCGAAGCGTTCCTGGACGCGCAGCCCGACCTGTCACCGAAGGCCCGCCCACGCTACGTCCGCATCGCGGCCGACCTGCCCAGCACCGCGACTCACAAGGTGCTCAAGCGCCAGTTGATCGCTCAGGGAACGGATGTCGGGGCGGGCGAGGTGTTGTGGGAGCGCGAACCCCGCGGCACGGCCTACACGGCTCGTGGCGTTCGCAAGGGCGGCGGAGCCGGGCGCGGCGGGTCGGCACCATCGGCTCGTGGCGAGCGCATGGGCGGGTCGCCGTCGGCTACGCCGGATTCTTCGGTGTCCGGCGCCGGATCTGACCCTTCGACCGTCGCACCCGTTTAACAGGGTCTCGCGCTGTGCCGCCAGCGATCTCGTCGCGCAGTTGCGAGATGTTGGAGATCTCCGCGTACAGGCCGCGGATCGCGTAGTCCAACACCGCAAAGGAGTAGCGCTGCTCGGGGTCGTCGGTGATGCCGAGGTCGACGGACCGTTGTCGCGACCATAGCGCCTCGTCCAACCGGGCCCGCGTCGCGTCGAGGTGCCGCTCCAAGGTGTCGATGACGTTTTCCGGGTCCTGGCCGCGGGCCAGCCAGGTCTTGAGAATCACGGGGTGTTTGATCACCACCTGGTCCTGCCCCGGGAAGTGCTGCACCCAGCGACGCAGAGCGTCGAGGCCGACATTGGTGGTCTCGTACAAGGTGATGGCGCGCTTACCCGATTGCGCGCCGGTCTCGCTGACCATGCCCCGCTGCAGCAGCCGGGTCAGTTCGCGGCGCACGTGGCTGACCGATGGAGACCAATAGAAATGGCCGACCGACAGCTCGGCGCGCATCTTGATCTCTCCGGCGGTGAGTTGCTCGTCATTGGCCGCCAGCACCCCGAGGACCAGGTAGGCGGTTACCGGCAGGCCGTTGATGGTTCTGGGACTCACGAACCGTCCGTTTCGGCGCCGGTGAAGTAGGGCAGCGTCACGTCGGGCCCGGTGGCGTGGAACTCCACAGACACCCGCATGCCGACGGCCAGTTCGTCCGGTGCCACGCCGACGACATTGGTCAGCATCTGGTAGCCCTCGTCCAGGGTGATGATGGCCGGCGCATAGGGTGGTGCGAATTCCGGTGTGACTGGCCGATAAACGACCGTCCAGCTGTAGATCTCGCCGCGGCCGCTGCCCTGCTGCCAGCTGATGTCCTCCGAAACGCATTGCCGGCAATGCTCGGTCGGCGGGAAGTTGGCCAATCCACAAGTCGCGCAGCGCTGGTAGCGCAGCTCGCGTGCCCTGCATCCCTCCCAGAACGGACCACTGACGGGGCTGCTCGCGTGCGGGACGGGGCCGTTCTGGGGCCGCAATGGGTCTGAAGTCACCGTGGTTCATCTCCCAGGATCAGGACCGTCGTGAACAGGGCCCCCGCTCCCCCGTTGCTGCACAACGCGACATGGGCATCGGGGACCTGAAGGTCGCCGGCCTCACCGCGCAGCTGTTGCACCGCGCGGATCGCCCGTTGCATCATTTGTGGATTGGCGCCCGCGTGGCTGAAAGACATGGTTCCTCCGTCGGTGGTGATCGGATGGCTGCCGTCGATGGCGACGTGGCCTGCTGCGACGAACGGCCCACCCTCGCCGTCGCCGCAGAAGCCGAAAGCCTCGAGCTGACGGATGATCTCGAACGAGAACGGGTCGTAGAGTTCCAGCACATCGACGTCGTCGCGGCCCAGCCCGGCGTGCTTGAACGCGCCCTCTGCCGCGCGCCGACCCACCACGCCGTTGACGTGGCCGCCACGCCGACCCGAGAGGTCGTACGCCGGGGGGTGCTGGTAGGAGGGGCCGTGAAAATCCGCGCCGCTGCCCAGGACGTAGATGGGTTGACCCGCAACGTCGATGGCGTCGATGTTGGCCACGACGAGCGCGCACCCGCCCTCTGAGGTGGTGGCGCAATCCAGAAGATGGAACGGGTCGGCGATGGGCCGGGACGCGGTGATGTCGTCGGGGCCGAACGGGCCGCGGTCGTAATAGACGGCCTCGGGATTGCGGGATCCGTTGTTGCGAATGGTCGCCGCCACCATCGAAAGCTGTTCGCGCGTCGTGCCATAGACGTGCATGTGGCGCCGGGCGATGAGCGCGAACTCGGCGGCGGTGAACATGCCCCAGGGAGCGACGAATTCGTTTTCGGGCCGGGTCCAGGGCGCGGTGGCCTCGTGATCCCGGTATTCACCGGCCTGGGCCGCGACGAGCACAACGACGTCGGCCATGCCGTGCTCGATGGCGGTGACCGCTTCGGTGATCATGCCGATCCCGAAAGCCAGGCCCTGCCATGCCGGCCCGATACGAAGGTCGTAGATCAACGACGTCGAGTGTGGGCTGGCGCTGATGCCGTCGACGTCGTCGAGGGTCAGCCCCGCATTGTCGAGTGCTCCCAGAATCGCCTTGATCGCCAGGCCGCGCGAGGTTTCGCCGTCCAGGCGGCGCCCCTGGCGGGTGTTATGCACGCCGACGATTGCCGCGGTGCGCTTCCCCACCGTCACCGAGATCTCATTCTGTTCCAGCCCTTCAGTTTTCGTCCGCCACGACGCCCAGGTAGGTGCCGCGGACCTCGTATTGCCGGCCGTCGCGGGTGATGGTGCCGATCGTCCTGGCGCGCGCGTCGGCCTTTCCGGTGCCGGCCGCCGAACCTATTTCCACGACGTCGATTCGCACGTCCACCGGCCGTGCGGTCTGTGGATCGGTGATCTCGACGACCATCGCGACGGCGCGCTCGTCGTCGTCCCATTCGACGCCGGTGATGCGGTGACGGGCGGTCAGCTCCATCACCACGGAGTCCTGGCGCACCAAAAATCGCACCGGTGCACACAGCTCCCCGGGGCGCGGCGGTACGCACAGGCTGACCGCCATGTCACAGACCCGCGGGCCGGGCGCTGATGGTTCCCGACTGCCGCAAGGCGGCCAGCTCGTCGTGGCTGTGCCCAAGGACCTCGGTCAGCACCTCGTCGGTGTGTTGACCGTAGAGCGGCGGAATCCGCCGGATCCAGCGCCGCGGCCTGCCGCGGAACGCGAACGGCATTCCGGTGCAAAGGAAGGATCCCGCGACGGGATGGTCGACCGTCTCCCAGAAGCCGCGGGCCCGCAGCTGCGGATCGGTCAGCAGTGCCGCCGCGGGTGTGACGCGTGCGGCGGCCAGCCCGGCCCCGCGCAGCGACTCGACGGCGTCGGACACCGATTGTCGTGCGGCCCAGGCGGCGATCAGTTTGTCGTAGTCGTCTGGCCGCTCGGCCCAGCCGGATTCCTCCAGCCCGGGCTGGCCGAGCAGGTCTGCCAGCGCCGCGCGGGCGGCGCCGTCCGCGGCGGCCAGCGCGACCCACTCGTCCTCACCGCGGCAGCGGTAGACGCCCTGCGGACTCGCACCTGGGCCACGGTTCCCATTGCGGCGCATCGCGATTCCGTTGCGTGAATACTCGACCAGCATTTCGGCCGCCACATT
Organism: Mycobacterium sp. NGS58; assembly: GCF_059812385.1. Taxonomy (NCBI): domain Bacteria; kingdom Bacillati; phylum Actinomycetota; class Actinomycetes; order Mycobacteriales; family Mycobacteriaceae; genus Mycobacterium; species Mycobacterium sp. NGS58. The sequence goes on along the minus strand of NZ_JCALCO010000002.1, from coordinate 315,185 downwards.
CAGCGCCGCCTCGACCATCGTCGACTCCACCTGCATTCCGGTGCCCTGGTGGTCGCGGATCGCCAGGGCCGCGACGGCGGCGAAGGCGGCGTGCAGCCCGGCGATCGGGTCGCACACGCCGCGCGGGATCACCGGAGGGCCGTCGGCGTGTCCGGTCATCCACGCCATGCCGGTCGCCTGTTCCATCGTCTGCGCGAAGCCGACCCGATCGCGCCACGGGCCGTCGAGGCCGAAGGCGGGCATCCGGACCATGATCGCGCGCGGGTTGGCCGCGCGCACCGCATCCCATTCCAGACCGAAGTTCGCCATCACCCGGGGGGAGAAGTTCTCGACCACGAGGTCGCTCGCGGCGATCAGCTCGAGGGCGAGCTGTCGTCCGGCGTCGGTCCCGAGTTCGACGCTGACGCCCCGCTTGTTGTTGTTGCTGCACAAGAACACCGGGCCCCATTCCCACCATTGGTCCCAGTCGGGCGGGCGACCGGCGGAGAACCTCATGCCGTCGGGCCGACGCACCCCCTCGATCTTGATGACGTCGGCGCCCAGGGCGCCTAGGAGTTGGGTGGCGACCGGACCGGCCCAGAAGGCGGTGAAGTCGGCGACTCGGACGCCGGACAATGGCAGCTTGCCGGCGTCGTCGCCGCGCGGCGGCTCGGGACGCGCGGGCCATCGCACGCGCCCGTTGTCGGCGCCGAGTTGCGGCGGTTCCGCGGGCGCACCGGTCACCATCGCGTCGCTGCGATACGGCACCCGCGGCACCAACACCCCGGCCTGCGATTCGACGAATACGCCGCGTTGCACGAAGTGGTCGATCTCGGGGAGCATCTCGGGAGTCGCGATGGGGGCGACCGGAATCCGGAATGCCACCGCAAGATCGATGATCTCCTGGGTGGTCCGGCGCCGCGTCCATTCGGTGACGATGCGCAGGAACTCGTCGCGGCGCTCGACCCGCCCCGCGAACGATGCCAGGTCGGCGTCGTCGACGAGATCGGCACGCTCGATCATCACCAGAAAGTCCTGGAATTGCTGCGCGGTAATGGTGCAGAAACCGACCATGCCGTCGGCGGTCGGGACGATCGACGGCAGCTCCAAACTGCGTTCGTGCAGCAGCGAATCGGCACCCAGGACGCTGGCCGACATGGCCGACAGTCCGCCCATGGCGATCGCCATGGCCTCGTATGTCGAGACATCGATGACCTCGCCGCGGCCGCTCCGGGCGGCATGCCAAATTGTCGCCGCAGCAACCGCCGCCGCGAAGGTGCCCGCCAGCCACTCGCCGAGCCTTCCCCCCGCTTGGACCGGTTCGTCGTCGGGCCAACCACGGCCGGCGATCGATCCGCACAACGCCTGGAGGACGAACTCGTTGGCGGCGACCTGGTTTTCGACATACGGGCCGGTGGTGCCGAACGGCGTGACGGCGACCACCACGGCCGACGCGGCGGTGCGTGCCGTGACGGTGTCGAGCGTCCATCCGTCGGTGAGGTCGGTGATTATCAGGTCGGCGCCTGCCAGCAGCGACGCGATCTCGGCCTGGCCGTGATTGACGACGGACTTCTTACCCGCGGCAAGATAGCCGAACAACGCTCCGGGCGGTCCCCCGGCCGACCAACCGCGCACCGAATCACCCTGCGGCGACTCGACTTTCACCACGTCGGCGCCGGCGTCAGCGAACATCTTGCCGCAGTACGACGCCGCCAGGCCGTTGCACAACTCCAGCACGCGCCACTGGGCGAAGGGCGGTTCGGCTCCCACGCTCAGTTGCCCAGGGTGGTGGCGCGTCCGGCGATGCCGGACACCTCGACCGTCACCGGCGCCTGCGCCGAGACCTGTGCCTGCAGCGCGAACTGCGTCATCCGCGTCCACGCGTCACGGTCACGCTGGCTGGCCCGGCGGCCGACATGGGTGACCACATCGACGTCGGTGGCCTGCGCGCGCAGATACCCGGCCCGCGCATGCTCCTTTGGGATGTACCGGAAAGGGTCGAATGAGTATGCGGTCATGGCATTTTGGTGGGTGATCTTGTCGATGACCGAGTCGTCGAGGTGGCCCATGGTGGCGACGATGTCCTCCGGCGCGAAGGGCCAGTTGCTGTCGGAGTGTGGGAAGTCGGACTCCCAGCACAGCATGTCTTCGTTGAACCAGTTCATGTTCTGCACACCGACTTTGTCGCTGATGAAGCACGTGTAGAAGTGCCGCTTGAAAACATCGGTGGGCCCGTCATAGCCGGGTGGGAAGGTCGCCAGCGTCCAGCCCGAGTGCCGGTTATAGACGTGCTCGGCCCGCCAGAGGAAGTACGGGATCCAGCCGACGTCGCCCTCGGTCAGTGAGAACTTCAGCTGCGGGAAGTCGGCCCAGAACTGGGCCCAGATCAGTTCGGTGAAGGTGAACATGCTCATCATCGACGAGGCCGTCATCTGCACGCTGGGCGGGGCGTCCGTCGACACCTGCGGAGACCGCGACGCGGAACCGACATGGGTGCACAGCACCGTGTTGTTCTCGCAGACGGCCTCGAAGAGCGGGTACCAGTACTTGGTGTGAATGCTGGGCATCTCCAGCGCCTCCGGGTTTTCGGAGAACGTGACGGCGTGACAGCCCTTGTCGGCGAGCCGTTTCACTTCCTTGGCGGCCTCGGCCACGTCGAACAGGGGCAGGATGCCGCACGGGATGAACCGGCCCGGGTAGGCCCCGCACCATTCGTCGACATGCCAGTCGTTGTAGGCCTTGATCATCACCAGGTTCGTCTCGCGGTCGGGGCCCTGGTTGAGCACCTGACCGGAGAAGCCAGTGAAGTTCGGGAAGTTCAACCCCGCGAGTTGGCCGCCGGCGTTCATGTCCCGCACCCGCTCGTCCACATTGAAGCAGCCCGGCCTCATCTCGTCGTAGCGTGAGGCGTCGATGTTGTACATCTCGCGCGGTTTACCCGCCACGGCATTGAGGCCCATGTTGCGTCCACGGATCTCGCCGTAGTACCACTGCTGGACACCGTCGGGCTCGAGAACCACCCGGGGGGCGCGGTCCCTATATCGTGCGGGAACGTGCGCGTCGAACATGTCGGCCGGCTCGGCGATGTGATCGTCCACGCTGATCAGGATCAGATCGTCCTTGTTCATGCCCGCGCTCCTCGGTCAACTTTTCAGCGACTAGTAGATAATGGCGTGCATCACAGTGTCAACCAGGCCCGATGCGCGATCACGGGGCGCATATGCGCGAACCCCACTGATACACAATGCGACGCACGCCCCGCTAACCACATCGTCAGGCGAAATACGGATTCCTACGGCTGGCTGGAATTGGCGACTATTAGTCAGCATCGTAAGCACGGCTGTGGCCGTCGGGTGTGATACGGCGCGATGCCGGCGAGGATCGCGTGCCACGATGGAGCATGACCGGGACCGGAGGGTAACGGAAGTTGAGCACGAGTAAGCCTGCGCGTCCGACCACCGCAGACGTCGCCCGGTTGGCCGGCGTGTCGACCGCCACGGTCAGCTATGTGCTCAACAACGCGCGGGGCCGGCGCATCTCTCCGGAAACCCGCGACGCGGTGTACCGCGCGGCAAAACTGCTCGGCTACCGGCCCAACCTCGCCGCCCGCAATCTGGCGCGCGGCAAAAGCGGGGTGGTGCTCTACGTGGTGCCGCACGTCGCCGTCGGCGAGATGCCGATGCAGGCAGGCAGCCGGATGACCACCGCGCTGGCCCGCGAGGGCTTTCTGCAGGTGCAGGTCTTCGAGACCGACGACGACCAGCACGTGGTCGACGCGATCGAGAACCTGGATCCGGTCGCCGTCACCAGCCTGTTCCCGCTGAGCGCGGCCGCGCGGCAGGCGGTGACGACCGCGGGCATCCCCCATATCGAGATCGGCACACTGCCCGCGCTCAAAGACCCGCACCTGTCCGTAGGCGAGATGCGGGTCGAGCACCTGATCGAGCGGGGCCATCGACGGATCGCGTTCGCCTACACCGGGATTGCCCGGTGGAGGCCGCTGGGCGACTACTGGTTCGAGGGAGTTTCGCGAGCGGCGCAGTTGCGCGACCTGCCCGCGGTGCGGGTCGGCGAGGTCACCCTGGACAACGCCGCCGACGTGGTCACTGGCTGGGTGGGCGACGGGGTGACCGCCGTGTGCGCGCAAAGCGACGAGATCGCCTGCCTCGTCCTGTACGGACTTCACCAGGCACGGCTGCGCTGTCCCGGCGACCTCGCGGTGATGGGCGTCGACGCCAGCCCGATGGGAGTGGTCAGCACGCCGCCGTTGACCACCGTGCAATTCGATCCCTGCGCGGTGGCCGACACGGCGCTCGCCGCGGTCTTCGAGCGGCTGGGGCACCCCGCACCACCGTCGCCCGAGCTGACCGACATCGCCCGCCTGGTGGTGCGGTCGTCGACCTAGCTCAGTCGGCGGGCTCGTAACGCAGCAGCGTGACCTCGTGTTCCGGGTAATCGCAGAACACCGGCTTCACCCGCATTCCGACTTTGAGGCGGGCCGGGTCGACGTTGACCATTTCGGTGGAAAACCTTGGGCCCTCGTCCCATTCGACGATGGCCAGCAGCTGGGGCACGGCATCGGCGAAGTGCGGGCTGACCGGCCGGTGGGCCACCGTGTAGGAGTACAGGGTGCCCATCCCGGAGATCTCGCGCCATTCCAGGTCGTCGGCCAGGGTGCGGGGCGCGCGCACCCGCGGGTAGAACACGTAGGCCTGTAGCGATGGCGAGTACTGGATGACGATGCGATGCTGCGCGAGCCCATCCCAAAACGGCGCGCTGGTCGGGGTTTTCACGGGCATCGGTCGTTCGAGTTTCACCTGTCAGTCTCCTTGCAGAATCAAGGTGGTCTGCTCGGACAGGATGCCGCCGTTGCCGGACACGAAGGCCCGGTTGCAGTCGGCGACCTGTGCTGCGCCCGCGCGGCCCATGATCTGCCGGCTCGCGTCGCAGACGTGGTGCATCCCGCCCGCCAATCCCGCTTGGCCGAAGCCCAATTGGCCGCCGGCCGTGTTGAGGGGGAAGTCGCCGCGGAAGGTCAGGTCGTGGTTGTTGACGAATTCCATGCCTTTGCCCTTCTCGCAGAAGCCGGCGTCTTCCAGCGAGAGCAGCACGGTGATCGTGTAGCAGTCATAGATGGAGACCATGTCCATCTGGTCGCGGGTCAGGTCGGTCATGGCGAAGGCGGTGTCGGCCGCGGCGGCGATCGGGGTGTTGAGCAGATCCTGGGCGTACGTCGGGGTCTTGAACGGGACGTGTTCGCCGAATCCCCTTATCCACACCGGACGGTTGCGCGACCTTCTGGCGAGGTCGGCGCTGGCGACGACGACGGCGGCGCCGCCGACGCAGGGCATGACGATCTCGAGCATGTGCAGCGGGTCGGCGATGACCGGGCTGGCGAGTACGTCGTCGGCGGTGAGCGGTTTGTCCTTCCAGATCGCGCCGTCGGTGTGGTTGGCGTTGACCCGGGTGTCGACGACGAGCTTGGCCATGGCCCGCTCGTCGTAACCGTAGACCGCCGCGTAGCGTTGGGCCACCTGGCCGTAGGGCCCGTTCTGGCCGAGATTACCGTAGGGGATCTCGAATTCTGCTTGCGGAGAGCCGTATTGGTTGCTCGATGAGCCAAAGTACAGCGCATCGCCATAGGCTTTGGGCTTCTTACTGGACATCGGCGTGATGTAGCGGGCGGGCAGTGCGCACAGCACCGCGTCGCAGATCCCCAATTCGATGGCCGCGGCGGCGCGCCACACCATGGCGGCCGCACTGGCTCCGCCCAGGTCGACATGTTCGGCGAATCGCGCTCCCACACCGAGGTATTCGGCGATCGTGGAGGGGACGAAGATCTCCGACTCGGCCAGGTGTGATGCGACGATCCCGTTGACGACGTCTCCCGGCAGGCCCGCATCCTCGAGCGCGGCGGCGCTCAGCTCCGCCCATTGTTCGAGGACGAACGGCGCGGGCGAGGCCTTGTTGAGCCGCTCGGGCGGCAGCTCGACGTATCCGACGATCGCGGCTTCTCCACGTAATCCCATGCTGTGCCTTACTTTCGGGGTAGGCCGAGGATCATCTGCGCGATGATGTTCAGCTGGATCTCCCTGGTTCCACCGCCGATCAGCTCGGCCGGCAGATGCAAATAGGGTTCCACGACGGCGGCGTCGGCGTCATCGACCATCGCGACTTGCCCGGTCAACTGCAGCGTGGCCTGAAAGGTGCGGCGCAGCAGCACATTCATCGCGACCTTCGCGATGCTGGACGCCGGACCGGACGCCTGGCCGTCGAGCAGCCGAATGGTTTCCCGTACCCCGAGCGCCCTGATCGCGTTGGTGTAGGCGTCGAGCTCGCCGAGCTCACGCAACGCGTCGTCACGGTCGGGACCGGGTCGAGCGGCGAGCCGGCGCAGGGCGACGGCACGGTCGAACTTGACGTATCCGCCAATGGCCGAACGCTCTTCGGCCATGGTGGCGATCGCGAGGCTCCACCCGTCGGTTGGGCCACCCAACAACATCTCGTCCGGAATAAAGACGTCGTTGAGGAACACCTCGTTGAAGTGCGCCTGCCCGGTTGCCGTCTTGATCGGTTGGATCTCCACCCCGGGGGACCGCATGTCGAGGATGAAATAGCCGATGCCGCGGTGCTTGCTGGCCTCGGGGTCGGTGCGCGCGAGCAGCGCACCCAGGTCGGCGTACTGCGCCAACGACGTCCAGATCTTGTGGCCGTTGATCCGCCAGCCGCCGTCGACCTTGGTCGCCCGGGTGGCCAGCGACGCGAGGTCGGAGCCCGCACCCGGCTCGCTGAACAGCTGGCACCACAGGATGTCGCCACGCTGCGTCGCCGGGATCAGTCGTTCCTGCAATTCTTTTGGTGCGGCGGCCAACACCGAGGGCAGGATCCATTCCGCGATGTTCAACGACGGCCGAACCAGGCCGGGCCGCTTGGCGAACTCCTCGTCGATGATGAGCTGTTTCAACGGATCCGCATCGACGCCCCACGGCGCCGGCCAGTGCGGCGCCATGAGACCTGCGTCGGCGATCAATGTGCGTTGCGGCCCGGTGGCGAGGTGCTCGTAATCGCCGTGCGGTGCGGGCTTGTCGTTGCGCAACTGTGCCGCCGCATCCAGCGTCTCGGCCACCCAGGTACGGAATTCGGATTCCGCGTCGCCGAGATTCACCGACATGTCACGCGTCTGGGTGCAGGTGAGTTCGCCCAGCCGTCGCGCCCAGCGGTTCGCCGGACCTATCGATCCCGCCAGGCTGATGGCCCGCCGCCAGTACAGGTGCACGTCGTGTTCCCAAGTGAAGCCGATGGCGCCGAGCATCGTCAGGGCGTCGAGCACCAGGTCGGGAATCGGCGAGATGGCGATCACCGCCGCGCCGCCCGCTGCGATTCGGTGCTGCTCTCGTGGTTCGTCCACGGCACGTATCGCGTCCCAGGCGGCCGCGGTGGCCAGTTCGCTGTTGACCAACAGCATCGCCGCGTTGTGCTGCAGCGCCTGGAAGGTGCCGATCACCTTGCCGAATTGCTCCCGGATGCGAAGATGCGCGGTGACGGCCTGCACGCACCACTGGACGATCCCGGCCGTCATGCTGGCGACCATTCCGATGACCACACAGCGGGCCCGCTCCGGATCGATGCCGCTGAGCACGTCGGCGTCTTCCGCCCGATAGTCGGCGAGGCGCAGGATTCCGGCGTCGGCGACGAGGTCGGTGCCGGAGATGCCTTCGACTGTGGCCGTTAGCTTTTCGCGGTCGACGAGCGCCCAGACGATGTCGGCGTCCGGCGTGCGGGCGCCGACCAGGATGATCCGCGCGGCGCATACGCCCGCGGTGACCGGTGATGCGCCACTGATCAGCCAGTGCCCGTCCGCGGCCCGGGCCTGCAGGCCGCCGTCGTCGTCGGGTAACACAACCGCCGCGATGAGGCCCGACGCGAGGTCGCGCAGGAACGATTGTGCGCTCGGCGTCGGATCGGCGAGTAGGCCGACTGCGCCGGCCGCCACGGTCGGCAGCAGCGGTCCGGGCAGCAACGACTTGCCCGCCGCTTCGAGCACGCACGCGGCATCGATCGGCCGTCCACCCTGTCCGCCGAGATCTTCTGGCAGATGTACGGCATGAAAACCGTTGGCAACCAGCGCGTCCCACCATCCCGGGATGTGTCCGGCCGCGAGGTCGTCGAAGCTGTCACGCGTCGCGGCGATGGGAGCGTTCCGGGCGGCGAATTGCCCCACGGCGTCGCTGAGCTCCTGCTGCTCCGGGCTCAGTCCCAGGGTCACGAGGACGGCCGAGGGATAACGGGCGTTGGCCGCACGGACTGCTATCCTTTCGCTACAAGACGGACCGTCTCGTCTTGTGGAAGACTACCGGCGCGAATCAAGATATGTAAAGCGCGTCCGCTCACCCGGCTTTCGATCGTCAGTTCGCAGAAGCGAGGACCACCAGATGCCAACCGATCTGAGCGCAGCGGACGCGCAAGCGAATTCGCCCAGGCGGCGCAGCGAGAAGTCCCGCACAGCGATCGTCACGGCCACCCGGGAACTCCTCCTCGAGCGCGGCTTCGACGGCCTGACCATCGAGGCGGTCGCCGCGCGCGCCGGTGTGGGAAAGCAGACCATCTACCGCTGGTGGCCCACTCGCCCCGCGCTGGTCGCCGACGTCATGCTGGAAGACGCCGACAAGCTGCTCGCGTCGGTCACCCACAGTGGCGACCTCAGCGCCGATCTCGTCGCCTGGGTCGGCAGGCTGTTCGCCAGCCTGACGACGCCGCGGGGTTCGGCCATGCTCCGAACCCTGACCGTCGCGTGCATGGAACACGAGGACACCGCCGTCAAACTGCGCGCCGGCTTCAGCGCACCACTGCACGACAGCGTGCGGGCCAGGCTGGTGGCCGACGGCATCGACGAGGCCGCCGCCGAATCGGCAGCGGACGCGATCGTCGGCGGTGTGGTGTACCCGATTCTGTCCGGCGCGCAGCCGTACTCACGACGGCGAGCCGAACGGACCACCCGGCTGATCGTGGCAGCGCTCACCGGAAACTGAGCGGTTCGACCGATCGTGATTGCGGCCAGCCCGCGGCTCACAGATTTAGCATGAGACGATGCCTCAGCCCCCCGATTCCTCCGATCAGCCGGCATCCAAGTCACGGGCCGCGTGGGAGTTCTTCCAGCAGATGCTGACCGACGTCACCACGATCGTGACCGAGGACGCCGAGTCGGAGCGGGAACTGGCCGAGGGACTACGCCTGCTCGCGCGGGTGTCGTCGCTGTGTGCGCAGATGACGGTCGAGTCCGACCCCGAACGGCCGTCGTTCTTCGACATGTGCTCCGAGAACCGGATGGTCGGGGGCCCCAACCCCGACGGCAATTACTACCTCGCGATGATTCGCGGCGACCGCCCGTACCGCATCACCGGAACCCGCGGCACCAGCGCCTACCTGGGATTTCAGATCTTGGCCGGCACCGGCCTCACCCCTCGGCGGATGGCCGGCTACGTCAGCGACGTCGACCTGGCGCTCAGCTCGGGTGAATTCGCGCTCGTGCTCTCGGCGGACGAGCCTTCCGACCTGGCCGGCGCCCAATGGGTCAAGATCCCCGACGACGCCTCGTCGGTGGTCGTCCGGGAATACATCGGCGATCGCGCGAGCGAGGTTTTGGCCACACTTCGTATCGAGGCCGTGGATCCCGGGCCCGTGACGACGCTGACCGACGACCAGCTCGCCGATCAGTTCACCGCGATGGCGTGGTCGCTGATGAAACTCTCGACGCTGCACCGCACCATCAAGCCCGAACTCCTGCGAACGCCGAACACCTTGCTGACGGCCCAGGCCGCCGATCTGGGTGCCGCCGACACCACGCCGGACAACCTGTACATGATGGGTACCTTTCGGCTCGAGCCCGGCCAGGCGCTGATTCTCGACATCGTGCCGCCCGACACCCGCTACTGGAACGTCACGCTGGAAAGCATCTGGCACGAGTGCCTGGAGCCGCGTCGCCGGCACAGCTCCGTGACGAACCGGGGCGTACAGCCCGACGCCGACGGACGGGTGCGGATCGCGGTAGCTGCCAAAGACTTCGGGGTTGGCCATTGGCTCGACACCGGCGGCCGGCACCGTGGCTTCGTCGTGCTGCGCTGGCTGGACAACCCGAGCCCGCCCGAAGTCACCGTATCGGTGCGTGATGTGCAGGAGCGGATATGACATTGCAGGACCGATTCGCCCCGGAAAGGCTGATCGCCGCCGCCTGCGAGGAAGTGGGCAGCGACGATTTCGGCGACGAGGGCTGGCGGCCCGGGCTGCATCGGATCACCGACGGGCTGGTCAACGATGCGCGGCTGTCCGATATCGGCGTCGAGATCGCGCACCTCGACCTCATGCGGGCATTGAAGAACCGGCTCGGCGTAATCGATTGGCGCAAACAACATCCCGAGGTCGCCAGCGAAGCAATCAAGGCGCCGATCTTCATCGTCGGGCAGCCGCGCACGGGCACCACGATCCTCTACGACCTGCTCGCCCAGGATCCCGAGCTACGCGCACCGCTGACCTGGGAGGTGGACGAGCCCTGTCCGGTGCCGCGGCCAGAGACCTACGACAGCGATCCGCGGATCGCCCGGACGCAGTCCAGCATCGATCTCTCCGAACAGATCATGCCGGGCTTTTTGGCCTTCCACCCGATGGGCGCGCTGGTCGGGCAGGAATGCGTGCGCATCACCGCGTCCGAGTTCGTCAGCATGATCTTCTCGGTGCAGTACCGCCTGCCGAGTTACTACCGTTGGCTGATGTATGAAGCCGACCATGCCGGCGCCTATCGATTCCACCGAATCTTCTTGCAGCACTTGCAATCCGGTGTCCCGGGCCAGTGGCTGTTGAAGTCGCCGGCGCATCTGTGGCAGCTGGACGCGTTGCTCGCCGAGTATCCCGACGCGCTGATCGTTCAGACGCACCGTGACCCGCTCAACGTCATCTCGTCGATCGTCGCGCTGACTCACCACCTGCGCCGAATGTGTAGCGACGAATCCAGCATCACCGAATGCGCGGCCCAGTCCTACGAGGAGATCGTCGTCGGCTTGGAACGCGAGATGGCTTTGCGCGACAGCGGTGCCGTGCCCGCGGGCCAGGTGATCGATGTGCAATTCGCCGACTTCATGAATGATCCGTGGACCACCATCAAAGACGTCTACGAGCGCCTGGACCGTGAGCTGCGGCCCGGGGCCGAGCAGCAGATGCGCGACTTCCTCGCCTCTCACCCCTCGGACGGCGGGCGGAGCCGGTACACCTGGGCGGACACCGGGCTGGACGCCGACGAGGTACGCGAGCGGGTGAGCGCCTACCAGGCCCGCTACGGGGTACCGACCGAACTGCTGCGCTGAGGAGTCCGCCTCGAACACCGCTGCGGCGCTTGACGTCTGCGAGCGGGGTAGGCTCGCCGGCAAGGCGACGGGAGCGGCGATGGACGATGATTGCCTGAAGCTCACCACCTATATGGCCGAGCGTAGGCGGACCGGGGGTAGCTTTGTCTCCGATGTCCTGCTCGGCTTGTACGCACAGCACCGAATCGCCTGCGGCATCCTGCTGCGGGGGATCGGCGGATTCGGCACCGGGCACTACTTGCGCACCGACGAGTCCCTGACGCTGTCCGAAGATCCGCCGGTGGCGATCATCGCCGTCGACACGAGAACGAAGATCGAGGCCCTGCTCGACCCGGTCCTGGCCGTCAAGCAGCGCGGCCTGGTCACCCTGGAGCGCGCCCGGCTGCTCCACGAAAACATCGGGGCTCTGCCGCCGGCCGAGGATCTGGGCGACGCCGTCAAGCTGACCGTCTATGTAGGCCGCAAGCAACGCGTCAACGGCTCACCCGCCTACATCGCCATCTGCGATTTGATGCACCGCCGTGGGCTCGCCGGCGCCACGGTGCTTCTCGGGGTGGACGGCGTCGCGCACGGAGAACGCCAGCGTGCCAACTTCTTTGGCCGCAACGCCGACGTCCCGATGATGATCGTGGTCGTCGGGTCCGGTGAGCGGATCGGTCGGGTGTTACCGGAGATCGCCGAATTGCTTCGCAGGCCCCTGATCACTCTTGAACGCGTCCGGGTATGCAAGCGCGACGGCCAGTTCCTGGAGCGGCCGCACGCGCTGCCCGGTGTCGACGAACGCGGCCTGCCGCTGTTCCAGCAGTTGACGATCTACACCTCCGAGGCGGCGCACCACGGCGGCGCGCCGGTTCACCGGGCGATCGTCCAGCGCCTGCGCCAGGCCAAAACCGCCGACGGCGCGACGGTATTGCGCGGCGTCTGGGGCTTTCACGGCGACCACCAACCCCACGGGGACAGACTGTTCTCGCTGACCCGCCGGGTCCCCGTTGTCACCATCGTCATCGACACCCCGGCCAGCATCGCCGAATCCTTCGCCATCATCGACGAATTGACCCAACATGCGGGGTTGGTGACCAGTGAAATGGTGCCGGCGTTGGTCTCCGACGAAGGCGACACCGGGCCACCGCGCATGGCCCGGCACCGCTACTAGGTCAGCCGGCGACCGAGGCGTCGTAGATCGACTGGATCGCCTTGTCCAGGGTGGCGTTGAACTGCTCGTCGGACTGGTCGACGGTGAGGCCCTCGGTCAGGGCGCGGCTGAAGCTGGCGATCAACCCGGTGTTCTTCGCCAGCAGCTCATTGGCTTCCTCGCGCGAGTAGCCACCGGAAAGGGCCACCACCCGCATCACCTTCGGGTGCTCGATCAGGGGACGGTAAAAGTTGACCTCGGTGGGCAGGCTCAGCTTGAGCATGACGCGCTGGCCCTCGGGCACCGCATCGAGCTGCTTGGTGATCTCGTCGCGCAGGATGCCTTCGGCCTCGGCCTTGTCCGAAATCGAGATGGTCACCTCGGGCTCGATGATGGGCACCAAGCCGTGCGAGAGCACCTGGTGGCCGAGCTCGAACTGCTGGGCGACCACGGCAGCGATGCCGTTGGGGTTGGCGCCGCCGATCACCGACCGCTCCTTGGTCCCGAAGACGCCCAGGCCGGCGGCCCTGTCCAGCAGCCCGTCGAGGCCCGGAATCGGCTTCATCAGCTGGACGTCATCCGACGCGTCCGCCAGACCCTTGTCGATCTTGAGAATGGGCACCACGCCCTTGGTCTCCCACAGGTAGGTGGTCGACTGCTTGCCCGCAATCTCACGGTCCATCGTCTGCTCGAACAGGATGGCCGCCAGCACGCGGTCGCCGGTAAACGCCGGAGACGTGATGATCCGCGAACGCATCTGGTGAATGAGGTCGAACATCTCCTCCTCGGAGGAGTACTCGTTGTCCTCGATGCCGTAGAGGCGCAGCGCCTTGGGCGTCGAACCGCCGCTCTGGTCGAGCGCCGCGATAAAGCCCTTCCCCGACGTCATCCGTTCCGCTTGCTGCTGGTTCGACATTGAACTCTCCCAGTTCCTCATTGCCCTCTTGGGCACCGCACGCCCGGCCCGCGCCCGCGCGTCCAAGTCTGGATCGTGCCGATCATATTCGGCCACGCCGAGCCCGAGCAGACAGGTCTTCAGACTGCGATTTCGGTCTCAGCGCCAGTTCGTTCAGCGCCACAGCGCCATGCGGTCGAGGAGCCGGTCACGCAAGACGAGCGTGTGGAAGAGTACCGCCGTCATGTGAGCGGTAAACGCGAGGAAGAGCAGCAGCGCAAAGGCGCCGTGGCATTCCCGAAGCACCGCGAAAACGTCGATTTTGCGCGGCGCGATGCCGGGCAGGGCAACCTGCCCGAGCAGCGTGATCGGGAATCGCGCCGCGGACAACATGGCCCAACCGGTCACCGGCTGCACCAGCAGCAGGCCGTAGAGCAGGTACTCCGACCACGTCGCGATGCGGCGTTCGGTTGCGCTCATGGTGACCAGGAACGCCGGCGGCCTATGCCTGAGCCGGTTCACCAGCCGGACCAGCGCGAAGGCGAGAATCAGCAGGCCTAGGGGCCGATGGATGGCAAGCAGCAGCGGGTAGTAGCTCAGCGCGGCGATCATGGTCACGCCGATCAGCAATTGCGCAACAACCATCGGCGCCATCACCCAGTGCAGAATGCGCGACGGCAGGGCGAAGCGCGCCGGCGCGGCCGCACGCGTCATTGGAGGACCGCTTCCACGTCGACCGCGCTGGCCGCCTTGGGCTCCCGGGCGCGGCGGGTGAACGAGCGCGCATACACCGCCGATCGGGCTGCCAGCAGCGGATCGTCGGAGGCGGCGATGCCGTCGGGCAGCACCAGCGGGTCGAAGTTGATGTCGCGTGCGTTGCCGGCGTCCTCCGTCTGGACCGCGGAGATGGTGACGGTGCCGGCGTCGACGGTGCGCCGCGACGACGGCCAAGGTTTGGTGGCGTCATCGGTCGGATCGCCGGGCTCGCCGACCGTGATCACCAACCGCCAGCTCAGCGACGTGTGCGCCAGCGTGCGGATGAGGGCGTCGAACAGGTAGTCCTTGGCCGGCGGCGATGCCGTCACGTCGACGCCCTGCTGGGGAATCGCGGACCAGCGCACCGGCACCGTCGCACCCCCGCCGTTGGTGAATCGGAAGGCATTCAGCCCGTAGAACGAGCTGTCGGCGAACCCCGCGCTCGGCGGTTCCCGCTTGATCAGGCGCATGGCCGCGACGGTCTCCGGATGGCGCTGCAGGAACGCCGCCATCTGCTGTGGATCGGGCTTGCCCGTGCCGGGTAGCGGTTTGGATGCGAGCAACCGGTCGTAAAAACCTTGCGGCGTGCGGTCCGGAAACACCGGAATGTTGATCATCGCGGTGCGCCATTGCCTGCCTTCGGGCCCGTCGAACAGCAACCCAAGCCCGCGGACGGTGTCGACCTTGTCGGCCTGATCGGGCAGCCCACCGGACAGCGAGAACCGCCCGACCAGCGGAACGCTGCCCCGCCGGAAGACCGCGGCCCGGCATATCGCCGCGGCCGCTCCGTTGCTGACGAACGTCCCGGTGGCGCTCAGACCCTTGGCGTGGTTTCGCCGGAAGCCATCATGGCGGCCGTAGACGTGCTCAAAGCGATCCGCGATCCGGGGCGGGGTCAGCGCGCCGGGGCGCAGCCAGCCGCCGGCATACGCGAACCCGCCCACGTCGACCGCGGCGACTCCGGCTACCGCGCCCATGCCCAGTAGCGCCCGCCGCCGGTTCAGCGCGCCGAATTGCGGCGGCGTGGGCGCGGCCTCCGGCGGGTCGTCTGGCAGCTCTGGACCGTGCTGCCCGCTGCCGTGTTCACCGGGTCCCACGGCCCACCGCCCTTCGCGTTTGTGCAGGCCACGCCGTACAAGCTGAGGACGAAGCCGGTGGAAGCAATTCACGCATGGGCCGAGGCCCCGTGCAACTTCTGCGCTGCCCGTGACGCACATCCGGACCACGGCGCGACGCCCGAAATAGTTCAGCGTTTTGAGCGCGGTACGCCGCGTGTCCTACCATTGACTAAACACTTGTAGCTGTATCTGCATTTATGTAGCGCAGATCGACGGAGTGCGTCTCCTCCGTAGGCAAGCGTGTTCCCGAGGGGTTGAATCAACAGCCCCCGGATATGGCAGTGGCTGTTAAAGCTAGCGGTGTCCCGCACGGGACCGAATGTGAGTGGTAGACCATGGGCGAACAATCCGGCGATTTTGTCGATCCAACCGCTTTTGAAGTAGGCAAACACCAGGTAGATCAGGCGGTTGTGCTCACCGTCTCCGGCGAGGTCGACATGCTCAGCTCGCCGCTGCTGGCTGACGCCATTCAGACCGCGCTGGCCACCAAGCCGGCGGCACTGATCGTTGATCTGTCCAAGGTCGGTTTCCTGGCATCGGCCGGGATGACCGTCCTGGTGACCGCGCAGGCGGAGATCGAGCCCCCGACGCAGTTCGCGGTGGTCGCCAACGGCTCGGCCACGAGCCGGCCGATCAAACTGATGGGAATCGACAGCGTGCTCTCGCTCTACAGCAGCCTTGACGGTGCGCTGAGCGGTATCGCTGGTGAGTGAGCCTCGGCGCAGTGAGGATGCAACTGGGGACGATGGGCCGCTCTGATCAGCCGCAGAACGTGTCGAACATTGATGACCGATCCCGCTTCGTGCGGACGCGAGTGGCCGCCGACGCGCGGAGCGCGGCTTGGACCCGCGCCGAGTTCGGGGTGTGGCTCGAACGATATTTCTCGCTCGACGACGACCGCTTCAGTGATCTGCTGCTCGCGGTGAACGAAGCGATCGCCAACGCCGCGGAATTCGCCTACGTCGACGCCGCGGAGCGTGGGACGGTCGACGTGCGGGCGGCCTACGACGGCGACTCGGACACCCTTGCGGTGTCCGTCGACGACCGCGGCCGGTGGCGACAGAAAAAGCCGGTCCAGTACCAGCAGCAGATGCGCGGCCGCGGCATCCCGCTGATGGAGGCGCTCGCCGACGACGTCACCATCGACCGCACCCAGCAGGGCACCCGCGTCACGCTGACGTGGACCGGCCTGACGAGGCCCGGCTGTAACGCCTGATCAGGTCGACTGCGCTGCTGGGTGCGCTGTTGGCGTGGCAGCACCGGGTGAAGTATTCGTCCGCGGCGGAGTACCCGATTAATCGCGCTCTTCTTAGGCTAAGACGTTGTGCTGCACTAGGATTCATCGGGGAAACTGCCCCCGCCGGAGTCTGCCCGCGTCAGAATGCAAAGCAGCACAACGCATCCCGTAACATCGCCGGCATGGAACCGAGCCGCCGGTGGGGCGACGACCGCGCGATCCTCGACGACGAGGAGGCGCGTGCGCGGATCCTCGACGCCGCGGGACGCTGCATCGTCCGGCGCGGCAACACCCAGTTCCGGGTGGGCGAAGTGGCCGACGAGGCGGGGGTGTCCCGGTCGACGGTGTACCGGTATTTCGCGGGTCGCGACGATGTACTGCTCGGCCTGATGTTGACGCGCGTGGACAGCGCGGTCTCTGAGTTGGTGCGTAAGCTGCCCGCGCCCGACGATCCCGTTCGATCGGTGCCCGAGATGGTGTTGGCCCGGGCGGAATCGGTGGACGGCAATCCGCTGAACGAAGCGTTGTTCGCCGCCGAGAGCACTGCGGTGGCCTCGGCGCTCGAAAAGGGTGCCGAACCCATTGTGGAGTTGCTGCTGCGACATTACGGGCCGCTGCTGAAGCGGTGGAAGGCGGCGGGGTTGCTCTACCCCGACCTCGATTTCCGGTCGGTCGTCCAGTGGTTGCACACCACGACGCTGTTCTTACTGGCGCCTTCGTGGCGATATCGCCCCGCCGCGGACAAGCGAGAATTCGTCGAGCAGTTCGTGGTAAGGGCCCTGGTGCCACAGATCAGACAATAACCGTATATTGTCTGATGTCCATACGATCTGTCGGTTTTGCCCGACGCCACCGGTGTTGAGAACGCAGCACCGCGGCCGACCCGCAAATCAGGATGGATGGACATGAAATCTTCTGTTGGGCAAGCATTCTCGGTTCTCGGTCTAGCCGCCCACCTGGGCCGCGGTGCGGGCCGGGTGGCCACCGACGCAGTAATGGGCGGCAGGTTCGGTCTACCGCGGACGGTCGAAGGAATACGTCGCGCGGCCCTATCCCGGGTCATGGGCACCACCGTGCGGTCGGTCCGCGTTCTGAGCCGGGACGCGGGCACGTCCTCGCGTGGCCGGTTGGTCTTGACCGGCAAGGACGTCCCCGACTCGGTCTTCGTCAAGATCGCGGCGCAGAGCGCCGCCACCCGGATGATGGGCGAACTCGGGCGCCTCGGGCACACCGAGGTGCGGTTCTACCGTGAGCTCGCGCCGCAGGTCGTCGGTGTCCCCTATTGCTACGGCGCGGCATTCGACGCCTGGACTGGTCGTTACCTGCTGGTCCTAGAGGACCTGCCGGCCGAGTCGTGCGAGTTCCCGGACACCTTGCATCCGCTGTCGGCCGATCAGGCGAGCCTGATCATCGAGCTGCTGGCCGAACTCCACGCCACCTTCTGGGGCCGGCTGCCGCGCGATGGACGCGGTTCGATGGGCTGGCTGTACACCCCGTCCGGCGACGTCACGTCGTTGCTGACCGGTTCGCTCATGCACGCCTCGGCCAAGCGCCTCGCGGGGCACACCACGATCCCCGTCGATGCTGGCAACTTCATCGCCGACAATTACCGCGCCGTCGCTGCACTCATCGACCGTCCTCCTCACACCGTCGTGCACGGTGACGCCCACCCGGGCAACATGTACTTCCAGGGCGGCAAGGCCGGGCTGCTGGACTGGCAGGCGGTGCGCCGGGGACACCCCTCGCGGGAACTGGCCTACACCCTGATCACCAGCCTGACGCCGGAGGACCGCCAGGCCAACCAGCGCGAACTCCTCGACGACTATCGGCGGGCGCTGGTGGCGGCCGGCGGGCCCGAGTTGGACCGCGACGACTTGTGGCTGCGGTTCCGCCAAGGAGCGCTCTACGCCTACGTCGCACCCCTGATCACCGCCGGCATGGGCGGGATGCAGGTCGAGAACATCGCCATGGAAGGCCTGCGCCGCGGCGTCGCGGCGCTCGATGATCTGGAAACCGTCGCTGCCCTGAAAGGTTCTCTGTAAGACCGAGTAAGACCGAACCAATTCGGCTGAGGCTATTGCCTGCACCGCGCGAAGAGTTACGCTACTTTCCGTAGCGAAATGCTGCGAGTCTCAGCGCTCAGCCCTCCCGAGACAGCCCACGGCGGCGAAGAGGAGTCTCATGTTCGACCTCAAGATCATCGGTGGAACGGTCGTCGACGGCACGGGCGCGCAGCGCTATGCCGCCGATATCGGCATCAAGGACGGCAAGATCGTCGACGTCATGCGACGCTCAGCCGACAGCCCCGCGATGAGCGGGGAGGCGGCCGAAACCATCGACGCGACAGGGCATGTGGTGGCCCCCGGCTTTGTTGACATCCACACCCACTACGACGGACAGGTCAGCTGGGACAGCCTGCTCGAGCCGTCCAGCGGCCACGGTGTGACCACGATCGTGACCGGCAACTGCGGCGTCGGCTTCGCCCCGGTACGGCCCGGCACCGAGCAGTGGCTGATCGAACTGATGGAGGGCGTCGAGGACATTCCCGGCACCGCGCTCACCGAAGGCATCACCTGGGGCTGGGAAACCTACCCCGAGTACCTCGACGCCGTCGGCAAGCAGAAGTTCGCGGTCGACGTGGGCAGTCAGGTCGCACACGGCGCGGTCCGCGCCTACGCGATGGGCGAGCGGGGCGCCCGCAACGAGCCGGCCACCCCCGAGGACATCGAGGCGATGGGACGGCTGGTACGCGAGGCGGTCGAGGCCGGCGCGCTCGGATTCTCCACGTCGCGCACGATGGGCCATCGCGCGATGGACGGCGAACCGGTCCCGGGCACGTTCGCCGCCGAGGAAGAGCTGTTCGGTCTCGGCCGCGCCATGGCCGCCGGCGGTCAGGCGGTGTTTGAGCTGGCCCCGCAAGGGGCAGCGGGCGAGGACATCATCGGACCCAAAAAAGAACTGGACTGGATGCGGCGATTGAGCGGCGAGATCGATCGGTCGGTGTCCTTCGCTCTGATCCAGGTCGATGCCGATCCGAACTTGTGGCGCGAGATGCTCGACCTCTCCGCGGACGCACACGCCGCGGGCGCCCGCCTCTACCCGCAGATCGCGGCGCGCCCATTCGGCATGATGATCGGCTTCCAGGGCCATCACGGTTTCAGCCACCGGCCCACCTATCGGCGGCTGAAGGCCGAGTGCGACCGCGCCGAGCTCGCGCAGCGGTTGGCCGATCCCGCGGTGAAGGCGGCGATCCTGTCCGAGGACGACCTGCCCGCCGACCCCACGCTGTTGTTCGACGGGATGTTCGCTCTGGTGCAGCACTCGCTGGGAAGGCTGTATGCGCTCGGCGATCCGCCGGACTATGAGCCCACGCCGGACCGCACCGTCGCGGCCATCGCCAAGGCGCGCGGCGAGGATCCGTTGTCCACGCTGTACGACCTCATGCTGGAGTCCGACGCGACCTCCATGCTGATGCTGCCGTTGTTCAACTACGCCGACGGCAATCACGAGGCGATCCGCGAGATGATGCTGCACCCCGCCGGCGTGCTCGGACTCTCCGACGGCGGTGCCCACTGCGGGATGATCTGTGACGCGTCCTACCCGACGTTCCTGCTCACGCACTGGGCACGAGACCGCCACCGGGGCGAGAAGCTGTCGTTGGAATACGTGATCCGCAAGCAATCTCGCGACACCGCCCACCTGTTCGGCCTCACCGACCGCGGCACCATCGAGCCCGGCAAGAAAGCCGACATCAACGTCATCGACATGGACGCGCTGACCCTGCACCCCGCGGCGATGGCGTTCGACCTGCCCGCCGGCGGAAACCGGATATTGCAGGGAGCCAGCGGTTACGCCGCGACCATCGTCAGCGGAACGGTGACCCGCCGCAAAGACGTCGACACGGGGGCCCGCCCCGGCCGCCTGGTCCGCGGAGCTCGCTAAGAGCTCGCCTCGATGGCAACGGTGGCCGGCAATCCGGCGCGGGCCCGCGACGAGGATGCCATCGGCACCCCGCCGGAAAACCCGACGCTGGTGCCCGCCGAGCGCTACTACTCCCCCGCCTTCGCCACGCTCGAGGCGCAGCGGATGTGGCCGAGGGTGTGGCAATTGGCCTGCATGATCGACCACGTGGCGGCGCCCGGCGACTATTTCGAATACCGGTGCGGCCCGTACGGTGTGCTGATCGTCCGTGACGACGACGGGACCCTCCGCGCGTTCCAGAACGTCTGCCGGCATCGCGGCAATTCGCTGTGCACCGGATCCGGTTCGGGCCTGAAAGAACTCAAATGCGGCTATCACGGCTGGACCTGGGACCTGGGCGGGGCGCTCAAACGAGTGCCCAACCGCAAGGGCTTCGGCTCGCTGCGGATGTCCGATTTCCCGCTGATACCTGCGCGGGTGGACACCTGGGCCGGGCTCGTCTTCGTCAACCTCGACCCAGGCGCGGTCTCGTTGGCCGAGTACCTGGAGGCGGTACCCGACGACATCGCCTGGTGCCGCCTGGAGGATTTCCGCTGCTACGCCACGCTCACCGTCGAGGTCGACGCGAACTGGAAAACCATCGCCGACGGATACAGCGAGACGTACCACATCCAGACCCTGCATCCCGAGCTGCTGCGCTGCGTCGACGACATTCATGCGCCGCAACAGATTTGGGGTCACACCGGAAAATCGGATCAGCCCTACGGTGTGCAAAGCCCGCGCTTTGACGGCGCCCTGTCCGACGAAGAGGTCTGGAACGCTTACGTCTACACGCAGGGCGCGCTGATGGGCGCGACCGAAGGTACACCGTTCCCTGCCGACGAACGGCGGCCCGGGCAGACGGTTGCCGACCTGATCGCGGAACGGACCCGGGCGTTCGCCGCGGGGCGCGGGGTCGACCTCGACTGGGCCGATACCGACCGGATGACGCGCTTGCACCAGTACAACGTGTTTCCCAACTTGACGCTGCTGACCAATGCCGATCACCTGACCGTCATGTGCTCACGGCCCGCCCCCGATCCCTCCCCGGACAAGGGCGAGCTCGTCATGTTCTTGATGACACGAATGCCGCCGGGTGCGCCGCGAACAAAGCCGACGGATGTCCGCGTCGACGCCGATGCGGCCGAGCCGGGCGTGGTCCTCACTCAGGACATCGCGGTGCTTCCAGGCTTGCAACGCGGCATGCATCAACCGGGCTTCACACACCTGATGTTGTCCAGCGAGGAACGCCGTGTGATCAACATGCATCGCAACCTGGAGCGCTACCTCGAGCTGCCCGCGTCCCAGCAAATGAGCGGCGGCGCGCCGAAGTGATATCTCGCAACATAATGCGCGTTCACGGCGCGAAAGCGGTGCCTAGCGATTTAGAATCCCGCTTGTGATGACCCCGTCTTACCCCTGGGGGGGCGATCGAGGGCAACTTGCGCGGCACCTTCGGCTGCGGTATTACACGCTCCGGCGGCGGCGGACGCGCCGGCTGTGTGACAGTTTCAATCGGGTGGGCGTTCGAACGGCACCGGAGCGGCTGCGGGAAATGCTCGCGGGCGCGCCGCTGGCCGCGCACGAAATGATCAATGTGAACTTCGCGTTGATCGCGATCCAGCTGGACCGCGAATCTCGCGCCGCCCGCTACAAGCGGCTCAAGAAGCGCGGTGCCCGTTCGCTGATGTTCGCGGGCCTGATCGTGGTGGTGCTGAACTTCCTGATGTGCATGGCCTACGTAATGCTGAACCTGGCAGAGCAGTCGGCGCCCTACTAAGTCTTCAGCGCGGCGCGACGATGCCGTTGTCGTAGGCGTAGACGATCGCTGCGGCCCGGTCGCGCAGATCGAGCTTCCCGAAGATGCGCCCGACGTGGCTCTTGACCGTGACGCCGGAGATGCACAGTTTGTCGGCGATCTCCGTATTCGACAAACCCTGGCCGATCAACGTCAGGACGTCGAGCTCGCGGGTGGTCAGCTCGCCGATTGCGGTGCCGCGGGGACCGGGCGCGGCCTTGCGGTACGTGGTGAGCACGCGCGAGGTGACTGCCGGATCGAGATAGCTGTCCCCCCTGGCGACCGCCCGCACCGCACGGATCAACTCCTCGGCCGAAGAGTCCTTGAGCACGAAGCCGGCCGCCCCGGCGCGCAGCGCTCCCGACAACAGCTCGTCCTCGTTGAAGGTGGTCAACGCGAGCACCGGCGGCCTGCCACCCAACCTGCGCGTAGCCTCGATCCCATCGAGGCGACGCATCCGCAGATCCATCACGACGACGTCGGGCCGGTGCTCGGCGACTGCGGCCGGCACCTCGTCACCGTCGGCGCATTCCGCGACGACAACAAAACCGTCCTTGCGGCGCAGGATCCGGCGCAGGCCCGACCGCACCAGGTCCTGATCGTCGACGAGCAGCACGGTGATCTCGGGCGTTGCGTCGATCACGCCTTGCACCACCATGGGCGCCACGCGGCGTCGCCCTCGTGCAGCGGTATTTCCGCGCACACCGACCACCCGTCGCGGGTGGGGCCGACGTCGATCGCGCCGCCGAGGAGCTCGACCCGCTGGCGCATGCCACGCACGCCGCGTCCCTCGGCCGAAGGCGCCGCCGCCACCGCCGCGGGAAGCAGATTGGTGATGGCGAGCCTCGCCGACATCGGCGAAATATCGAGCACGACGCCGGCTTTCGATTCCGGCGCGTGCTTGGCGATGTTGGCCAGCGATTCCTGGGTGATGCGGTACAGCGCGAGGCCGACCGCCGCCGACACGTGATCGGTAGGCCCTGCGACGCACAGCGCGACGGTCAAACCGGCCCGCTGAAAACCTTCGACCAGCACGGCGATGTCGTCGATGCCAGGTTCGGGAGCGGTCTGCGCGGTCTTGGTCGGCCAGTTGTCGAGCAGCCCGACGGTACGCCGGATGTCGGCCATAGCCTGACGGCCGAGCCGCTCGGCCTGCTCCAGGGCCTCGACCGCGTCATCGACATCGCGGTCCTGCTGCAGCGCCCGGCGCGCACCGGTCACATGCAACAGGGTGATGCTCAGCGAATGTGCGATGACATCGTGCACTTCGCGCGCGATGCGGCGACGTTCGTCCGCGGCGGCGTGCTCGGCCAACATGTCCTGCGCCTCAATCTGTTCCGCCAGCAGCAGCCGCTGGGTGCGCATGAGGTAACCAAGCAGCCATCCCGTGCCGATGAAACCCAGGTACAGCGCCACCCCGTCGAGGCGGTGCAGCGCGGACGCGGTCAGCAACAGCGCGGCCGCCGACATAGCAGCAAGGAATCCGCCCAACACCGACGCCAACGTCGCGACGACCAAGACCATCAGGACCAACAACGCCGGCGCGAAATCGGCGTGGATGGGCGTGGACGTACCGAACAGCGTCAGCGCGGTGGACGCCGTCCAGGTCGCCCACAACGGCCCCGGGGTCATCTTCATGTTGAGAACGACGAACGCGAGCGAGGGCGACAGCGCCAGGGCGAACGCGGCCAGCGCCACGGGCAGATCGGCGGCGGGCCGCTGCAGCGTTCCGATCGTGCCGCCCAGCACGAGTGCGAGATCGACGGCGATCAGCGCAGCCCAGGTGATACCGACGGGAATCAGCTCGCTTCGTCGGCGAACTTGTTCCCGCAGGTAATCCGCTGCGGCATGCAACATCGTCCAATCCTAGAAGAGCTCGCGGCGTCATCACATCCTCCTGCGGTCGGCACCCGCCTCCGCCCGTGGTAGGAGACAAAGACTGCACTTCGGGACGACGCGCCGCGGGCCGCTGCTTTCCTAACGTTCCAGTCATGACATGGACACTGCTGCACGACCGCATGGCCTTCATGGCCGAGGTGATACGAGCCGCGGAGACGGACCCCGACGCGGCACTTGCGTTGATCGACAACTCATCCGAGGTGTCCGAGCTGTTCGGCGACGAGGAGGGCTTGATGCTTTCGCTCGGCCAGCGCTGGATCACGATGCTGGTGGCCAAGCTGGATCAGGCGGCCCACGAGGGCGCACCGACCGAACAGGTGCGTGCCGATCTCGAGACCGCCCATCCCGGGCTGCACGCGTTGGTGAAGATCGGCGCCCGTCGCTCGCTGCGCGTGCGCTCGCTTACCCGCGGCGAGCATGTGGCCGTCGGCTTGTTCGGCGGCCCCACCGGTGATCGGCAGACCGTTGCATGACCGGATGGGCAGCTTTGCGCGGCTGACCAGCCGGTACGCGGTCCTCATCGTCGGCCTCTGGATCCTGGCGGCGGGAATCGCCAATGTCGCGGTGCCGCAACTGGAGCGGGTCGTGGACTCCCATGCCCGGTCCTTCATGCCGCCCAGCGCGCCGAGCGCGACGGCCGCCGCGCGGGCCGCCCGGTTGTTCAACCAGACGCCCAGCAATAACTTCGTTTACGTTGTGCTGGAACGTGTTCAGCGGCTGACATCCCAGGATCGCCAGTTCTACGACGCGCTGACGACATCTCTCGGCTCGGATCAGCGCCACGTGTACGCGGTGACCGACCTGTGGTCGCAGCCGGCCACCGCGGCGGGCGCGCAGAGTACCGACGGCAAGGCGGTCAGCGTGATGGTGCGGCTGGCCGGCATGCTCGGAACCGCCCAGGCGCGCGACTCCGTCAACGCCGTGCGCGGGACCGTCCACAAGCTTTCACCGCCGGCCGGTCTTACAGTCCATGTCACGGGTCCCGGAGCCACGATCGTCGATGAGTTCTCCGCGATCGATCGGCAGATGCTCGGGATCACCGCCGCCACCATCGGACTCATCCTGCTGTTGCTGCTGGTGGTCTACCGATCACCCATCGCGGCGGCGATCCCGTTGATCTCGGTCGGACTCGCGTTGGCCCTGGCCCGCGCCGTCGTCGCGGCCCTGGGCCAGTCCAATGTGGTTGAGGTATCGCTGTTTTCGGTGGCGCTGATGGCGGCCATGACGCTCGGGGCCGGAACCGACTACGCGATCTTCCTGGTCGGCCGCTACCACGAAGGCCGGCGCCGCGGCCTGGCTCCGGCCCACGCCTTGACGCAGGCGTACCGGTCCATCGCACCCGTGGTGATCGGATCGGCACTGACCGTGTCGGTGGCGCTGGCGTGCCTGGTTTTCGCGCAGGTCGGCTCATTCCGCAGCGCCGGGTTGCCGTGCGCCATCGGCATTTTGGCGACCATGGTCGCGGCGCTGACCCTGACGCCCGCGCTCATGAGCTTGGCGATACGCCGCGGGTATCTCGAGCCGCGCCCCTCGAAAACCGCGCGTCGCTGGCGCCGCGTCGGAACGGCGGTGGCGCGCTGGCCCGGGCCGATCCTGGTCACCGCGCTCGCGTTGACCCTGCTGGTCGCCCTGCCGTTGGTCAGCATGCGGGTCGGCTTCAACGAACCCGCCGCCACGCCGTCATCCACCGACTCGAACCGTGGCTATGCCAGCGCCGACCGGCATTTCGCGGCCAACGCGCTGCTGCCCGACGTCATCGCGGTCCAGGCCGACCACGACCTGCGCAACCCGGCCGGTTTGATCGCCATCGAGCGAATCACGCGCCACATCATGGCCGTGCCGGGCGTGCGCGCGGTGCAGTCCGCTAGCCGCCCCGACGGCAAAGTGCCCGAACAGGCGACGTTGAGCTATCAGGCCGGTGTGCTCGGCCATCAGTTCGGTGAGTCCGTGGATTCGCTGACCCAGCGTCTCAAGCGGGTCTCCGAACTGGACAGCGCGCTGGCGCAGACCCAGGCTGCGGTCGACGGGCTGGACAACGGATTGCGCGGTGGCAGTGCCGGATTGGCCGATATGTCGAGCGCCGCTCAAGACATGCGGGCCGGGATGGACGGGCTGCAGAACAACGTCACGACGGTGTCGGCGTACCTCGACCCGCTGCGGGACTTCGTCGGGCGGACCCCAGACTGCGCCACCAATCCGATCTGTTCGACGGTGGACCGTGTGCTCCAGCCCGTCGATAGCTTGGTGCAGACGTCCACGCGCCTGGGTTCGGGCGCGGCGAAACTCACCAGCGGATCGAACACCGCCGCCGCGGCGGTGGCGACCCTGCCTCAGAGCGTCGCGTCGATGAAAGATGCTTTGGCGCAGGCGCGTTCGGCCACGCACGACTTGCTGAGTCTGTCCGACACGCTCGGGCCGCAAATGCGTCAGCTGACCGATTACCTGAACGAGATCGCCACGCAGTTTCAGGGTAGCGCCGCGGCGGACTTCTACATGCCGCAGCGGGCCTTGACCGACCCGCGCTACACCACCGCGTTGGGCCACCTGATCTCCGGGAACGGGCGCGCCGCGTACCTCCTGGTGTATGGCGATGGGTCGGAGTGGGGTGCCGACGGCGCCAAGCGGGCGGGCCAGGTGCGTGCCGCCATCAAGGAGGCCACCAAGGAAGGCACCCTGACACCGACCGAGGTCGACCTCGCAGGGGTCGGCCCGGTGACCGCCGACCTGCAGCGCCTCGTGGCCCGCGACACCACGCTACTGGTGGGTGCCGCGCTCGTCCTCATCTTCCTCATCGTCACGGCCATGCTGCGCAGCCCGGTCGCCGGACTGGTGGTCGTCGGGACCGTCGTCACCTCGTACGCGTCGGCCGTCGGTGCCAGCGTGCTGATCTGGCAACACCTGCTCCATCGCGACCTGCACTGGGCCGTGGCCCCAATCGCCTTCATCGCGCTGATCGCCGTCGGTGCCGACTACAACCTACTGCTCGCGTTGCGCATCAAACAGGAAGCGGCGGCGGGCCTGAAGACCGGCATCGTCCGGGCGTTCGGCGGTACCGGCGGGGTAGTCACGATCGCCGGCATCATCTTCGGGCTGACCATGCTGGCGCTGCTCACTAGCAGCGTGCTCAGCATCGCCCAGATCGGCACGACGATCGCGGTCGGATTGCTGCTGGACACGCTGGTGGTGCGGGCGTTCGTCGTGCCGTCGATCGTGGCCCTGTTGGGCCGCTGGTTCTGGTGGCCGAGTCCGCTCCCGCGCCGCACAGCCGCGTCAGCGGTGAAAGCACCCGAGCCGCAACTGGTTACTGCTGGGGCGGTATGACCGACGACGGCAATCCGACCAGCACGCCTTCGACGTCTCCGTCGACGCTGACCAACAGTCCACGCCCCGGCGGCAGTGTCTGGGCCCGGACGTCTCGGTTGATCCGGTTCTGTGGGTCGTTGTCCATGTAAAGCTGCGCCACCTTCGCCGAGTTCTGGAAGCGCATCCACGGATCCATTTGCAGCGTCGCCCAGTTCGCGCTGTTGCGCGTGGTGAACACGTGCAATCCAATCTGCCGCGCACGCTCCATCAGCTTCCACAGCGCCGCCCCCACCGGGGGTTTGGGCGGGTAGCTCTGATCCGGGCGCAGATCCTGGATGTCGTCGATGAGGACGAAGTGCCGCGGGCCTTCCCAAGGTTTGAGCGCGCGTAACTCCTCCTGGCTCAGGCCTTTCGGAGGTAGCCGGGGCAGCAGGACCTGCTGGGCCAGCGCGGTGATCACCTCGTCGATCTCATCCTGGTCATAGGCGTACGCACGCACATAACCCGGTGCGTGCAGATCGCGCAGACCGTGCGGTGCGGTCTTGGGGTCGATCAGCGTCAGCTGCGCTTCCTCGGGGCTGAATCGGTTCATGACCGCCTCCCCAATGGCCACGAGCGACATAGTCTTTCCGCACCCTTGCCGTCCCAAGATCATCAGCCCGGGACTCTCGCGCAGCTTGATGGGAACGGGCCCCAGTTCGTGACGCTCACCGATGGCGAAGGCGATCGACAGGTCGTCGCCGGTGGGATGTGCGGCCTCATAGTCCAGGATCGCCTTCAGGGCCACCCGCTGCGGCAGTCGCTGCAGGGTGGCGTGCTTGGTGACCCCGGCGACCTCCGCGATGCGGGCGCCGACGTCGACGATGCTCACCACCGCGCCGGTATTCAAATCGGTCAGGGCCGGAACGCCCACCCGCAGCTCGTGCAGGCTGTCCGTCAGACCGAAGCCCGGCCGGTTCAGCGTCCGCCGCGCCGCGTCGCGTGACTCGAGCGACGAGTGGCCCATCTGGCTTTCGCTGGGGTCGGCCAGCCGCAATTGGATCCGCGCCGTGGCGTTTTGCAGCAGGCTCTGCCGCTGGCCGTGAATCCAGCCGCCGGCGCTGCACATCACGTGCACCCCGTATTCGGGGCCGCGGCTGCTCAGCGAAATGATCCGGTCGCCCAGCACGGTGTCCTTCGAGTACAGGTCGTCGTAGTCATCGACCACCACGAACACGTCGCCGAACGGGTCGTTGGCGTCGGTGCCGCCCAATCCGTCGCTGCCCGGAGCGAAGCGGCGTTCACGGAAACCGTCGAGGTCGATCTTCAGGCGCCGGAACGAGTCCTCGCGAGCGTCGATCAGGGCGTCCATGCTGCTCAAAATGCGCTCGAGGCCCTCGGCGTCCTTCGGCGAGACGATGTCGGTGACGTGGGGAAGTGAAGCGACCTGGGCGAGGGTCGCGCCGCCGATGCAGAAGAACGTCACGCGCGACGGGCTGTACATGGTCGCGGCCGAGCACATCAGAGTCATCAGCGTGGTGGTCTTGCCCCGCTGCTTGGCACCTACCACAATAACGTTGCTGCGCAACGCATCCACCGCATGGACAATCTGCTTGGACTCTTCGGGGATGTCCATCACACCGACCGGGAACATCAGCCCCGCGTTGCGCCCATAGTCGACGTGCCAGGGTTTGCCGCGGTACCCCGCAACCAGAGCGTCGATGGACTCGGGTTCCTCCAGCGGCTCCAGCCAAGGCCGGCGCGGCGAGCGATGGGGTACATCGTGCAACGACTCGCGCAGCACGTCGACGATCTTCTTCCGTTTGAAACCGTCGTCGTAGTAGAGGAATTCGTCGGGCTCGGCGTCGACCGCGGCAGCGGCTTCCAATGCCGACGCGTCGGAGGCGTCCAGCGGCTGGAACTGCCAGTTGTACAACCGCGGCTTGGTCAACGTCATGTCGACTGTGGTGGCAACCTCCTTGGTCTTCGGCACCACAAACGGGGCCGAGAGATAGAAGCAGCGGAACGGTTCGAGATCACGCGGTCCCACCTTGAGCAGACCGAAACCGTTTTCCTTCGACGGCAGGTGATACGCGGCGTCCGAGCCGATCACCTCGCGGCTGTCATCACCGGATTCGGCGCGCAACGCGATGCGGAACGCGATGTTGGACTTGACCTTTTGCAGTGACGACAGGTCCAGCCTCTGCCCACCCAGCATGAAGAAAACGTTGGCACCGCGGCCCTCCTGGCCGATGTGGATGATGAGATTGACCCACTTCTCATAGTTGGCGAACAGTTCCAGATACTCGTCGACGATGACGAGCAGGACCGGTACCGGTGGCAGATCGCGTCCGGCAAGGCGGATCTCTTCATAGTCGTTGGCGTCGCGGGCACCCACCGAGGTGAACAGTTCGTAGCGCTGCTTGATCTCACCGTCGATGACCCTGCGCATCCGCTCGGCCAGGTGCCGTTCGTCCTTGCCGAGGTTCGACAGCGCGGCAACCACATGGGGAATGCCCAGAATGTCCTGCGCCGCCGATTCGAACTTCATGTCGACGAAGATGACGTTGAACGTCTCCGGGGAGTGCGTCAGCGCGATGCCGTAGACCAACGACAGGAAGAACTCTGACTTCCCCGAGCCACTGGTACCGATGACCACGGAGTGAAACCCGAAGCCGCCGAAGTCTTTCGCGCGGATGGTGATATTCTGCAGCTCGCCGTTGGGCTTTGCGCCGACCGGTACCTCGCACCAACGCTCGTCACCGCGTCCCCGCCGCTCGGCCCACAACCGGTCGACGTCCAGATCGCGTGGGTCGTTGATGCCCAGGGCCCGCAGGAGTTCGGTTGCGCCGCTGACCGAGTCGGCGATCTCGCTGCGGCTGGTCGGTGACCAACGGGCCATCGCCCGCGCGTACCGGTAGGCACGGTGCACGGAAAGCTGGTCGGCGTGGGCGAAGAATTTGTTGCGCACCCGCAGCAGCGGTGCCGGGCGGTCGTCTTCGCCGTCGGCGTCGGAGCCGTTGCGGTGCAGGGCGATTTTGCCGTCGATCGAACCGTTGGGCGAGCTGTGACGTTCGCTGAGGTCGAACACCTGGTCGTTGGCGAAGCCCACACCGGTGCCCACGCGTGAGGCGATGCGCAGCAAAGTGATTCCCGCCTTGCCGACCTGTCCGACCACGCTCTCCCAGGCATCGGGGCTGCCGGTGTTGTCGTCGATGATCACCAGGTGCGGGCCGAGATCGACCGCGTCGGTGCCGGTTTCCAGCGTCGAGCCCATCGCGGTGGGGCTGGCCGCGGCCAGTGGTGTCCAGGCGCCACGCTTGCCCTTCATGTGCAGCTGGGCTCCGAGGGTTTCCTCGAGCTCCTCGGGCGTGGCGAAGACCAGGCGCCGGAACCCGCACGCGTCGAACAGCTCATCGTGCAGGTTGTGCGGCAGCCACACGATCCACGACCACACCTCGGGGTTGCGGGTCACCACGAGCAACTTGACATCGCGCGGGTTGTGGAAGACGGCCAGGGAGCACAGCACCGAGCGCATCAGCGATCGCAGCCGGTCGAGATCCTCGCCGACGAAGCTGAAGCCGGGCGCCGAGCGCAGGTTGACCACCTTGGCGATGTCGCGAATCTTGCGCTGCTCCAAGATGAAATCGCGAAGGGCCTGCCCGGTGACGGGCTCGAGTTCCTCGTCGGAGGCGATGTCGGGCCACGTCACCGACAGCACCGAGTCCGGTGCGTGCTGCACGCCGGTGCCGAGCCGCACCTCCAAGAAGTCGACGTCGCCGCGCCCGCGTTCCCACATCCGGGGGCCGCCGATGATGGCGCCGAGCCCGCGCGGATCGGAGTGCACGGAGTTCTGCCATTCGCGTTGCGCGCAGACCGCGGTCTGGATCTCATCGCGGTTTCCGTCGAGGTCGCGGAGATAGCGGCGACGGCCCTTTTCCATTTCGCCCCAAGTGATCTTGCGGGCACGACCGAAGCGGCCGGAGAACGCCAACATGCTGAAGGCGCCGATCCCCATCAGCGGGAAGAAGCCGGTGGTGAGGCTGCGCACGCCCGAGACGTAGAGCATGACGATGGTGCCGATCAGCGCAACGATGAGCGCCGGCACTCCGATCATCACCCAGATGTTGCGCGGCTCGCGTTCCGGCAGTGCGATCGGCGCACTGGGCGCTACCCGCACGGGCTTCGGTGGTTCGATCTTTTCGCGGTTGATGGGGAACGCTTTCTTGGACATTCTCTAGCCTCCCGGCTTCGCCGATGTCGTCACTACAGCCACCTTGCCGAGCGCCGGGACGGTGTCCCGCGCCAAAAGCGCTGCCTCCCTTGACAGCGCCGGGCCGGCGGCGAAGGTTCGCAGCAGCGGCCAGGGGGCCTGGACCGCCGATCCCGGATCCAGCCCGAGCGCACGCAACGTCGTGTCGTCATTGGTGATGCCGAACCGCACCCCGTTGTCGGAAACCCAGAACAACGATTCCCGGGAGTCGGAGGTGACTACGCCGCTCGTCGACGTGACGAAGTTCGCCGCGCTTGGCAACACGAGCACCTGGTTGGCGACCACCGAGGCCGGGTCGCGGTCATCACGCACCAGGTGGACGATGCGGTTGTCCAGGTACGACGGTGTCGGAAGCCCGCGGCCGTTGTAGACCACAACACGCGCCTGCGGATCCGTCGAGCCTTTCTCCCATCCCACGCAGGTGGTCGGATCGGCAGCGCTGTCAATGAAATTCAGGCGCTTGGTCGGGTAGTAGTCAACCGCCAACGAGGACACTTCGGGGATGTTGACCAGCACGTCGGGAGCCACCACGCGGGGCGCCGTCGAGCCGTAGGAGTTGGCGCTGCGCAAGAGGTCGGCGACGAAACTGGTGATTTTCTGCACCCCGTCGGGCAGCAGCACGTAGAACTGCTTGCCGCCGCTGGCGGTCTGGGCCTGCAGCACCGCTCCGACCTGTGAGCCCGAGACCCACGTCGAAGGCGTGCCCGCGAGGGGCACCGCGGGCACACCGAGCGGTTCGGTTGCCGGCAATGCGTCGTGAAGGGCCCGCGAAATCTCCACCGGCAGCGTCACTCCCGGATCGAGACCCAGGCTCAGCGTGACCGCCCTGTTCGACGGATCGATCTGCGAGCGTTTGCCGCCCCAGATCACGAAGGTGTTGCCCTCGAACGTGACCAACACCCCGGCGTCATCACCCAGCGGTGTCGCGCGGTCGAAGCCCTCGAGTGGTCCGGCGATCGAGGTCACCACCGGACGCTCCGGGCTGCGCGGTCGCCCCGCCGTGTCGCACACCGCCCACGCCGACGTCGCACCCCGATGAACCGGCATCGCCGCCGGAGCGCCTGGGATGCCGACCAGCGGCCCGGTCGGATACTTCGCTATCTCAGCCGGTTTCACCCACGTCGGCTGATTCGCCGTGCCGGTCGCCAGCCGCGCGGACGTTAAATTCAGCACCGGGTACAGGCGTCCGTCGATCCTGGCGTACAGCGCCCCGGAATCGCGGTCGCCGATGATCGCGGAATCACCCACAATGCCAGTGGGTTTCAGCACATTCAGCAGCAGCATCCAGCCCGACGCGATGGCCACCAGAAGCACCGACAACACCAGCGCGGCCGTCTGCTTGCGATCGTCGTGTTTCATCCGCACCGAAAAGCGGGTGGTCGCTGCGCGCAGCCGCCGGTTGTAGAACAGATGCCCGGAGTTCTGGTCGCGGTTAGACAAACTCAGCGGCATGCTCAGTACCCCTTGGGTGCTCGGTGAGGATCGGCCTGCTGAATCCGATCGGCCAGGTTCGAGGCGTCGAGGGCCACCCCGTAGCGGCCCATCGCATAGTTGATGAACGCGCACGCCTGCGCTACCAGATTGTGAATGTCGCGCGAGGTGCCCGGCTGGTGATACGCCGCGAAGGTCGGCGCGATGAACTGCCAGGCGCCCTTACTCGGTGTGCCGCGTGCCGCGTTGGAATCCCAGTCGTTGACCGCGTTCGCGCTGTAGTTGGACTCGCGGCGGGCCACCAGGTCCATGCCGCGCTCCCAGCGAGCGCGCGCGGCCGGGTCGTGAATACCCTTGATATCCAGAGCTTTACGGATGGCGGCCAACACCGCCGGGCGTCCGCCGGGCTGATTGCTGTGCATCGACCGTCCTCGAAGGTAGTGCAAGCGTCGCAGTCTGCGCGCGAGCAGCTTTGCCCGGCGGCGCGATCCGGCGACGTGGCCGTGTTGGGTCCGCAGCCGCCCCACCATGCGGGCGGCCGCCTCGCGTCGGCCCATCGGCGTATCGGCGGCCGGCGTTGTGTCGGTCAAAGCGGCGTCGAGCACCGTTCGCGTCGCCGCGTGGCCCTGCGTGTGATCGGCACGCGCCGCGGTGATGATCTGCCCCAGCATCCGGTCCGCATGGGCCAAGCGCGTCAACTGCGTTGCCGAGGAACCCGACCGCGTGGCCGCCGCGCCGGAAAGCCCACAGGCGTGACCCGTGATCGTTTCGGCGCGCGCCCGCGTCTGCGCCGGTGCGTCACCGACGCCGTGATCTGTGGTGATGGATCCGAACAGATTGTGGGCGCGAGACAACGCCGTGACCGCTCGCATTTTTAGAGAATCGGTCACCGCTTTCCCCGCCGTGATTCACTTGCGCGCCCTCTTGGCGCCGCATCCTTGCCGGACACTTCGCGCTAGTACTCCCACACCCTTCTGGCCGCGTATTCCGCGGTCGCTGCAGACGTACCAATAGCATGCACGTATCGACAGTTCGGCTGTCAATAACGGGCAACCCAACTTGATCCGTGCGTTGGGATCGGCCGGCCGCGATTACGTAGCGACCTTACTGCGGCGCGAATTGCCCGACCACTCACCTTCCGATGGGCTAAAAAACAGGCCTAATCTTTCGGCTCGCCCTCGGACGGCATGATCACGATCCGGCGATTGGGCCTGTTGGTGACCACGGTCGGCTTAGCCTCACCGGATTTGTTGCCCGGGGCACTCGGCGGGATGGTCAACCGACCTTTGACCGGCTGGCCGTTGGGCACACCCGGGGCAGTGACCCGCTTCTCGACGGGCTTGTCCTTGGTGCCGGCCTCGCCACCGGCGCCCATCGCGCCCGGCGGCATCATCGGCATACCGGTCATGCCGGATTGCCCTGGCATGGCGGGCATCCCACCAGTTGGCGGCATCATGGCCGCCTTCGCGGCGGCGGGCGTGGTGGGCGGGGACGACGTTGGCACCGGCGGCGGACCCAGCGAGCTGGCCGGAGTGGTGCCGCCGCCCCCGAGGCCTCCGCCACCGCCGCCCAGTCCGGAGCCGCCGCCCAGTCCGGAGCCGCCACTGCCGACGTTGTCGACTAGATGCGCGCTGTCGGCAAGCCCGGCTCCGTGGGCGCCCTGCATCGCGCTCATCAGCGGCTGAAGGGCGCTTTGGCCAGCCTGCATCGCCTGCTGTGGCAGCTGCGTCATCGGCCCCATGATGCCGCCGATCGCGCCGCCGATCGCACCGGTCACGCTCTGCAGCATCTGCTGGATCGCCTGCATTTCCTGCTGGCCGTTGGCCTCGTTAGCGGGGAACTTGCCTTCCGCATCGGCGGCGTGGGCGCGCCGATCCGCGTCTGCTGCGGCCGCGTCTGCTGCGTCTTTGGGGACACCGGCGTTTCCTGCTCCCCCTAAGGCCCCCTGCCAACCGTCGGCGAATGAGGTGCCGCCGGGCGGAGCAGGCCCCACGGTCGGCGTTGCCACTGGAACCCCGTCATGCGTCGTGCCGGGGGTGAATTTTGTTTTCGGCTCGCCGGTCACAACCCACCTCCACCCCGTTCGCAGATCCCACAAGAGCTTGAGCCGCTTGGCGCAGCACTCATATGTCGCACTATTTTGTCACAGCGCCGCGAAATCGGTATTCAGGTCGTCATTCGGCCCTAGTGGCCACTCCGACGGTTGATCGCGTCAAACCATGCCAAGTGATAGTTCGCGAGGTATTCATGGCCATCGATCAGCGCCTCGATGGCCGCCAAGAGCATCCAATCTCCGACCACCGCTGGGTCGTGATTGGGATATGCGGCCAGCACCGAGCGCTGAATCGCTGCGGCGCATTCGCGCAACATCTCGGTTTCGCTTTCCAACACACCGGTTTTTCGCACCGCGGGCGCCGCGACGGCCTGAGCGATACGTGGCAGGCCGTCCCGGCGCCGCACCGCATCGACCAGGGTGGGACCCAGCTCATCGACTAAAGGCGCAGCCGAGCGGGCAGGCCGGTCACCGCTGAGTGCGGGCTCGTCCGGGCCCGGCTCGCCGACATATGTGTTGGCGTGATGCGCAGCCGCGACTGTGATCGCGCCTAGCAAGTCCACCACGTTTGCATCATGGCGTCGTGTTGTCGGCTCGAGCAGGGTTACGTGGGCGGGCAACCGGACGTGCGGGGGAATCCAGCCGCCAGCGAGGTCGGTGACCAGCAGCGTCGTGGTGCCGTCGTCCCGTAGCCCCGCCGCCCACGACAGGCGCGGTTCCTGACGGGCGACCGCGTCGACGAGGCGCTGTAAGCGCTGCTGCTCGGCCGTCCGTGCTGACACCGTGCCGGCGGTCGCGCCCGTCGCCGCGGAAGCTGCCGATGCGCCAGCCATTGTCGATGGCCCTGCGCCGGCCTGACCCGCCGCGGCCCCGGAGGCCGTCCGTTCCACCGGAGAGACAAGTGGCCCACCCGTCCCGCCTGCCCCGCCTGCAGAGGGGGATGATGCCGGCGAAGACGCTACCGGCGCACCCGACACAGGACCAGCCGGCGCAGAAGGCACTGATGGGGGCGCCACCACCGGCGGACGCAGGTCAGAACCGTAGGCGGGCAATGGTCCTGAGGGAATGGACGACGCGCCACCAAGCGTCGGTGCGGGCGACGACCATGAGCCGCCGGTTACTACTGGCGCAACTGATGTGGCGCCCCCGGTGGCTACTGGAGAGGGTGACGGCGGCGGGGGCGCGTCGACCGGTGTACCCGTTGGGATGAATGCTCCCCCACTGGGTACGGTCGGCGTCACTGACGGCGCCGCTGGAGGAGTTTGCGGCCCCCCGGCCTCCATCGCTTGTATCGGACCGGCCGTAAAAGCTTGCCCGCCAGGCCCTGTCGCCTGCCCGGTCGCCAAGCCGGATGTGAAGGCTTGTCCTAGTCCGGGCTGAAGTCCCTGTCCCATACCGACCGGTGAGGTCGAGATAGGCGCGCCGTGTACGCCGGGTATCGCTGGCGATACGGGTCCGCCACCGCCGGGCATTTGCACGCCTGTCGACGGGGCTGCTGGTGGTGCGCCTGGCGCGGGTCCCCCACCGCTCCAGTTAGCACCACCTGCCGCCGGAATCGCCTGTTGCCCACCCGCGCCGTGGATGCTGCCCGGGTTGATTCCACCACCGCCCCTATTGACGGTGCCTCCCGCCGGCGGTGACTGGGGTCCACCGCCGCCCGCACCGCCACCGCCACCACGATTGCCACCACCCACACCGCCGCCAGCCGAATTTAAGTCATGCTGGCTGATCGGTTTCGGCGGTGAGGCATCCTCGACATTGAAACCATTTGCCTTCGCCCAACTCCGAGCGTCTCCCCCGCCTTCAGCATCGAGGATCTTCTGCGTCGCGGCCATGAGCTTGTCGGCCGCGTCCCGACTAGCATTCGCCGCATCGGCGTTGCAGCGCGCCTGGATAGCTTGCACTTCTGCCAATTGCTCGGGGGGCGGCTTCTTCGAAGCAAGGATATCGTCTATCTCCTTGTTGCCCGTATTCGCAATCTCCGACAAGCGGCTGCGCAAATAATCGATCGCGTCCGCGCCTAAATTAAAGGCCGCCGCCTTCGTCTGGTACTTCTCCGCGAGATCAAGGTGGAACTTCTCGCCCTGTTGATATCGGGATATAAGGTCGTCAGCCGTGTGGCCCTCGTTGTGGGCCGTGATCTTCGTCCATAGATTACGCAAGTGTTGCGAATAACCCTGCTGCTCCGCAGAAGCATGGCTCCAGTGTTGTGCGCCTGCGCGCAAAGTCGTCGACGGCGTTGGCCACCATGCACCGACGAGCGCAGCTGACCACTTGCCAGGCGGAAGATCAACCGCCACCGCATACCTTTTTCATCGCGGCATCCTTGGCGTTCACGTCGGCGACCGCCTCTTGGAATTCCGACTCAGTAGCGGCTCCTTCGCTGCTTTTCGCCGTGTCCGTCAGGTATGCCGTCGCTAAAGCCTGGGCGGCGCTCCGATGCTGGTCGTCGAGAGCCGGGTCATTAGAAACGTTGTAGAGCAAGACGGCGGAATTCGTAAGCGCGATGCGTGCGAACGCTTTATCGCTGCCATTGGTGTCAACTTGCACAGCCCGCGCGGCCACCCTGTAAGTGTCACAAAGTCGCTGTTGCGCTGCGGCGGTCTCCGCCTGCGTATGGGTGGGCGTCGTAGTGGTAGTGGCTGACGACTGCAAAGCCGTCGGCCGTGTGAGTGCTACGACCAACGCAGCAACAGCTACTGCGGCGGTCACAACTACCGCGATCGCCATCCATGGGCGTGGACGGGATACTGGCTGCGAAGGATGCGGCGGCGGCCAGCTTCCAGCTGGCTTCGGGACCGATGGCCCTTCACCATGGCCCGAAGGCCGGTCTCCCATCATATGTTCTCCTCTAGTCGGCAAGCCCGTGTGCGCCACCATTGTTCAGGCGACCTTTGCCTTTCCTTCAATAGTGGAGCAGGCGGCCGCACATCAGCAATTCACTGTGGGGCGTTTTCCTTCGCTGGGTTCGTATTCTGACGGAGCACTTTCTCATGGAGGCTGAACGACTTGACGAATGATCTTGCCAGCGCACGACTTACACCGAGTCGCTAAGAGCTTAGCCATCGAGCTGCTACCGGCCATGCACCGAGCCGTCTAGCGGGCTAAGGGAGGACGGGCCGCCGGGCGATTGTTGGCCGGCGGCGCAGGTCCGAAGTCAGCCACCGCACACCTTCGTCATCGCAGCGTCCTTCGCATTGATGTCGTCAAGTGCGGCTTAAAACCGTGTACCGGTGACAACGTCCCTATTTCCCATAGCCGTTCCCTCGCGATATGAAGCGGCTAACGCGTGGGCGGAATCGCGAATCGCTGCGCCGAGGGCTGGATTGCCGGCCGCATCATCGAGCATTGCCGCAGCATTAGTAAGTGCGATGCGGCCTAATGAAACATCGTGGCCGTTCGTATCAGCTTGCACTGACCGCGCGCCGACCGTTTATGTGTCGCACAATTGGCGTTGCGCTGCAGTCGTCTGGGCCGCACTGAAGGTCGGTGGACTAATTGCAGGTGTTGGTTTCGTAGCTATTGGTCGATTTAGAGCCACTATCGTGGCTAGCCCAGCCAAGACCACCGACGGCCATGTCCGCGAGCGTAGTTGCGGCTAAATCGGAAATCCGGCTGACCATTGCGCTGGGCTGGGAGCGCTTGCGGCTGGTCCATTTCCAGGAGTTGGAGGCAAACCGGCCGCCATAAACCCTCCTTCAATCGCCGCGTAGCTTTCAAAACAGTATCCCGAGTATGGGGATACACGAGCCGACTACCTATTGAACAGTTCGCCAATCACCGAGATTTTGCGAGTCGGATCGCTACCAGCGCACCCACAGCGATCGCCGGCCACATGCGTGAACGTGGCTGCGGCGCGGTATGGCCCGGCACCCATTGCCGCACAGGCGGAACGACATGCGACCCCGAGTCCGGATGTGAAGGTGGGTCCTCCGTCACTGGCGCTCTCTACACGCTCCGTGTGGAAGGACCAGCATTCGGTCGCAACGCCTGCATTTCGGTGGCGTTGTTCTTATCCATGTTGGTGAATCCGTTGGCCGCATGGTGTGCCTTGGTGCCGACGCCTGTGAGCGTTTCACTGTGGGCTTGCAACGTTTTCACATGGTGCCCGTGCGCGGCCGAAACCGCCCCGTGAAAGGCATTGGCCGCGTCGAAGTCCCCGAACATTCCCGATGCCACGGTTCCGCCTGCCAGCTGATCCGCCCCTTCCTGGGCGTGCCCTCCCGCGCGGTGGGACTGGTTGCCTCCGGAATGCAAAAGCTCCGTATCGACGAACATCGGCACTCCTTCCGAGTCTCAACTGCCTGCTGACGAGGCTAAATGCCGGTTCAGGGGTGGTCAATTCACCACCGGCGACCCCGGCCAGCACCGGCCCGCGGCAAAGGCGCACTAGAACCCATGACCGTTGGTGACCGCCCGCGCGGGTCGGTCCCATTCCGGGTCGACAGTGACGGGCACCTGGATCCCGACACGCGGCAGCGAAACCGTCCCCAAGGGCGTGCGCACCTCGAGAGGAAAGGCGATCCGACCTGCGGCTCGATCCCGCGCCAGCATCCCTTCGCCAGCAAGGCGATCGCCGTGCCCGATGACGATCTCGGTCACGTTGTGCAGCGACTCGCTGCCCACGTCGTAATAATGCGAGTGGTCGGTGAACCATGGAATGACGCTGTGCGACCCGGCGACCTCGGCGTGGAACCGCACCGCCCCGAAACCCGCATGCGCCGGGTCAGTGCCTAAGCCGGCCAAAGGCCCCACCGGTCCGCCGAGCGCCTCGTTCAGTCCGTTCGGGAGGCCGCTGCGCGCCTCGCCGATCCAGCTGATCGCATCGGTCGAAGCGGCACCCACATACACCCTGCCGCCATCGAGATGAAAGTCTGCGGCGCGATTCGCCAAATCTGTTCCCGGGCAACCGGTTAGCACCGCATCGTGGGCGCGCATGCCGCTGTTCGCGAACGCATCGGCCACGGTCGTGGAGCCGTAGGAATGTCCGAGGACTGTGACATGCGCCGGCGTCGGTCCGTCATGCGTCGCAGCCAGGCCGTTGACATCGGCGGCCAGCAGTGCACCCGCTTGCCTCGCCCGCCAAGGGGTTCCGACCTGTTCCAATGCGGAGGGGTCGGTAATGGCTTGTTGCCAGTGCGGTTGACCGAATTCGGGTGCGTCATAACCCATCCAGGCCAACACCGCGGTGGAACGCTGCGGGTCGGCCCTCGCAGCCTGTTCGTACAGGTTGGTGGCGTCGTCGGTCCCGTCGGACATCCACCCTCCCCGCACGCTGCTGTTGGTGCCGGGGACGATCACCGCCGTGTTGCGGGATTTGTCCGGGTTGCCGATCGCCACGGCGGCCCTGCCCTTGCCGTTGAAAGCCAGCGGGTCGTAGGCCCACAACATGACGGGTAGCCCGCCCGGTAGCTCGGATCTTTCGTCGCGCTCGAGGAAGTCACTGGTTTTCACCGCGTTTTGGTATCGGGTGATATCGGCGGCGCACAGTCCGTAATCGCCGGGATTGGTGAACACATCAGCGTTCCGGTTGTTGAGCGCGTCGTCGCGGAGCGTCGAGGGGATTAGCCCGCGCCGACGCGCGGCGTCTTCGACCCGGCACAGGTCGTCTTCCATCGCCGCCCGATTCACCGAGTCGCGCACGTCGGCCGGCACGCCGTTGAGGTTGCCCAACTCGTCGGGGTGTTGGTCGATCAGCAGGCGCTTTTGGTTGGCCCTCAACGAGTCCCACCATCGCCTGACTTCCTCCGGATCGCCCGACCACGGGATCAACAGTTCGTCGACGCCGCGGATCTCGGCCGGGTCCGCCCCGTCGGCACGCAGATCTGCTAACCCGGCCGTGAGCACGGCCGAGTACCGGTCGCGAACCTGGCTCAGCACCAGCACTATCGCCGTCGTCTCGGTAACCGCGTCCACGCGCAAATCGTCGGCCGCGCAGCGGTCGTCGTCTGCGAGGGCATCGCAAAGCTCGTAATCGATGTCCTCGAGGTCGTACTCCAGCGCTGCGAGGTACCACGCGGACGCACGTTGAGCCTCGGCCAGTGCGGCGGCGATATTCTCCAAACCGATTGCGATCTTTGGCAGTTGCTCGGCCTGCAGACCCAATGACCGGGCGACCCGCTGTACCTCGTCGCCGTCGTTGATCGGATGCTCGCCGTTCTGCTGGTTCCAAGACGCCTCGAACCGGCGCCGGGCGTTCTCGAATTCGTGGCCGGCCTCCGCCGTACTTAACCCGGCGTCACGGAACGCCTGCGCCAGCGCGAGATCTGTGCGGGGCGACCGGCTTGCAGGCTGGCGTTGGTCGACCATGGATCGCCGCGCGCCTCGGCGACGAGGAAGGGAATGCTCAAGTGGCGCAGTAACATGCGCCGTCGCTAGGTCGACACCATCCTCACAGGGAACTTGCGCCGTCGGCGAGACCGTCGGCGTCGGTGTCGGTCAGCCGGACGTTCCATTTGCCATCGCCATCGGTGTCGACATATCCGGTCACGCCGTTGTCATCAGATCGCAGGACACGGTCCGCCAGCCCATTGCCGTCCGTATCGATGAGGCGCGCGTCGGTGCGCCCATGCCCGTCGAAGTCAACCAGGGGACCGCCGGTGTGTTCGACGCCGTCGAGGCCGAACCAGCGCAATTGACCACCGCGGTCCATGGCCACAGCCCACGTCCCGGAACCGTCGTCGGTGAAGTACGCCTCGGGGCTGCCGTCGTTGTTGAGATCGAGCACCGCATGATCCACGAGGCCGTCGCCGTCGAGATCCGCGAGCGCGTCGTCGCGCAGACCGTCGTGGTCGAAATCCAGCCCGATCGATTCGAATCGACCGTCGCCGTTCAGATCAAGGTCGGGTTGCGCGTGCCAAATGGCGGCAGCGCCGCTATCGCTTGCCATGCAGTAATCCATGCGTATTCCGACGCGTGGATGCCGCTACTCGTTCCCCCGAGATCGCCACCACGCCAACAGTTCCGCGGCGGCCTCGTCGCTGTCGAGCGGTCCGCGCTCCAACCGGAGCTCTTTCAAAAATCGCCATGCCTCGCCGACTTCGGGGCCGGCGGGGATGCCAAGTAGCTCCATGATCTGGTTGCCGTCCAAATCGGGGCGTACCCGCGCCAGGTCCTCTTGGGCGGCCAGCTCGGCGATTCGCGCCTCGAGCCGGTCGTAACTGGCCTGCAGCCGTGCGGCGCGGCGCTTGTTGCGGGTCGTGCAGTCGGCTCGCACCAGCTTATGCAGCCGGGGCAGCAGCGGGCCGGCATCGGTGACGTAGCGGCGCACCGCGGAATCGGTCCACTTCCCGTCCCCGTAGCCGTGAAACCGCAGATGCAGATACACCAGTTGCGAGATGTCATCGATCATCTGCTTGGAATACTTCAATGCCCGCAACCGTTTTCGGACCATCTTGGCGCCGACGACCTCGTGGTGATGAAAACTCACGCCGCCGTTGGCTTCATGACGCCGAGTCGCGGGCTTGCCGATGTCATGCAGCAGCGCTGCCCAACGCAGCACCAGATCCGGGCCGCCGTCCTCCAAGGCGATCGCCTGGCGCAGCACGGTAAGCGAATGCTGGTAGACGTCTTTGTGTTGGTGATGTTCATCGATGGCCAGCTGCATGCCACCGACCTCGGGCAGGACCACCTCACCCATGCCCGTCTGCACCAGCAGGTCGATGCCGGCCGTCGGGTCCTGGCCGAGCACCAGTTTGTCCAGTTCGGTCGCCACCCGTTCGGCGCTGATCCGCGCGAGCTGCGAGGCCATCCGATCGATCGCCTCTCGCACGCGAGGTGCGACAACGAAGCCGAGCTGCGAGACGAACCGCGCCGCGCGCAACATCCTCAACGGGTCGTCGCCGAAGGACACCTCCGGCGCCGCAGGGGTGTCCAGCACCCGCGCGCGCAGGGCCGCCAAACCGCCTAGCGGATCCAGGAATTCGCCCGGTCCCTCCGGCGTGATGCGCACGGCCATCGCGTTGGCCGTGAAATCGCGTCGCACCAGATCGTCCTCGAGGCGCTCGCCGAAGCGCACCTCGGGGTTCCGCGACACCTGGTCGTAGGTGTCGGCGCGGAAGGTGGTGATCTCGAGGCGCTGGTCGTCCTTGCCGACGCCGACGGTGCCGAATTCGATTCCGGTGTCCCAGAGATTGTCGGCCCAGCCCCGCAGGATTTGTTGCACCTGCTCGGGGCGTGCGTCGGTGGTGAAATCCAGGTCGGGACTCAACCTGCCCAATAAGGCGTCCCGTACCGAACCGCCGACGAGGTAGAGCTGGCGGCCCGCGGTATCGAAAGCGGAGCCGAGCTCGGCCAGCATGGGCGCATGCCTATTCAGGGCGACCGCGGCGGCGGTCAGCAGGTCGGCATCCCGGGCAGCGTCAGGCACGTTCGATCAGCCTAGTCGGCCGCAGACGAAAAGCCCCTGTGAGGAGCCTCGCACGTCACCAAAGGTGAATTGACCCGGCGCAGCCTGTCAGTAGCCTTACGTCCGACGAGAAAGGTGAGCGGCGGGACGATGCGGTGCATCTCCGATACATAAGCAAGGGCGCACTAATCATGTTCGCGGGTGGGGACCCGTGGAAGATCAATGCCACACTGCAGAGCGGCCGGCCGGCCCAGATCTCGAACCTCGCAAAAGCGTTTCATGACGCCGGACACTCCACGGGGGAAGCGGAAGCCGCGTTCAACCTGGCGCGGAGTCGCTTCGAGAAGGCTTGGACACGCGAGAACGGTGAGAATCCAGTCAGCGATTCTGCCGAGGTACAGCGGGCCACGAATTCACTCGGGGTACAAGCAACTCAGTTGCCCAAGATCGGTGCCGATCTGGAAAACGTGGCGGCCACATTGGCCGAGGCCCAACGGTCCGGAGAGGGCGAGATTTCATCGCTCGAAGGAGCGCTCCAAGATCTCGATGACCAAATTGGTGAGGCGATCGAGCTGGAGAACAGCTCTCAACTAGCGGCCTCCGAGAGGCGACTGCTCAAGCACTACATCGATGGACTCGAGAAGGATGCGATCGACGACACCAAGGCGTCGCTGAGCAAACTGACGCAAATCCGTGATCGGTATTCT
Source organism: Mycobacterium sp. NGS58 (assembly GCF_059812385.1). Taxonomy (NCBI): domain Bacteria; kingdom Bacillati; phylum Actinomycetota; class Actinomycetes; order Mycobacteriales; family Mycobacteriaceae; genus Mycobacterium; species Mycobacterium sp. NGS58. The sequence goes on along the minus strand of NZ_JCALCO010000002.1, from coordinate 270,964 downwards.
CAACAGTTGCGCCGGTCGATGACCAATCTCCGAAAGCAAGACGGATACGACGCGCCGATCCAGGCATTCGATGCCGACATTCCGGAATCGCCCTCGCAGGACCAACGCCGCCAGAACCAGATCGAGGCATTCAAGCAAGTCTTCGGCCGAGAGCCGACATCGGCGGCTGATTGGGAGACCGCGGCCGCTTTGGACCCACAGACCTATGATCCGAAGTTCAAGGGCGCTCAATCGCAGATCGAGGTGGTAAAGATTCGCCCAGTGCCCGGACAGGGAGTAGTGCGCGTCTCACAGTGGATCGAGCAGCGGGATGTGACGAGTTCCCTTACTGGAAAACGGGATCTTGGTAACAACCGTGCGGCCGATCAACATTTCGACCCCGAGGACACCAAGGTAACGACCTACATCGACTACGAAAACGGGCTCGTGATCCTGCGTCAGAATCCGTCTGTCGAAGAAACTTCTACCGGGGCGCCGGGCACGGTCAAGGTTGGCACACCGAAAGGCAGCGTGACCCAGCTAGCCGACGGGTCGGTTCGCGTCAAATATGATGCAGGCAATCCATTCGCTCCAAGCATTACCGCCGATACAAATGGGCCATTGGCGGGCCACACGATCACCGTCAACGGTGACCTAGTTTTCACCCCAGGGCCGCAAGGTGTCCAAGTCAATGGCACCCGCACTGATTACCCGTCCCTCGAGGCTTATCAGGACTTTCCGGGCGGCGGTACACGTATGTTGTTGATCGACCCAGCTCAGGCAGGCAGCTCCGTGGGGCCGATGTTCAACCTTCCCTTCCACCACGACGTCGGCGCACTGGGCGGCAGGGCATTCGCTCCGTTCGATAGTGGGGGTTGGAATCCCGAATACGACGTGCCCACGCCGCTGCCGCCAACGGAATTCGGCCCAGTGACCCAGCCCCCGTCGGTTCCTCCCCTGCCAAGCGGAGCGGCAGTACCGGCCTGATCGTCCACAGACAGGAAAGCTACTCAGATGCCTTTGTTCGACCGGCTACCCGTACTCGATGCGCGCGCCTGGCGCACGGCAACATGGTCGGCACCTTTTGTCGTCCAACTGATATGCGCGACGCTGCTTGTCACGATGTGGTTGCTGGGCAAATGGCCGTTCGAAACCCATAGTGCGTACGCAGGTGAACGAGCGTGGATGCTGACCTCAACCGTCATCACGACCTTGGCGGCGCTGCTCCTCGGCATCGCGCTGCTGAAGTCGCCCGCACCGCGTAGTCGTGCTCTTGGCATCAGCATTTCGAGCTGCTCGGTGGTAGTGCTCGTTGGTGGAATACTGTTCGCCTACGTATTCCTGCGCTAGAAGGTCACCAATGGCAGAAAGACCTTACGCGGGCAGAGCGAACGATCGGTATGGGCCACTGACTTTCGCCATAGCGATAGTCCACCTTTTCGTGGTCGATCTCATCACCTGGCTCATCGCCGTGTCGATATGGCCGCTCCTCATCTTCGTTCTTCCGATAACGCTGGCATACGTCGCAGTCAGCGCCCTTATTGCGAGGGCGCCCGGTAGATGGGGGCAGGTCGGCCGCGGAATGATGATCGGCAGCCTGTCAGGACCAATCTCAATCCTGATCTTCGTTCCCGCTTTTGTTCTCGCCCACGCGTTAGGCCCCATCTGACCGAAGTCACGGGCCGGACACCGGGCAGAACCTGAACCCGCGCCGTGACCTCGAGCGTTCACCCCGCGGCGAGTATCTCCGGGAGAACATGTCGTGCCAGCTACTATCGCTTGGGTGTCGGACGGCGAACAAGGCAAACCACGTCGGCGCCGGGGGCGTCGCCGCGGCCGTCGCACCCCGCCTTCGTCCGAGAACCAAGCCGTCGGTCAAGCGACCGGGGATTCGACAGCCACCAAAGCGCGCCGACCGCGGCCGTCTCGGCGCGGACCGGACCAGCTGCGGACCGTGCACGAAACCTCCGCCGGAGGCCTGGTCATCGACGGTCTCGACGGACCGCGCGAGTCTCAGGTCGCCGCCCTGATCGGACGGATCGACCGGCGCGGACGGATGCTGTGGTCTCTGCCCAAAGGACACATCGAACTCGGTGAGACCGCCGAGCAGACCGCCATCAGAGAAGTAGCCGAGGAGACCGGGATCCGGGGCAGCGTGCTGGCCGCGCTGGGACGCATCGACTACTGGTTCGTCACCGATGGCCGTCGCGTGCACAAGACCGTGCACCACTACTTAATGCGCTTCTCCGGCGGTGAGCTGTCCGACGAGGATCTCGAAGTCGCCGAGGTGGCCTGGGTGCCGATGGGCGAATTGCCGTCGCGGCTGGCCTACGCCGACGAACGCCGCCTCGCTCGCGTGGCCGATGAGCTGATCGACAAGCTGCAAAGTGACGGTCCGGCTTCCCTTCCTCCGCTGCCGCCCAGTTCGCCGCGGCGCCGCCCGCAAACGCATTCGCGGACTCGGCATTCTGACAAACCGGCCGCGGGCCGGAAGAACGGCCACGGACCGGGGCCGTGACAGCTCCGCGTCTCCGGTGGGCCGGCTTGATGCGTATCGCCGCCGTGCTCGCCATCGTGGCCGGACTCGCGGTGCTCACCGGGCCGGTGATGCCTCGCGCGTCGGCGGGCGAGCCCGGGGTGACACCGTTCGTCCGGGTTCGCATCGATCAAGTCACTCCCGACGTGGTCACCACGACCAGTCCGCCCGTCGTGACCGTCAGCGGCATGGTGACCAACATCGGTGACCGGCCGGTCCGCGACGTCATGGTCCGCCTCGAGCACGCGGGCGCCGTCACCGCCTCCGCGGGCTTGCGCACCACGCTGGACGGTGAGACCGATGGATATCAGGCCGCCGCGGACTTCCTCACAGTGGCGCCCGAATTACAGCGCGGCCAAGAAGTCGGCTTCACCCTGTCGGCCCCGCTGCGCGCCCTGACCAAGGCGTCGCTGGGAGTGGAGAAGCCCGGCATCTACCCGGTCCTGGTCAACGTGAACGGCACGCCGGACTACGGCGCACCCGCCCGGTTGGACAACGCGCGATTTCTGCTGCCGGTCGTGGGAGTGCCGCCCGACCGCGCCGACGACCTGGGCTCCGCCGTCGCTCCCGACACCTCTAAGCCGGTGCTGATCACCATGCTGTGGCCGCTGGCCGACCTGCCAAGGCTGGCTCCCGGCGTGCCGGGCGGAACCATCCCGGTGCGGCTGGTCGACGACGACCTGGCCACCTCGCTGGCCGGCGGCGGCAGGCTCGACATCTTGCTGGCCTCCGCCGAAGTCGCCACCAGTCACGATATCGACCCCGACGGCGCCGTCGGCCGGGCGCTGTGCCTGGCAATCGACCCCGATCTGCTGGTCACGGTGAATGCGATGACGGCCGGCTATGTCGTGTCCAACTCCCCGGACGACTCGGCGCAACTGCCCGGCACCCCCACCCACCCGGGCGCTGGGCAGGCCGCGGCGACCGACTGGCTGAACCGCCTACGCGCCCTGGCGCACCGGACCTGCGTGGCCCCGCTGCCCTACGCGCAAGCCGACCTGGATGCCGTCCAGCGCGTCAACGATCCGGGACTGAGCGCCATCGCCACCACCAACGCCAACAGCATCATCGACAAAATTCTGGACGTCTCCTCCATTCGCGGCGCCACGCTGGTGCCGGACGGTCCGCTGACGAGCCGCGCTGCCAAGTTGCTCAGCGCCAACGACAACACTGTCGCCATCGCCGCCGCCGACCTGTCAGCCGACGGGTCGCAGGGCTCCTTTGAGGGCGGCGTCGACACCGCCCCGCGACGATTGTCTCCGCAGGTCGTGGTCGCGCCGTTCGACCCCGCCGTCGGGGCCGCGCTGGCCGGGGCGGGCACCACCCCCGGGGTCCCGACGTACCTGGACTCGTCCCTGACGGTTCGTCTGGGACACGACTCGGTGACTGCCCGGCGCCAAGACGCGCTGGGCTCGATCTTCTGGCACGCGCTGGATCGAGACGAGCCGCGCACCCAGATCCTGGTCCCGCCGTCGACGTGGAATCTGCAAGCCGACGACGCCCAGGTCATCCTGACCGCGCTGACCACCACCATCCGCTCCGGCCTGGCACTGCCGCGCCCGCTGCCGGTCGTGGTCGCCGACGCCAACCAAGCCCGTACCGAACTGCAGGGAAAGGTCGGCAACTACGCCTCGGCACCCGGCCAGTTCACCGACGACGTCACGGCCGGCATCACGGGGCAGGTCGGCCGGCTGTGGGGATTGACGTCAGCACTGATGGCCGACGATCGCACCGGGCTCACGGGCGTCCAGTACACCGCCCCGCTGCGCGAGGACATGCTGCGCGCGCTGAGCCAGTCCGAACCGCCCGACACCCGCAACGGATTGGCCCAGCAACGCCTGGCGGTGGTCGGCAAGACGATCAACGACCTGTTCGGCGCGGTGACGATCGTCAACCCGGGCGGCTCCTACACCTTGGCCACCGAGCACAGCCCGCTGCCGCTGGCGCTGCACAACGGCCTGGCCGTGCCGATTCGGGTGCGGCTGCATGTCGATGCCCCACCGGGGATGAACGTCACCGACATCGGCCAGATAGAACTGCCGCCGGGCTACCTGCCCCTGCGCATCCCGGTCGAAGTGAACTTCACCCAGCGCGTCGCCGTCGACGCGACCCTGCGGACCCCCGACGGTCTGCGGCTGGGCGAGCCGGTGCGGTTGTCGGTGCATTCCAACGCCTACGGCAAAGTCCTGTTCGCCATCACGCTGTCCGCCGCGGCGGTCCTGATCTTGCTGGCCGGCCGGCGGCTGTGGCACCGCTTCCGTGGCCAGCCCGACCGCGCGGACCTGGACCGCCCCGACCCACCCGATGCCCGGCACGCCGCTGACCCCGACGACGCCGACAACCGGGTCGAACACGAGCACCGCGTATGACGCCCACTTATCGGCAGGCCCAACCACACCACCGCCTGCCCGAGCCGTCGCGGCATTCCCGGGTGCCGGGGTCACCGCCGACCGGTCCCCTGCCGCCCGTTGCCGCCGAGATCGATCGTCGCCGCCCCGAGTTGTCTGACGCCGCGCTGGTGTCGCGGTCGTGGGCGATGGCGTTCGCCACGTTGATCAGCCGGCTGACGGGCTTCGCCCGGGTGGTGCTGTTGGCCGCGATCCTGGGCGCCGCGCTGTCGAGCGCGTTCTCGGTGGCCAACCAGCTGCCCAACCTGGTGGCGGCGCTCGTGCTGGAGGCGACGTTCACCGCGATCTTCGTGCCGGTGCTGGCGCGCGCGGAGCAAAACGACCCCGATGGCGGGGCGGCGTTCGTGCGACGCCTGGTCACGCTGACGACGGCGCTGCTGATCTTCGCCACAGCGCTGTCGGTGGTGGCCGCCCCGCTGCTGGTGCGGTTGATGCTGGGCCGCAACCCGCAGGTCAACGAGCCACTGACCATCGCCTTCGCCTACCTGCTGCTCCCCCAGGTCCTCGCGTACGGGCTGACATCGGTGTTCATGGCGATCCTGAACACCCGCAACGTGTTTGGGCCCACAGCGTGGGCGCCGGTCGTCAACAACGTCGTCGCACTGGTCACCCTCGGGGTCTACGCGCTGGTTCCCGGTGAGCTGTCGGTCGATCCCGTCCGGATGGGCAATGCCAAGCTGCTGGTGCTCGCAGTCGGCACCACCTTGGGCGTGTTCGCCCAAACCGGGCTGCTGCTGGTGGCGCTGCGGCGCCAGCGCGTCGACCTGCGCCCCCTGTGGGGAATCGACCAGCGCCTCAAGCGCTTCGGCACGATGGCCGCCGCCATGGTGCTCTACGTACTGATCAGCCAGCTCGGCCTGGTGGTCGGCAACCAGATCGCCAGCACCGCAGCGGCATCGGGCCCCGCGATCTACAACTACACCTGGCTGGTCTTGATGCTGCCGTTCGGCATGATCGGCGTGACGGTACTGACCGTCGTGATGCCACGACTGAGCCGCAACGCCGCCGCCGACGACACCGAGGCTGTGCTCGGCGACCTGTCGTTGGCCACCCGGCTGACGCTGATCACGCTGATCCCGATCGTGGCGTTCATGACCGTCGGCGGCCCCGCCATGGGCAGCGCCCTGTTCGCCTATGGCCATTTCGGAAACGTCGACGCCGGATACCTGGGTGCCGCGATCACCCTCTCGGCCTTCACGCTGATCCCCTATGGGCTGGTGCTCCTGCAGCTGCGGGTGTTCTACGCACGCGAACAGCCGTGGACGCCGATCGTCATCATCCTGGTCATCACGGCCGTCAAGATCGTCGGCTCGGTGCTGGCGCCGCACCTCACCGACGACCCCAAGCTGGTGGCCGGTTTTCTGGGGCTGGCCAACGGCGTCGGATTCCTCGCCGGCGCCATCATCGGCTATGTCCTGCTGCGACGCGCCCTACTGCCGGCCGGTGGCCACCTGATCGGCGTCGGCGAAGTCCGGACGATCCTGGTGACGCTCACCGCGTCCATGCTGGCCGGGTTGATCGCCCATGTGGTCGATCGCCTGTTCGGCCTGGAAACCCTTACCGACCATGGCGGTGCCGGTTCCCTGGTTCGCCTGTTCGTGCTGGGACTGATCATGCTGCCCATCACTGCCGCGGTCATGCTGCGCGCACAGGTGCCCGAGGCGCGCGCGGCGCTCGACGCCCTCCGGTACCGCATCACAGGCCGCGGACCGCGCCCTCGCAAACCGAGTGCGAAGGATCGATCGTCTCACCGGCGCCCGGTCACGTACCCTGAGCAGAGGAATTCGTCCCCGCCTGGGGTAAGTGCGGTCCAGGAGCCGATCCGGCGCAGGCCTCCGGAGCGGGCAAACCGAGCCCGGCTAGTGAAAGGACCGGAGGTGACTGACCGCCCGATGGAGAGCGCAGCCCCCAGCTCTGGGCCTGGTGCAGGCTCAGGCGCCCCACTGCCGCGCCCGATCGCCGACGACTTCCAGCCCGACATTCCCTCCGACGAGCCAAAGCGGCCCAGCCTTCCGCGCCCGTCGGACAAGTCCAACGGCGATATCCCTGGTTCCCGGCACGCACAGACCCCGTTCGAAGCGCCGCGCGGCCGTGCGGCGGACTCCCCGGGAGACGACCTGCACCTGGTCCCCGGCGCACGCATCGCCGGCGGTCGGTACCGACTGCTGGTGTTCCACGGCGGCGCCCCGCCGCTGCAGTTCTGGCAAGCGCTCGACACCGCGCTGGACCGGCAGGTGGCGCTGACCTTCGTCGACCCGGACGGCGCCCTGCCCGACGAGGTTCTGCAGGAGATCCTGTCGCGCACCTTGCGGCTCAGCCGCATCGACAAACCCGGTATCGCCCGCGTCCTCGACGTCGTCCACACCGGGTCCGGCGGCCTGGTGGTCTCCGAATGGATCCGGGGCGGCTCGCTGCAGGAGGTCGCTGACACCGCACCGTCGCCGGTGGGCGCCGTACGAGCCATGCAGTCGCTGGCCGCCGCCGCCGACGCGGCCCACCGCGCCGGCGTCGCCCTGTCCATCGACCACCCCAGCCGAGTGCGAGTCAGCATCGAAGGCGACGTCGTCCTGGCCTACCCGGCGACCATGCCCGACGCGAACCCGCAGGACGACATCCGCGGCATCGGCGCCGCGCTCTACGCGTTGCTGGTCAATCGGTGGCCCATCGTGGAGAGCGGGGTGCGCAGCGGACTCGCGGCGGCCGAACGCGACTCCTCCGGCAACCCCGTCGAGCCGATGACCGTCGACCGCGATATCCCCTTCCAGATCTCCGCGGTCGCCGTTCGGGCGGTCCAAGAGGACGGTGGAATACGCAGCGCCTCAACGCTTTTGAACCTGCTGCAGCAGGCCACCGCGGTCGCCGACCGCACCGAGGTCCTCGGTCCCATCGACGATTCGCCCTCACCCTCGACAGCTTTGATCTCGCCCGCTCAAGGGCAGGAGACCTTGGCCCGGCGGCGGCGCAACGTGCTCATCGGGGTCGGCGCCGGACTCGCCGTCATCGTGGTGGCACTGCTCGTGCTGGCGTCGATCGTGAGCAAGATCTTCGGCAACGTCGGCGGTGGCCTGAACAAGGACGAGCTCGGGCTGAACGGCCCCTCGTCGTCCTCGTCCGCGCCGGCGTCGTCGAGCGCCCCGCCGGCGGCCGCGGGCAGCGTCGTCAAACCCACCAAAGCGACGGTCTTCTCCCCCGACGGCGACGCCGACAACGCGGGGACGGCCGGGCAGGCCATCGACGGCGATCCCTCGACGGCCTGGGCGACCGAGGTCTACACCGACGCTGTGCCCTTCCCCAGTTTCAAACAGGGCGAGGGGTTGATCCTGCAGCTGCCCAGCCCCACCGTCGTCGGCCAAGTCAACATCGACACCCCGAGCAGCGGGACCAAGGTCGAGATCCGGGCGGCATCCTCGCCGTCGCCGTCCAGCCTCAACGACACAACCGTCTTAGCCCCTGCCTTCACCCTCAAGCCCGGGCACAACGCAATCCCGGTCAAGGCGGGCTCGCCGACGTCGAATCTGCTGGTGTGGATCTCCACACTGGGGTCCACCAACGGCAAGAGCCAAGCCGGTTTTTCGGAGATCACGGTCCAGGCCGCGTCCTGAGCCGCCCACTCACATAACCGTTCCGAGTGAAGTGCCGCGCGATAGGCGATTAGTTAATGTCCGGCCGTGGGCCTCGGGAGAAATGCCAAGCACGAGCGCAGCGACGCCGAACTCCTGGCAGCCCATGTGGCCGGTGACCGGTACGCCTTCAGCGAGCTCTTCCACCGTCACCGGCGCCACCTGCACCGGCTTGCCCGGCTGACCACCCGCACCCCCGAGGACGCGGAAGACGCACTGCAAGATGCCATGCTTTCCGCGCACCGCGGCGCGGGCGGGTTCCGGCATGACGCCGCCGTCGGCAGCTGGCTGCATCGCATTGTCGTCAATGCCTGCCTGGACCGGCTTCGTCGTACCAAAGCGCACCCGACCGTGCCCCTGGAAGACATCTATCCGGTGGCCGATCGCACGGCTCAGGTCGAGACCAAGCTGGCGGTGCAGCGCGCCCTGATGCGGCTTCCCGTCGAGCAGCGCGCCGCGGTGGTGGCCGTCGACATGCAGGGTTACTCGGTGGCCGACACCGCCCGCCTGCTCGGCGTCGCCGAGGGCACGATCAAGAGCCGGTGTGCTCGCGGCCGGGTTCGGCTCGCCGAGCTGCTGGGCTACCTCAACGCCGGCACCCACGCCCTGCCCGACGCCGCCGCCGGCCAGCCCTGACCGCTCGACATGCGGCCAGCCCCGCGGGGCCATGCATGGCCATCGGCGCGTGCATGACGGACACTGGGTCCGATGAATGCAGCGGGCGACGATCCGGCGGATGACCGCGGCGCGGGATCAGACCCACCGCTGACCGTCGACTTGCTCGCCGACCTACAGGCTGGCCTACTCGACGACGAAGCCGCCGCGCGCGTTCGCAGTCAGGTCCGCGCCGATCCACATGCCGCCGCCGTGCTGGGCGCCCTGAATAGGGTGCGCCGCGACGTCGGCGCCGTCGGCGCAGATCCGGGCTCCGCGCCCGACCCGCCCCCGCAGGTAACGGGCCGAATTACCGCGGCGCTGCGCTCCGCGCCGCCCGCTTCCCCTGACACGTCGGAACCGGCCGCTCACTCCGCCCGCAAACACATGCGTCCGGCCCGGGCCATCGCGGCCACCGCGGGCCTGTGCGCGGCGCTCTGCGCAATCGGCTTCGGGACCGTCGCCCTCCTGCATGCTCCCGAACCCGTCCCGGACACCCCTGGCGACGTCCAGCACATAACGCTGTCCACACCTCCGATGGAGATCCCGCTTTCGCAGCACGAGCTCCTCGGCCTGCTCGACCGCAGTCCCGACTACGGAACGCTGAGCGACCCGGCGCGGCGTGCCTCCTGCCTCACCGGCCTCGGCTATCCGGCGTCCACCCCGATCCTCGGTGCGCGCCCGGTCGAGATCAACGCCCGGCCCGGCGTCGTTCTCGTGATACCCGGCGACAGCCCGCACATTTTGGCCGTCTTTGCGGTCTCCCCCAACTGCAGCGCCGCCGATACCGGCCTACTGGCCAACACCCAGGTTCCCCGCCCTTAATGTGGTGCCATGGCTGGTGCGACACAGCCGGGAACAGCCGTGCCTACGCTGGCGTTTACACAAATCCACAGACGAATCGCTTGAAAGGCTTTCATGACCGCCGACACTGTGCATGACGTGATCGTTATTGGTTCGGGTCCTGCTGGGTATACCGCGGCGTTGTATACCGCGCGGGCGCAGTTGGCGCCGGTGGTGTTTGAGGGGACGTCGTTTGGTGGGGCGTTGATGACGACGACCGAGGTGGAGAATTTCCCGGGGTTTCGGGATGGGATCACGGGTCCGGAGTTGATGGATCAGATGCGTGAGCAGGCGTTGCGCTTTGGTGCGGATCTGCGGATGGAAGACGTCGAGTCGGTCTCACTCGAGGGTCCGGTCAAGACGGTCACCACGGCGGAGGGTGAGACGGTGCGGGCGCGCTCGGTGATCTTGGCGATGGGTGCGGCGGCACGGTATTTGGGGGTGCCCGGTGAGCAGGAGTTGCTGGGTCGTGGGGTGTCGTCGTGTGCGACCTGTGATGGGTTCTTTTTCCGGGATCAAGACATCGCGGTGATCGGTGGTGGGGACTCGGCGATGGAGGAGGCGACGTTTTTGACCCGGTTCGCCCGCAGCGTGACCCTGGTGCATCGGCGCGAGGAGTTTCGGGCGTCGCGGATCATGCTGGACCGTGCGCGGGCCAATGACAAGATCACCATCGTGACCAACAAGGCGGTCGAGGCGGTCGAGGGCAAGGAGACGGTGACGGGGCTGCGGTTGCGCGATACCGGTACCGGGGAGGTGTCGACGTTGGCGGTGACCGGGGTGTTTGTGGCCATTGGTCATGATCCGCGCTCGGAGTTGGTGCGCGAGGTGTTGCAGACCGATCCCGAGGGTTATGTGCTGGTGCGCGGGCGCACCACCAGTACGTCGATTGATGGGGTGTTCGCCGCCGGGGATCTGGTGGACCGCACCTACCGCCAGGCCATCACCGCCGCGGGCAGCGGCTGCTCGGCGGCCATCGACGCCGAACGCTGGCTCGCCGACCACGTAGAGTCCAGCGTCGCCGCGCAAGGCGACGCAACCGAATTTCCGGGCAGTACCGACACATTGATTGGAGCACCACAATGACCGATGCCGAAAAAGCCGGTGCCACAATAGAAGTCTCTGACGCGTCGTTCTCTACCGACGTGCTGTCGAGCAATAAGCCTGTGCTGGTTGACTTCTGGGCAACTTGGTGCGGCCCGTGCAAGATGGTTGCCCCGGTTCTCGAGGAGATCGCCAGCGAGCGAGGCGAACAGCTCACGGTCGCCAAGCTCGACGTGGACGCCAACCCCGAAACCGCACAGAGCTTCCAGGTGGTCTCCATCCCCACTCTGATCCTGTTCAAAGGCGGGCAGCCGGTGAAGCGCATCGTCGGGGCGAAGGGCAAGGCGGCGTTACTGCGTGAGCTCTCGGACGCGGTTCCCGACCTCAGCTGATTTCATTTAATTCTTCGCACCACGCCCCGCGCACAGCCTGCGGTTTTCCCGAATTTACGAAGCGTCTGCGACAATACCGTTAGCTGTTGCCCACATCTGAGCTTGTCAATTAGTCCCGGAGGGCCCTTGGTATGCCGAGTCCGCGCCGCGAATACGGCGACGCGCTGCGCTGTGGTGATCACAGCGCTGCCGTGACCGAGATCCGGGCGACCCTGGCCACACTGGGCCTGCTGGACAGCTCCGAGGACGATCTCAACACCGGCCGGCACGTGGCCCTCGAACTCTTCGATGCCGAACTCGACCAAGCGGTACGTGCCTTTCAGCAGCATCGCGGTCTGCTGGTGGACGGTATCGTCGGCGAGGCCACCTACCGGGCGCTCAAAGAGGCGTCGTACCGGCTTGGTGCCCGCACGCTGTATCACCAATTCGGCGCACCCCTGTTCGGTGACGACGTGGCCACGCTGCAGGCGCGACTGCAGGATCTGGGCTTCTACACCGGCCTGGTCGATGGATACTTCGGACTGCAGACGCACAACGCGTTGATGTCGTACCAGCGTGAGTACGGCCTGTCCGCCGACGGTATCTGCGGCCCAGAAACGTTGCGCTCCTTTCATTTCCTGAGTTCGCGAGTCACCGGCGGATCTCCGCATGCGCTCCGCGAAGAGGAGCTGGTGCGCTCATCCGGTCCCAGATTGTCGGGCAAGCGGATCATCATCGATCCGGGCCGCGGCGGCGCGGACCACGGCACCATCATGCAGGGCCCGTCGGGGCCGATCAGCGAAGCAGATGTGTTGTGGGACTTGGGCAGCCGCTTGGAAGGACGGATGGCCGCGATCGGCATGGAGACCTTCCTGTCGCGACCGGTCAACCGCAGTCCCCTCGATGCCGAACGCGCCGCCACCGCCAACAATGTCGGTGCCGACCTGATGATCAGCCTGCGCTGCGAAAGTCAGGCCAGCGCGGCCGCCAACGGGGTGGCTAGCTTTCACTTCGGCAACTCGCACGGTTCGGTGTCGACCATTGGGCGCAACCTCGCCGACTTCATCCAGCGAGAAGTGGTGGCCCGCACCGGTTTACGGGACTGCCGCACGCACGGCAGGACGTGGGATCTGCTGCGCCTGACCCGGATGCCAACCGTACAGGTCGACGTCGGCTACATCACCAACCCTCGGGACCGCTCGATGCTGGTCTCGACGCAGGCCCGCGACGCCATCGCCGAGGGCATCCTCGCCGCCGTCAAGCGGCTCTACCTGTTGGGCAAGAACGACCGCCCCACCGGCACCTTCACTTTCGCCGAGTTGCTGGCCCACGAACTGTCGGTGGAACGCACCAGCCAACTCGGCGGTTCCTAGGTACTAATCACCCCGGGGGTTTCGGGCGCATTCGCTGTTGTAGACCCGGCGCCCGAGGTCGTGGACCCGGCGCCGACCGGCTGCTCCAGGTGCGCGTTTTCCAGCAGGCGCTCCAGGGCGGCCTCCACCTCCGCCTTCCAGCCGAGGCCCTTGTCGAGTTCGAGCCGCAGCCGAGGGAAGTACGGATGTGGCGCTACCACAACGAAACCCGTGTCTTTCAGGAATTCTGCATCCATGACGCAGTGGTCCACCGAGCAATCACCGACGGCTTCCAACACCGGCCGAACGTCGGGACCGACCAAGCGCGGATCCTGCAATTCCGAAGCGGCCGGGGTACGGCCGAACGCCTCGAGCGCGCGCACGCCGCGGCGTACCAGTTCATCGATGACCCGGGCGATCAAGCCGTGCGGCAGGTCATCGGCCGCCGGGCCGGGTTCGATGCCCATCGACGTCAACAGCACCGCGTCGGCGGACACCGGACCGGTCGGGAACCGCTGTGCCCGCGGCACCGCTCGCGGCGGGGCGTAGAAGACATAGCCCAGGCACGGGGGCTCCGCTTGGCTCCGCTCGTCCGGAACCGCGGTCGCAACTTGCCCGCACGATCCCCACTCCAGCATCACCATCGACAACCACGCTTCTTTTTCGAATTCGGGGTCGGCGAGGTGATCCTGATTACCGAGGGTCGCGGGATCAACTTCCCAGAAGACGCACCGGCGTGCGTGCTTGGGAAGCTGCTCGAATGCCTCGAGCCTCAGCGGCATGATTCGAGCGGACACTAGCCTCCTGGCTCTTGTGCGGTACTGCAGCCGTCTGCACCTGCAACCCCTCCAGGATAGGAGAGGTGGTCCTCATCGGGCCAGCTTTGGCCTGGTCATCGGGGTCGACGCGCCCGGACGGCCGACGCCGGGCCGCCACCACGCGCCTTTCGTCGAGAGTTGTTGATACGCACGCCGTTTCGTTGAGCCGCGGTGTCCGGGGTGGCCGGATCGCGGGAAAAGTCGCCCGGTTGTCACAGTGACGTAATTACACGGTGTCCTAGTTCACGCCTTGGACGGGGACATAACGTCGAGAATCCGTTGTAGATCGTCCACCGACCCGAACTCGACCACGATCTTGCCCTTGCGCTTCCCCAGGCTGACCGTGACGCGCGTATCGAAGGCGGTCGACAGCCGGTCGGCAACGTCTTGCAGGCCCGGCATCTGGATGGGCTTGCGGCGCGGAGCCGTCGGCGTGGCCGCACCGCTCCGGTTGGCCAACGTGACGGCCTCCTCGGTTGCCCGCACCGAAAGTCCTTCGGCAACGATCCGGGCGGCCAGCTCCTCCTGTGCTTCGGGACCGGCCTCCAGCGACAGCAGCGCTCGCGCGTGACCGGCGGACAGCACTCCGGCGGCCACCCGCCGCTGCACCGCGATCGGCAGCTTGAGGAGTCGGATCATGTTCGTGATCAAGGGCCGCGACCGGCCGATTCGCGCCGCCAGTTCATCGTGGGTGACACCGAACTCGTCGAGCAGCTGTTGGTAGGCTGCCGCCTCTTCCAACGGGTTCAGCTGCACCCGGTGGATGTTCTCCAACAGGGCGTCGCGCAGCAAATCGTCGTCGCCGGTCTCGCGCACGATGGCGGGGATGGTCGCCAGGCCTGCCTCTTGCGCCGCGCGCCAGCGCCGCTCCCCCATCACGATCTGGTAACGCGCACCGCTCGCGGAATCCTTGGTCGCTCGAACCACGATCGGCTGCAAGAGGCCGAACTCGCGAATGGAGTGCACGAGCTCCGACAGGGCTTCCTCGTCGAAAACCTGCCGCGGCTGACGCGGGTTACGTTCGATGTCGGCCGGTGCAATCTCGCGATAGACTGCACCCAACGGCGATGCGTCTTGCGGTGGCGGTCCCCCGATCAAGACGTCAGCGGCGGCGTCGCCCATCCGCGGGCCAAGCGTCGCCGGACCCGAGTCGCCCTCCGCGGGGCCGGTCGGGATAAGCGAAGCCAGGCCCCGGCCGAGGCCACCCTTCTTGCGTAACGGCTGTGTCATGGTCGTCCCTTCGGTGGTCAGTCGCGCTCGGCGAGCTCGCGGCTCGCATCGAGGTAGCTCATCGCCCCGCGTGAACCGGGGTCGTAATCGATGATGGTCATGCTGTAACCCGGTGCTTCGGAGACCTTCACGCTGCGCGGAATGACGGTGCGCAACACCTTGCTCCCGAAGTACCGGCGCACCTCTTCCGCGACCTGGTCCGCGAGCTTGGTGCGGCCGTCATACATGGTCAGCACCACGGTGCTCACCTCGAGCTTGGGATTGAGGTGCGCCTTCACCATTTCGATGTTGCGCATCAATTGCGAAACGCCCTCGAGCGCGTAGTACTCGCACTGAATCGGGATCATGACCTCCGGCGCAGCGACGAGCGCATTGATCGTCAGGAGCCCGAGCGATGGCGGGCAATCGATGAAGACGCAGTCGAAATCCAGGTTCTCGAGGTCGGCCAGCGCGGTGCGCAGCCGGTTCTCGCGCGCCACCATGCTGACCAATTCGATTTCGGCGCCCGCCAAATCGATTGTTGCCGGGATGCAGAACAGGCGCTCGTTGTGCGGGCTCTGGCGGAGGGCGTCGTGCACGGCGACCTCACCGAGTAAGACTTCGTACGACGAGGGTGTCCCCGATTGCCGATCGGTGATGCCGAGTGCCGTGCTCGCGTTGCCCTGTGGGTCGAGGTCGATGACAAGGGTCTTGAGTCCCTGCAGCGCGAGCGCCGCCGCTAGGTTGACGGCGGTGGTCGTTTTTCCGACCCCGCCCTTCTGGTTCGCGACGGTGAAGACTCGACGACGGGACGGCCTGCGCAGCGGCGGGTAGGTGGTGTGCAGCACGCGCATCGCGCGTTCGGCCGCCGCCCCGATGGGGGTGTCGAAATCGTCCACCGTTTCACGTGAAACATTCGCCGTCGCCGTCGGCGCCGCGGCAACCGCGGGCGGTGTGGATGCGTCCGGCCCCGCCAGCGCCGGCGTGGGTGCCCCCGCTTGGTGAACGTCTGCCGGCGCCTGAGAAGCCGCCGGCCAATCTGCTGAAGAAGTCATCGGTTTCCGGCCTTCCCGGTCCGTGCCGGTTTGTGGTGCGGCGGCTTTCCGCGTCGCGCTGAAACTACGGTTGCGGGGGGACGCAAATAGGTCGCGCCACATGTCACCACCCTGACATCAGCGGCGCCCGATGCGGCCATCACACGCCGGAATTGGTCAACTTCATCCAAAGCCCGCTCCCCCTTGATGGCAAGCATCCGCCCGGCGGGCCGTAGCAATGGCAAGCTCCACTTCGTCAACTTGTCCAACGATGCAACCGCTCGCGACACCGCAGCATCCCTCTCCCCGAACCGGTTGCGCACTCCCGGTTCCTCCGCACGGCCACGGACCACCTCGACGGCTAACCCTAGTTCGTTGACGACCTCGTTGAGAAATTCGCTGCGCCGCAGCAGCGGTTCGAGCAACACGACCTCGAGATCGGGCCGCGCAATCGCCAGCGGTATTCCGGGCAGGCCGGCCCCGCTGCCGATGTCGATGATCCGCTCGCCCCGGCCGAGGAGTTCGGCGAGGGCCGCGCTATTAAGTATGTGGCGCTCCCAAATGCGGTCCACTTCCCGCGGGCCGAGCAGCCCCCGCTCCACCCCTGCGGTCCTGAGGAACTCCGCATACCGCTGCGCGCTGTGGAGTCGATCGCCGAAGATCGCTATCGCGGCGTCTGGGGGGCTGCCGTTGTCGGCGCCCTCCCCCGAGTGGCCCGTCGCTGCATCCGCGGGGCCGCCATGTTTCACGTGAAACATCCTCTAGTTGGCGCGCGCACTTTCAACCTTCGGAGGCCGGTGGACGACGGGAACTACACGGCTGTAACTCTGTGCGGTCAGTCGTGCAGGACGACCACGCGGCGCGCGGGCTCAACGCCCTCGCTCTCGCTGTGCACTCCGGGGACCGCGGCGACCGCGTCGTGGACGATCTTGCGTTCGAACGGCGTCATCGGCGCAAGCTCTTCGCGCTCGCCGGATTCGAGCACCCGGCGCGCGACCTTGTCCCCCAGCGCCGCCAGTTCCTCCCGGCGCCGGCGGCGCCAGCTCGCGATGTCGAGCATCAATCGGCTTCGCACTCCGGTCTTCTGGTGCACCGCCAGCCGGGTGAGTTCCTGTAGGGCGTCCAGCACCTCGCCGCCGCGACCCACCAACTTGGTCAAGTCGTCGCTGCCATCGATGCTCACGATGGCGCGGCTGCCCTCGACGTCCAAGTCGATGTCCCCATCGAAGTCCAACAGGTCCAACAACTCTTCGAGGTAGTCGCCGGCTATTTCGCCCTCGGCGACCAACCGCTCCTCCAGATCATCGATCTCGTCCGCACCGGCATCCGGGGCATCGGCGGTGGCGGTTTGCGTGTCGAGCTGTGTATCAACGTCGCGCTCGGTGGTGTCGGCGTCTGTCATGTCTTCTCTCCCTCAATCCATGGGCCCCAGCCCAATTGGGGTCGCCCTCTCCGGGCGGCCCCGCTAGCTATTACGCCCGTATCAGCGTTTGCGTTTCTTCGGTCGCGCCCCGGGCCGCGGCGTGCGGTTGGTCGGGCCACCGCTCGCGTCAGGCGGAGCCCCGTCGGCCACTTCGGAATCCGCCGCGGCGGAACCGGATGCGTCGGTCTCGCTGCCGGCCGTCGCCGAACCGTTCCCGCCCGGCGATACGGCCTTCGGATTGCGCTTCGGCTTGGCTCCCGGCGCGGGCGCGTTCGCCGCCCTGCGCTGGATCACTTCCTGCTTCTTGGCCTCGTCCTCTTTCTCGATCATCCCGAAGACGTAGTGCTGCTGCCCGAAGGTCCAGATGTTGTTCGCGAACCAATACAGGATGATCGCGAGGGGAAGGAACGGCCCACCGACCACCACGCCGAGTGGGAACACGTACAGCGCGAGCTTGTTCATCATCGCGGTCTGCGGGTTGGCGGCCGCCTCCGGGCTCTGCCGCGCCACCGACGCCCGGCTGTTGAAGTAGGTGGCGACCCCGGCCAGGATCATCACCGGCAGGCCCACCGCGATCACGGCTGGCCGGCTGAAGAAGGTGAACGCATCCAGACCGGTGCGCTGCGTCATGAAAGCGCCGATCGGTGCGCCGAACAAATTGGCGTCCAGGAAGTGCCCGACATCGGTCGGGGTGAAGACGTAGTTTCCGGTCATACGGTTCTGCGCCACCGACAAGTGGGGCTGGCCGAAGCCGCCGGTGGTCCGGTTGAACGAGCGCAACACGTGATACAGGCCGATGAACACCGGGATCTGCGCCAACATCGGCAGACAGCCCAGGATCGGGTTGAAGCCGTGTTCGCGCTGCAGCTTCTGCATCTCGAGCGCCATGCGCTGGCGATCCTTGCCGTACTTCTTCTGCAGCGCCTTGATCTGCGGTTGCAGCTCCTGCATCTGGCGCGTGGTGCGGATCTGCCGCACGAAAGGCTTATAGAGCAGCGCGCGCAGGCTGAAGACCAAGAACATCACCGACAGCGCCCAGGCGAAGAAGTTCGACGGCCCCAGCATGGAGGCGAACAACTTGTACCAAACCCACATGATCCACGACACCGGGTAGTAGACGAAGTCGAGGCTGAAGAAATCAAACAAAAGATCCACTCTCCCCTCGCGACGCTCGGACGGCCCGGGCGTCGCTGGCATCTCGGCAATTCACGTGGTTTTGGGGGCGGTCCGGTATCGGATCCCATCCGCCTTCATGCCACGGTCCGCACTTGGCGAGTCTGGCCGCAGCCAGCCAGCTCCCCCGAATCAGGCCGTACTCATTGAGCGCATCGACCGCATACTGGCTGCAGGTCGGAACGAAACGGCATGTCGCCGGGCGTAGCGGCGACACCATATGGCGGTACAGCTGGATCGCGAAAACGGCGCCGCGCGCGGCCGACCTTCCGGCCATACGTACGAACGCGCGCAGCCGCGCCGGCGCCGTCACCCCTTGCTCCCCGCCGCCGGAACTCGTCGCAGACAACGGCGCAGTTCCTGCTCGAGTCGGGCCGAGGACGCGGTCCGGCTGCTGGGCAGCGCGCGGATCACCAACTGATCCGACTGACCCAGCTCGTCCAGCAGCGTGCGAGCTACATGCCGCAGACGCCGAGCGACGCGATGCCGTTCCACGGCGGACCCGACGGGCTTGCCCACCACCAATCCGACGCGCGGGGCGTGGGTTTCGTCGCGAGCGGGTCCGCGGCGCAGATGCACGACAACGTCGGGCTGTGCCAGACGAATCCCGTGCTTCACCGTCGCGTCAAAGTCAATTGACCGCGTCATGCGGTTGCGTGCGGAAAGCACCGCTGAAGACCTGGCGCTGCGATCAGGCAGAGAGCGCGCGACGACCCTTGCGGCGCCGACCGGACACGATGGCGCGCCCGGCACGTGTGCGCATCCGCAGGCGGAAGCCATGCACGCGGGCTCGGCGCCGGTTATTCGGCTGGAAGGTCCGCTTGCCCTTGGCCACGACGTTCTCCTCGTTGTGTTGCCGTCCGGCCGCTCAGACGTTTCGCATCGAGCTCGTCTGCGGTTCGACCGGAGGTGGTCTTGGTGCTGCTGGCCGGCGCGGTCCCCAAGTGGTTCTGGTCGCAGCCGTATCGCCGACTTTCGGGCGACTGTTTGAGGGTACTGACGAGGCTTCGCCTGGTCAAACCTGGCTTCCCCCAACGGACCCACGCGAAGGCGTGAAAAAAGATCTCCGTTTCGATCACACTCGCCGCAGTCGTCGCTACCATAACGAGCCGAAGCAAGCCCCACGTACCCTAAATGACCTGACTGGAATGCAGCAGAACTGTTGGCAGCCGAACGGAAAACTGTTAGCTTCTGCGAAGTCGTTTTAGACGACAAGCAGCGCTCGGCAACGAAGCGAGGATGGTGGATCGACTAGCTGCTTAGACAACCTTTCGAGGTTCTCTTCCAGCGCGTCGATCGCGAGCCGGCCGGTAGGTTCTGGCTCGCCTATGATCATCCTGTCCACACCTGTGTATAACTATGTGGACAGTTATTTTGTCGCTCAGCGCGGTTGTAACTCGGGTCGGGACGTTCGAGAACCAGGGAGATGCGTCGTTGACCGATGACCCCGGTTCCAGTTTCACGACAGTGTGGAATGCGGTCGTTTCCGAGCTCAACGGGGAACCCACCGCAGACGGCATGGCCGTCAACCGCACGACCCTTGTCACTCCCCTGACTCCGCAGCAACGAGCGTGGCTGAATCTGGTCCGCCCGCTGACCATCGTCGAGGGATTCGCTCTGCTGTCGGTGCCGAGCAGCTTCGTCCAGAACGAGATCGAAAGACATCTCCGGGCGCCGATCACCGACGCGCTCAGCCGCCGGCTCGGGCAGCAGATCCAACTTGGAGTCCGCATCGCTCCCCCGCCTGACGATGTCGACGATGCGCTCATCCCGGCGGCGGAACCGTTCCCCGGATCCGACCCGTCCTCGGCCGCCGGCGAAACGGTCATCGACACCGAGGAAGCCTTCGAAAACAGCGAGACCGTCAGCGACAACCAGCCGGGCTGGCCCAACTACTTCACCGAGCGGCCGCACGCGATCGATCCGGCAGTCGCCGCCGGAACGAGCCTCAACCGCCGCTACACCTTCGACACTTTCGTCATCGGCGCCTCCAACCGGTTCGCGCACGCCGCCGCCCTGGCGATCGCCGAAGCGCCGGCCCGGGCGTACAACCCGTTGTTCATCTGGGGTGAGTCCGGCCTCGGCAAGACCCACCTGCTGCACGCCGCGGGCAATTACGCGCAGCGGCTCTTCCCGGGAATGCGAGTCAAGTACGTCTCCACCGAGGAATTCACCAACGACTTCATCAACTCGCTCCGCGACGACCGCAAGGTGGCGTTCAAGCGCAGCTATCGCGACGTCGACGTGCTACTGGTCGATGACATCCAGTTCATCGAGGGCAAGGAAGGTATCCAGGAAGAGTTCTTCCACACCTTCAACACCCTGCATAACGCCAACAAACAGATCGTCATCTCGTCGGACCGGCCGCCCAAACAGCTGGCCACCCTGGAAGACCGGCTGAGAACGCGGTTCGAGTGGGGCCTGATCACCGATGTGCAGCCCCCCGAGCTGGAAACCCGCATCGCCATCCTGCGCAAGAAGGCTCAGATGGAGCGGCTGGCGGTCCCCGACGACGTGCTGGAACTCATCGCCAGCAGCATCGAACGCAACATTCGAGAGCTCGAAGGGGCCTTGATTCGGGTGACCGCGTTCGCCTCGTTGAACAAAACACCGATCGACAAGGCGCTGGCCGAGATTGTGCTGCGGGACCTGATCGCCGATGCCAGCACCATGCAGATCAGTGCTGCCACCATCATGGCGGCCACCGCCGAATACTTCGACACCACAGTGGAGGAACTTCGTGGCCCCGGCAAGACTCGGGCACTGGCCCAGTCACGCCAGATCGCCATGTACCTGTGCCGCGAGCTCACCGATCTCTCGCTGCCCAAGATCGGGCAGGCATTCGGCCGTGATCACACGACGGTCATGTACGCGCAGCGCAAGATCTTGTCCGAGATGGCCGAGCGGCGTGAGGTTTTTGATCACGTCAAGGAACTCACCACTCGCATCCGCCAGCGCTCCAAGCGCTGAGCCCTCATCTGCAGCGTCGCCAACGACCGGTTTTCGGGCTTCGGCCGCCGATGTTGGTAATTTTTTTCGAGAAACTTCACGCGCGCCTGTCACACCCGTCTCACCGACGGCATGTGGGCAGGGCTGTGCACAACGCAATTAAGCACCGGTGTAGTAATGCGGCTTGGGTGCACAGCCGTCGTTCGTCCCCACGCTCCCAACACGTCACCCACAGGCGTTCACGACGCGATGCACAGCCCGATCGCTGCGCTAGCTGCGCCGAGACGGTGCTATCCCCAGAATGCACAGGCCTTAATACTGGTACTGAGATATCTTCATCGGTTCTTCTTTGGAATACAGGCTTGGGGACGCACGGCTCACACCTGCCGTCTGAGGCTTCGTAAGCCCGGGTTGTCGGGCTTTGCGATTAGCTTTCAAGATGGCCTCGAAGGATCTACGGTTGTTCTTCGACTGCCGTTGCGGTCGTCGTTGGCATTACCCGCCACCGGCGTTCGCGGCGGAGCCCCGTGCTAGCGGGGGGCGGCTAGCCAATGGATTCGAAACGCTGGGTAGGTGAAGGGACGCTATGGACGCGGCGACGACAACGGCTGGCCTCAGCGACTTGAAATTTCGTTTGGTTCGGGAGTCTTTCGCAGACGCGGTGTCATGGGTGGCGAAGAACCTGCCGTCCAGACCCGCCGTACCGGTGCTTTCCGGCGTGCTGCTGTCGGGGACCGATGAGGGGCTGACGATCTCCGGATTCGATTACGAGGTTTCCGCCGAAGCGCAGGTTCCAGCTGAAATAGCTTCTCCGGGAAGCGTTTTGGTGTCCGGGCGGTTGTTGTCGGACATCGTGCGGGCCCTGCCCAACAAGCCGATCGACTTCTACGTCGACGGGAATCGGGTGGCGCTGCACTGCGGAAATGCCAGGTTTTCGTTGCCGACGATGGCGGTTGAGGATTATCCGACGTTGCCGGCGCTGCCGGAAGAGACCGGGATGCTGCCCGCTGATCTGTTCGCCGAGGCGATCAGCCAGGTCGCCATTGCGGCCGGCCGTGACGACACTTTGCCGATGCTGACCGGGATCAGGGTTGAGATTTCGGGTGACACCGTGGTTTTGGCCGCCACCGACAGGTTCCGCTTGGCAGTCCGTGAGCTGACCTGGTCGGCGGCCTCACCCGACATAGAAGCCGCGGTCCTGGTCCCGGCCAAGACACTGGCCGAAGCGGCGCGGACGGGCGGTGACGGCTCCGAGGTCCGGTTGTCATTGGGTGCGGGATCGGGCGTCGGAAAAGACGGGCTGCTGGGCATCAGCGGTAACGGCAAGCGCAGCACCACGCGTCTGCTTGATGCGGAATTCCCGAAGTTCCGTCAGCTGCTGCCGGCCGAGCACACGGCGGTCGCGACCATCGACGTGGCGGAGCTGACCGAGGCCATCAAGCTCGTCGCATTGGTGGCGGATCGGGGCGCCCAGGTGCGGATGGAATTCAGCGAGGGGTCGCTGCGGCTGTCGGCGGGCGCCGATGACGTCGGCCGGGCCGAGGAAGATCTGGCGGTCGATTTTGTCGGAGAGCCGCTGACGATCGCGTTCAACCCGACGTATCTGACCGACGGGCTGGGATCCGTCC
Source organism: Mycobacterium sp. NGS58 (assembly GCF_059812385.1). NCBI lineage: Bacteria > Bacillati > Actinomycetota > Actinomycetes > Mycobacteriales > Mycobacteriaceae > Mycobacterium > Mycobacterium sp. NGS58. The sequence goes on along the minus strand of NZ_JCALCO010000002.1, from coordinate 247,923 downwards.
ATTCGGACCGGGTATCGTTCGGTTTCACGACTCCGGGCAAACCGGCGTTGCTCCGGCCGGCATTGAGTGACGACAGCCACCCGACGGGTACCGGGCCCTACAGCGCCCTACCGACCGATTACGTCTACTTGTTGATGCCCGTCCGGTTGCCTGGCTAGGTGTACGTCCGGCATTTGGGACTGCGCGATTTCCGGTCCTGGGCACACGCCGACCTCGAGTTGCAGCCTGGTCGGACGGTCTTCATCGGATCCAATGGGTTTGGAAAGACGAATCTTCTTGAAGCCCTGTGGTATTCGAGCACCATGGGGTCGCATCGAGTGGGCACGGACGCGCCGTTGATACGCGCGGGTGCCGACCGGGCGGTGGTTTCGACGATCGTTGTCAACGAGGGTAGGGAGTGCGCGGTCGATCTGGAGATCGCGGCCGGCCGGGCGAATAAGGCGCGGCTGAACCGATCGCCGGTGCGCAGCACCCGCGAAGTCATCGGGGTCCTACGGGCGGTGTTGTTTGCTCCCGAGGATCTGGCCCTGGTGCGGGGCGACCCGTCCGACAGGCGGCGATACCTGGACGACTTGGCGACGGTGCGCCGCCCGGCGGTGGCCGCGGTGCGCTCCGACTACGACAAAGTCCTGCGGCAGCGCACGGCGCTGTTGAAATCGCTGTCCGGCGCCCGCTATCGCGGCGATCAGAGCGCGCTGGACACGCTTGACGTCTGGGACAGTCGCCTGGCCGAGCACGGCGCGCGACTGATGGCCGCCCGCCTCGATTTGGTGAATCAGTTGGCACCCGAGGTCGAAAAGGCCTATCAGCTCTTGGCCCCCGGATCACGTGCCGCTTCGATCGGCTATCGCTCCGGCCTGGGCGCCCAAGCGGATATCGCCGATGCCGACCGCGACTTCCTGGAAGCCGCCCTGCTGGCGGCTTTGTCGGCGCGCCGCGACGCGGAGCTGGAACGCGGGATGTGTCTCGTCGGGCCGCACCGCGACGACTTGGAATTGTCGCTCGGCGACCAGCCCGCTAAAGGCTTTGCGAGCCACGGGGAATCGTGGTCCTTGGCGTTGTCGCTGCGCCTGGCCGCCTACGAATTGCTGCGAACCGAAGAAAGTGAACCCGTGTTGTTGCTCGACGACGTGTTCGCCGAACTGGACGCGGCCCGTCGTCGCGCGCTGGCCACGGTGGCCGAATCGGCCGAACAGGTACTGGTCACCGCGGCGGTGCTCGAAGACATTCCGACGGGCTGGGACGCCCGGCAGATCCATGTGGATTTGCGCGACAGCGACGCCGGGCGGGTATCGGAGATGCACTCATGACGGGCATGGATGAGGATTCGCGTCCCACCGAACCGTCGAATGCCCTGAGTGGCATTGATTTGGTCCGGCGCACGCTCGAGGAAGCCCGAGCGGCCGCCCGCGCGCAGGGGAAAGACGCCGGCCGCGGCCGAGCGGCGGCCCCCGCCCCGCGACGTGTGGCGGGCCGGCGGCGCAGTTGGTCGGGACCGGGACCGGACGCGCGCGATCCCCAGCCCCTGGGCAGGCTGGCGCGCGATCTGGCGAGGAGACGTGGTTGGTCCGCGCAAGTCGCCGAGGGCACCGTGCTGGGCAACTGGGCGACCGTTGTCGGCCATCAGATCGCCGACCACGCCTCCCCGACCGCGCTGAACGACGGGGTGCTGAGCGTGGCCGCCGAATCCACGGCATGGGCCACCCAATTGCGGATGATCCAGTCGCAGTTACTGGCCAAGATCGCCGCGGCCGTCGGCAACGGGGTGGTGACGTCGCTGAAGATCACCGGACCGGCCGCGCCGTCCTGGCGCAAGGGACCGCGCCATATCGCGGGAAGGGGCCCTCGCGACACCTACGGTTAGCAAGTCGGACAACCGCCGCCGATCCCCATACCGGGGTTCGTCCACAGGCCCCTGAAATCCGCCAGGACGACGCGGACCCCCTCGACATACGTCGGGACGCGGCCAGAATAGAGAAATCGTGCGCACGGCGCGGTTAGCTGGGTAGAAACGCGGCCAGAAAATCGGTGCGGGCGGACGATCACGCTAGACTGACGGGATGCGACTGTTGCGGTGATGAGGAACCGCCCGCATGAAACCCCAAGGAGAGCATTCCGACCGTGGCTGCCCAGAAGAAGAAGGCACAAGACGAATACGGCGCTTCAGCGATCACCGTGCTCGAAGGTCTCGAGGCCGTCCGCAAACGCCCGGGCATGTACATCGGGTCCACCGGTGAGCGTGGTCTGCACCACCTCATTTGGGAGGTGGTCGACAACTCGGTCGACGAGGCGATGGCCGGCTACGCCGACAAGGTCGACGTCCGCATTCTCGACGACGGCAGCGTAGAGGTCTCCGACAACGGCCGCGGCATCCCGGTGGCGATGCACGCCACCGGCGCTCCCACCGTCGACGTCGTGATGACGCAACTACACGCCGGCGGCAAGTTCGGCGGCGAAAACAGTGGCTACAACGTCAGCGGCGGTCTGCACGGCGTCGGCGTGTCGGTGGTCAACGCACTCTCGACCCGCCTCGAGGTGGACATCGCCCGCGACGGTCATGAATGGTCGCAGTATTACGACCGTGCCGTACCCGGAACCCTCAAACAGGGCGAGGCCACCAAGCGCACCGGCACGACCATCCGATTCTGGGCCGATCCCGAAATCTTCGAGACCACCGAGTACGACTTCGAGACCGTCGCGCGCCGGCTGCAGGAGATGGCTTTCCTCAACAAGGGCTTGACGATCAACCTCACCGACGAACGGGTCAGCAACGAAGAGGTCGTCGACGAGGTCGTCAGCGACACCGCCGAAGCCCCCAAGTCCGCGGAGGAAAAAGCCGCGGAATCGACTGCGCCACATAAGGTCAAGCACCGCACCTTCCATTACCCCGGCGGGCTCGTCGACTTCGTCAAGCACATCAACCGCACCAAGAGCCCCATCCAGCAGAGCATCATCGACTTCGACGGCAAGGGTCCCGGCCACGAGGTCGAAATCGCGATGCAGTGGAACGGCGGCTACTCGGAATCGGTACACACCTTCGCCAACACCATCAACACCCACGAGGGCGGTACCCACGAGGAGGGCTTCCGCAGCGCTTTGACGACGGTGGTCAACAAGTACGCCAAGGACAAGAAGCTGCTGAAGGACAAGGACCCGAACCTCACCGGCGACGACATCCGCGAGGGCCTGGCCGCGGTGATCTCGGTCAAGGTCAGCGAACCGCAATTCGAGGGCCAGACCAAGACCAAACTGGGCAACACCGAGGTCAAGTCGTTCGTGCAGAAGGTCTGCAACGAACAACTCACCCACTGGTTCGAGGCCAACCCTGCGGACGCCAAGGTCGTGGTCAACAAGGCTGTGTCGTCGGCCCAAGCCCGCATCGCCGCGCGCAAAGCGCGAGAGTTGGTGCGCCGCAAGAGTGCCACCGACCTCGGCGGGCTGCCCGGCAAGCTGGCCGACTGCCGCTCCACCGACCCGCGCAAGTCGGAACTGTATGTGGTGGAGGGTGATTCGGCTGGCGGCTCCGCCAAGAGCGGCCGCGACTCGATGTTCCAGGCCATCCTGCCGCTGCGCGGCAAGATCATCAACGTGGAGAAGGCCCGCATCGACCGGGTTCTGAAGAACACCGAAGTCCAGGCGATCATCACCGCGCTGGGCACCGGCATCCACGACGAGTTCGACATCACCAAGCTGCGCTATCACAAGATCGTGCTGATGGCCGACGCGGACGTCGACGGCCAGCACATCTCCACGTTGTTGTTGACGCTGTTGTTCCGGTTCATGCGGCCGCTGATCGAGAACGGGCACGTGTTCCTGGCGCAGCCGCCGCTGTACAAGCTGAAGTGGCAGCGCAGCGATCCCGAATTCGCCTACTCCGATCGTGAGCGCGACGGCCTGCTGGAGGCCGGCCAGAAGGCGGGCAAGAAGATCAACAAGGACGACGGCATCCAGCGCTACAAGGGTCTCGGCGAGATGGATGCCAAGGAGCTGTGGGAAACCACGATGGACCCCACCGTCCGGGTGTTGCGGCAAGTCACCCTCGACGACGCCGCGGCCGCCGACGAGCTGTTCTCCATCCTGATGGGCGAGGACGTCGACGCGCGCCGCAGCTTTATCACCCGTAACGCCAAGGACGTTCGCTTCCTGGACGTCTGAGCGATCAGACCTGCCACCGTTGACCGACCAACGAGGAATACATGACTGACACCACGCTGCCACCAGGTGACGACTCGGTAGACCGGATCCAGCCGGTCGACATTCAGCAGGAGATGCAGCGCAGCTACATCGATTACGCGATGAGCGTCATCGTCGGCCGGGCGCTGCCCGAGGTGCGTGACGGTCTCAAGCCGGTGCACCGCCGGGTGCTCTATGCGATGTATGACTCCGGGTTCCGCCCGGACCGCAGTCACGCCAAGTCGGCGCGGTCGGTGGCCGAGACGATGGGTAACTACCACCCGCACGGCGACGCATCGATTTACGACACCCTGGTGCGAATGGCGCAGCCGTGGTCGCTGCGCTATCCGCTGGTCGACGGGCAGGGCAACTTCGGTTCGCCGGGCAACGACCCGCCAGCCGCCATGCGCTACACCGAAGCGCGGCTGACCCCGCTCGCGATGGAGATGCTTCGTGAAATCGACGAGGAGACAGTCGATTTCATCCCAAACTATGACGGTCGCGTGCAAGAGCCGACCGTGCTGCCCAGCCGCTTCCCCAACCTGCTGGCCAATGGCTCCGGCGGTATCGCGGTCGGCATGGCGACCAACATCCCCCCGCACAACCTGCGGGAGCTGGCCGAAGCCGTCTACTGGTGCCTGGACAACAACGAGGCCGACGAAGAGGCCACACTGGCCGCGGTCTGCGAGCGGGTCAAGGGCCCGGACTTTCCCACCTACGGTCTGATCGTCGGGTCGCAAGGCATCCACGACGCGTACAACACCGGACGCGGATCCATCCGGATGCGTGGAGTCGTTGAGGTGGAAGAAGATTCACGTGGTCGCACCGCGCTGGTGATCACCGAGCTGCCGTACCAGGTGAACCACGACAACTTCATCACCTCGATCGCCGAGCAGGTGCGCGACGGCAAGCTGGCCGGCATCTCGAATATCGAAGACCAGTCCAGTGACCGGGTCGGTCTGCGCATCGTGGTGGAGATCAAGCGCGACGCCGTGGCCAAGGTGGTGCTGAACAACCTCTACAAGCACACCCAGCTGCAGACCAGCTTCGGCGCGAACATGCTGTCGATCGTTGACGGGGTACCGCGCACGCTGCGGCTCGACCAGATGATCCGCTACTACGTCGCCCATCAACTCGACGTCATCGTCCGGCGCACCACCTACCGGTTGCGCAAGGCGAACGAACGCGCACACATCTTGCGCGGTCTGGTCAAAGCGCTCGATGCGCTCGACGAGGTCATCGCGCTGATCCGCGCGTCGGAGACCGTGGAGATCGCGCGCGCCGGCCTGATCGAGTTGCTGGACATCGACGAGATCCAGGCCCAGGCGATCCTGGACATGCAGCTGCGCCGGCTGGCCGCGCTGGAGCGCCAGCGCATCGTCGACGACCTGGCCAAGATCGAAGCCGAGATCGCGGACCTCGAAGACATCCTGGCCAAGCCGGAACGCCAGCGCCGGATCGTGCATGACGAGCTCGCCGAGATCGTCGACAAGCACGGCGACGAGCGTCGTACCCGGATCATCGCCGCCGACGGTGACGTCGCCGACGAGGACCTGATCGCGCGCGAAGACGTGGTCGTCACCATCACCGAGACCGGCTATGCCAAGCGGACCAAGACCGACCTGTATCGCAGCCAGAAGCGCGGCGGCAAGGGAGTCCAGGGCGCCGGGTTGAAACAGGACGACATCGTGCGGCACTTCTTTGTGTGCTCCACGCACGATTGGATTCTGTTCTTCACCACTCAGGGCCGGGTGTATCGGGCCAAGGCCTATGACCTCCCGGAGGCCTCGAGAACCGCTCGCGGGCAGCATGTCGCGAACCTGCTGGCCTTCCAGCCCGAGGAGCGGATCGCTCAGGTCATCCAGATCAAGAGCTACGAGGACGCGCCCTATCTGGTCCTGGCGACCCGCAAGGGTCTGGTCAAGAAGACCAAGCTGACCGACTTCGACTCGAACCGGTCGGGCGGGATCGTGGCGGTGAACCTGCGCGACGGTGACGAGCTGGTCGGCGCCGTGCTCTGCTCCGCCGAGGACGACCTGCTGCTGGTGTCGGCCAACGGCCAATCCATCCGGTTCTCGGCGACCGACGAAGCGCTGCGCCCGATGGGCCGCGCCACCTCCGGGGTGCAGGGCATGCGGTTCAACGCCGACGACTACCTGTTGTCACTCAACGTCGTCCGCGAAGGCACCTATCTGCTGGTGGCGACGTCGGGCGGATACGCCAAGCGGACCGCGATCGAGGAGTATCCGGTGCAGGGCCGCGGCGGCAAGGGAGTCCTGACGGTGATGTACGACCGCCGGCGTGGCAGGCTGGTTGGTGCGTTGATAGTCGATGAGGACAGCGAGCTCTACGCAATCACCTCGGGAGGCGGTGTCATCCGGACCGCAGCGGGCCAGGTTCGCAAGGCGGGACGCCAGACCAAGGGCGTGCGCCTGATGAACCTGGGTGAGGAGAACACGCTGTTGGCCATCGCCCGCAACGCCGAGGAGAACGCGGACGAAGTCGTCGAGCAAAGCGACGGTGCGGAGTCAGACAGCTAGTCGGTAGCGAGCCACTAGACTCAGCCCGACCACACATAATGTGACTGCCACCGCTTGGGCGGCCAGGGTAGGAGACCAAAGGAGTCGGGGTGACCTCACCGAACGAGCCGGGCGCCCCCAAGCAGGGGGATGGCCCCAACGGGGAAGGTTCGGTCGAACGCGCCGGTGCGCGCCACGGGGCGCCGCCCGCACAGGGCGGCCGCACCCAGGAGGGTGGGGATGGACCACCGTGGCAGCGCGGTGGCGCCCGTCCCCAGGACCCGGGCCCTCGACAGAACGAGCCCTTCACAGAGAAGCGACCTTCGGGCCCGGCCGGTGGCGTCGAAGCTCGGCTGAACCGCTTCATCTCCGGTACCGCGGCGCCGGGGACCGGTGCTCCGGCGCATGCCAAAGAGCCGGAGCCGGCCGGCACGCGCGGTGAGACTTCGCCGACCGAGGCCTACGCCAGCGAATTACCGGACCTGTCCGGCCCCGTGCCGCGCGGCCCGCACCGCAAGCCGGCCCCCGAGCGGCCTGCGGAGTCGTCGACCTCATCGGGAGGTGGACGCCCGGCCACCGCCGAAAGCCGGGAGGGCCGAGAAAATCGCGATAACCGGGTACAGGTGTCACGCCGGACGCGCGGCCCGGTGCGCGCCAGCATGCAGATCCGCCGCATTGATCCATGGAGCACGTTGAAGGTGTCGCTGCTGCTCTCGGTGGCGCTGTTCTTCGTCTGGATGATCGCCGTCGCGTTTCTGTACCTGGTGCTCGGCGGCATGGGCGTGTGGTCGAAGTTGAACAGCAACGTCGGAGACCTCCTGAACAACACCAGCGGCAGCAGCGGTGAACTGGTGTCCAGCGGCACGATTTTCGGTGGTGCCGTCCTGATCGGCCTGGTGAACATCGTGCTGCTGACCGCGGCGGCCACCATCGCCGCGTTCGTCTACAACCTGACGACCGACCTGATCGGCGGCATCGAGGTCACGTTGGCGGATCGCGACTAGCGTGGGTGCAGCGCTTTTGGGAGTAGGGCCAGGATTGCGGTAATCTCGTCGCTCGGCCGTACGCGAGTACGGGCCTATAGCTCAGGCGGTTAGAGCGCTTCGCTGATAACGAAGAGGTCGGAGGTTCGAGTCCTCCTAGGCCCACAACCATGTGCCCGTCAAGACGTTGCTTAAGACTCGCACTGCCGCTGGGACTTATCGCCGTATTGGCAGCGGTGGCGTGGTCCCGGCGCGGGGTCGAGGTCTGGCACGTGGCCGTGGATGACCAAGGTCAGCCGCTCGATCACGACGAGGGGCCTTAGCTCAGTTGGTAGAGCACCGCCTTTGCAAGGCGGGTGTCAGGGGTTCGATTCCCCTAGGCTCCACAAGCCTCAAGCGCACGCGGCCGCCCCGGTGTCCCTTCGCAAGCCCTCCCCAGATACGGTTCGCGCGGCTCACGCAGCCGAGCCTCTGCACTTCAGTTAACTCGGGTGCACTCCAATTAGTGGTCGCAGATACCGCGACGGTCCGATGGTTTTTCGCTAACATCTGTAAGCACTGAACGCATGACCAGTAAGCCGCAGCCGCCCTGAGGCGACTGACCTGCAGAAAAGCTCCAGCCCGACTACACATTCGCAATATCGGCGTCGCAGTAGGCAGCCTGACAACCGAGTGGTTACTACCCCGCGATAAGGCAGACCGCAGCGCAGCTCCGCCTTTGCTATGAGGAGGAAACGGCATTGTTCGGGCTCATCCGCACTGGGTCGGGAACTCGGGATCGGCGATGTCCACGGTCCAGATAGTCAGGGAGCCTGTCACCCCCGTCGCCGTCATCGGCATGGCGTGCCGGCTGCCCGGCGGCATCACCTCGCCGGACCAGTTGTGGGAGGCGCTGCTGCGCGGCGACGACCTGGTCACCGAAGTTCCACCGGAGCGGTGGGATGCCGACGAATACTACGACCCGCAAGCCGGCGTGCCGGGACGGTCAGTGTGTAAGTGGGGCGCATTCCTCGACGACGTCGCGGGCTTCGATGCCGAGTTCTTCGGCATCACCGAGAAAGAGGCGACCGCGATGGATCCGCAGCATCGCTTGCTGCTGGAAACCTCATGGGAAGCCATAGAGCACGGCGGCCTCACGCCGCGTGCGCTGACCGACTCGCGCACCGGCGTGTTCATGGGGTTGATGCATGACGACTATCAATTCGTCCATGCCGAGGCCAACGCGTTGGAGGGGCCATACGGATACATGGGCAACAGCTTCGCCATGGGCTCCGGGCGGATTGCCTACACGCTGGGGCTGCGCGGTCCGGCGATGACGGTGGACACCGCGTGTTCGTCCGGCCTCGCTGCGATCCACGTGGCCTGTCGCAGCTTGCATGACGACGAAAGCGACATCGCCCTGGCGGGCGGTGCGTCGGTGTCGCTCGAACCCCGTAAATCTTGTTCGGGTTCCGCCATCGGCATGCTGTCGCCGACCGGACGCTGCCACGCGTTCGACGTCGCGGCCGACGGATTCGTGGTGGGCGAAGGATGCGTCGTCCTGCTGCTCAAGCGGTTGCCGGACGCGCTCCGCGGCGGCGACCGGATCCTGGCCGTGCTACGGGGTACGGCCGCGAACCAGGACGGCCACACCGTGAATATCGTGACGCCGTCGAGGACGGCACAGGTCGAGGCCTACCGGTCGGCGTTGGCCCTTGCCGGGGTCGACGCCCGCACCATAGGCATGGTCGAGGCGCACGGCCCCGGAACTCCCGTCGGCGATCCCATCGAATACGCAAGCCTGGCAGAGGTTTACGGCCTCGACGGGCCGTGCGCGCTGGCATCGGTGAAGACGAACTTCGGGCACACCCAATCGGCCGCCGGGGCGCTGGGGTTGATGAAGGCTGTCCTCGCGCTGCAGCACGGCGTCATTCCACGCAACCTGCACTTCACCCGACTACCTGATGATCTCGCCGCGATCGAAACCAACCTCTTTGTGCCACAAGAGAATACCCGGTGGCCCGGCAACGGTCGGCGAAAGCCCCGGCGGGCGGCGGTGTCGTCGTACGGCTTCTCGGGAACCAACGTGCACGCGATCGTGGAACAAGCACCCGATACGACCGCACCCAGCCCTCCTGGAATCGACGGCCCGCTGCTGTTCGCGCTGTCGGCCACGTCTTCCACCGGACTGCGGCAGACCGCGGAGCGTCTCGCCGACTGGGCGGCCACGCGGGCGTTCGATTTCGCGCCAACGGATCTGGCGTACACGCTCGCCCGCCGGCGGGCGCACCGGCCGGTGCGGACGGCGGTCATCGCACGCAGCATCGACGAGCTGACCGAGGGTCTGCGCGCGATCGCGGCGGGCGATTTTCCCTACCAGCCCGCGGCCGGGCAGGACGATCGGGGCCCGGTGTGGCTGTTCTCCGGACAGGGGTCGCAGTGGGCGGCAATGGGCGCCGGGCTGCTCGCGACCGAACCGGTGTTCGCCGCGACCGTGGCCAAGGTAGAGCCGCTGATCGCCGAAGAGTCGCGATTCTCTGTCACCGAGGCTATTTCGGCCCCCGAGACGGTGAGCGGGATTGATCGGATTCAACCCGCGCTGTTCACCATGCAGGTCGCACTCGCGGCCACGATGAGGGCATACGGAGTTCAGCCGGGCGCGGTGATCGGGCACTCGATGGGCGAAGCCGCGGCCGCGGTGGTGGCGGGAGCGTTATCGCTGGAAGACGGCGTCCGCGTGATCTGCCGCCGATCGCGGCTGATGTCGACGATCGCCGGCTCCGGCGCGATGGCGTCGGTGGAGCTGCCCGCCGAACAAGTCCTTTTGGAACTGATGGCCCGCGGCATCGACGATGTCGTGCTGGCGGTGGTGGCCTCGCCGCACTCGTCGGTCATCGGCGGCGCCGCATCGACGGTCCGCGATCTGGTCACCGCGTGGGAGCAACGGGAAGTGCCAGCGCGCGAGATCGCGGTCGATGTGGCCTCGCACTCGCCGCTTGTCGATCCGATCCTCGGCGAGTTGGCCGGCGCGCTGGCCGAGATCGCTCCCAGGACACCGGAGTTGCCCTTCTACTCCGCGACCGCGTTCGACCCGCGTGAGCAGCCCGTGTGTGATGCCTGGTACTGGTCGGACAACTTGCGGCACATGGTTCGCTTCGCCGCGGCGGTTCAGGCGGCGTCGGAAGACGGCTTCCGGGTCTTCGCGGAGTTGGCTCCCCACCCTTTACTCACCCACGCGGTCGAGCAAACCGCCGCCAGCGTCGGCATGCCGGCGGCAGCGCTCGCCGCAATGCGCCGAGAGCAAGCGCTGCCGCACGGACTGCGCGGGTTCTTGACGGATCTGTTCGGTGCCGGTGCCGCACTGGACTTTTCGGTGATCCTGCCGGGCGGGCGGCTGGTGGACGCACCGCTGCCGGCGTGGAGTCACCGGCCGATGCTGCTGACCCGCACGGGTCCGGATCTGCGGGCACGCGGCGCCTGCACGGTTGCGGTGCACCCGTTGATGGGGGCGCATGTCCGGTTGCACGAGGAGCCGGAGCGCCACGTTTGGCAGGGCGAGGTCGGCACCGCGGCGCAGCCCTGGCTGGGCGACCACCGGGTACACAATGTCTCCGCACTCCCGGGCGCGGCCTACTGCGAGATGGCGTTGGCCGCGGCTCGCAACGTTTTTGGCGAGAGGTCCGAAGTCCGCGACATCCGCTTCGAGGCGATGCTGTTGCTGGACAACGAGACACCGGTATCGGCGGTTGCGGCGGTGACCGCGGCGGGCGCGATCGACTTTGCGGTGGAGACCCTCCAGGACGGCACGCAGGTTCGCCGGGCGACCGCGATGCTGCATGCGGGTGTGGACGAAGAGCAGCCACCGGCGTACGACATGGCCGCCCTGATCGCGGCCCACCCATGCCGGCTCGACGGGACCGAGCTGCGGAAGCAGTTCGACCGGCACGGTTTGCAATATGGTCCTGCGTTCGCCGGACTGGCTGCGGTTCACCGCTCAGACGAAACTGTCGAGACGGTGCTGGGTGAGGTGGGCCTACCCGGACCCATCCGCTCGCAACACAGCGCCTACGCGGTGCATCCCGCCTTGCTGGATGCCTGTTTCCAATCGGTCGCGGCCCATCCCGGCGCCCACATCGCAGGCAACGCCGGTCTGCTGCTGCCGCTGGGGGTGGGCCGAATCCGTGCCTACGGGTCCGCCCGCACCGCGCGCTACTGCTTTACGACGGTGACGCGGGCGGACCTGGCAGGGTTGGAGGCCGACCTCGATGTGCTCGACGAGTCCGGCACGGTCCTGCTGGCCGTGCGCGGATTGCAGCTGGGGACCGGGGCGACCGAGAGCGTAAACCGCGATCGCGTGCTGAACGAGCGGCTGCTGACCGTCGAGTGGAAGCAGCGCACATTGCCGGACGTGGAACACATCGCCCCGGGAACGTCCTTGCTGATCAGCATTTCCGCCGGCGCCGGCGCGATGGCGACACGACTGGCCGACACATTGAAGCTCGAGGGCGCCCGATGCGCGACCATGACCTGGCCGGAGCATGCCGATCACGGGGCGAACACCGAAGCGCTCCGCATCCATCTTGCCGAGCAGATCAGCGGAGTCGTCATACTGACCGGCCCCCAAAACGGCAACCCGGAGGAAAGGTGGGACCGGCTCGGCGAGGACCATGTGCGTCACCTGGTGCGAATTATCCGCGAGATCACGGACATTGACGAAGAACCCCCCCGCCTTTACGTCGTGACACAGAAGGCACAGAGCGTGTTGCCGGGCGACGTGGTGAACCTCGAGCTATCCGGGCTGCGCGGCCTGTTGCGCACGATCGGCACTGAATATCCGCATCTGCGCGCCACCCAGATCGACATGGAGGAGGACAGCGGGGCCGAGCAGCTGGCACGGCAACTGCTAGGCGACGCGGAGGAGGACGAGACAGCCTGGCGGAACGGCCAGTGGTATACGGCACGGCTGAGCCCCGCACCGCTACGCCCCGAGGAGCGGCGAACCACCGAGGTGAATAACCAGCGCGATGGCCTGCGCATGCGGATCCGCGCGCCAGGCGACTTGGAAACGATGGAAGCTGCTGCGTTGCAACGCGTTCCGCCGGAGCGGGGCGAGATTGAAGTCAGGGTGAGCGCGTCCGGCGTCAATTTCGCGGACGTCCTCTTGGCCCGCGGACGATATCCCAGTCTCGACGAAGACGCACCCCGGCTCGGCATGGATTTTGCCGGCGTGGTGACCGCCGTCGGTCCCGGCGTGACCACCCACCGTGTGGGTGACCGTGTCGGCGGGTTCTGCACAAACGGTTGCTGGGCCACGTTCGTCACCTGTGACGCCCGCCTGGCCGTGGAGCTGCCGCCGGGCCTCACCGAGGCCCAGGCTGCAGCGGTGACCACCCCGCATGCCATCGCGTGGTATGCGCTGCACGATCAGGCCAGGATCGCCACCGGTGACCGGGTGTTGATCCACTCCGCCACGGGCAGCGTGGGACGGGCGGCGATCGCGATCGCGCGCGCCGCGGGAGCCGAGATTTTCGCCACCGCAGGCAGCAAGGAGCGCCGGAAATTACTGCATGGCATGGGCATTCAGCGCGTTTACGACTCCCGCAGCACCGATTTCGCCGACCAGATCCGCCGGGACACCGACGGTGGCGGGGTGGACATCGTGGTCAACTCCCTGGCCGGCGCCGCCCAGCGTGCCGGGCTAGAACTGCTGTCCATCGGCGGACGATTTGTGGAGATCGGTAAGCGGGACGTCTACGCCAACACCCGGCTTGGCCTGTTCCCGTTCCATCGCAATCTCACGTTTCACTACGTCGACCTGGGACTGATGTCGCACAGCCATCCACAGCGCGTGGGTGACCTGCTGAGCACGGTGTACCGGCATGTCGCAGACGGCGAGTTGCCGTTACCGGAGATCAGCCACTATCCGCTCGGTGATGCCGCCAGCGCTGTCCGAGCGATCAGCGCGGCAGAGCAGACGGGCAAGGTAGTGCTCGACGTGCCCCAGTCCGGACAAACCAACGTGGTGGTACCGCCCGAGCAGGCCCGGCCCTTCCGCCAAGACGGCTCCTACATCGTCACCGGCGGGCTGGGTGGCATAGGACTCTTTCTCGCCGAGAAAATGGCCGAGGGTGGCTGTGGCCGCATAGTGCTCAGCTCCCGTTCTGAGCCCAATTCCAAGGCGCTGGAAACGATCGAGCTCATTCGGGCGATGGGCACCGACATCGCGGTTGAATGCGGTGACATCACCGACGTCGACACAGCGCCGCGTCTGGTGAGGGCGGCGACCGCCACCGGGCTTCCGTTGCGCGGCATACTGCACGCCGCCGCGGTCTTCGAAAACGCGATGCTGGCCAATATGACCGACGAGCTCATCAGCCGCAACTGGGCCCCAAAGGTTCACGGCGCGTGGAACTTACACCAAGCGACCGCCACCCTTGCCTTGGATTGGTTCTGTTTGTTCTCCTCGGCCGTAGGGCTGCTGGGTTCGCCCGGGCAAGGGGCGTACGCCGCCGCCAATGGTTGGCTGGACGCATTCGCGCGCTGGCGCCGAAGTCAGGGCCTACCCGCCACTGGGATCGGATGGGCGTTGTGGACCGAGGTGGGCCGCGCGGCCGAAGTCCAAGCCGAGGCCGGCGAACAAACGACCCCCGGCCGCGATGGCGAAGGCACCGCCCTCGCGCATTGGCGTGATACCGCTTTCACCGCAGACGACGGCGCCTATGCGTTCCAGGCTCTGTTGCGCCACGGCCGCCCGTACTCCGGGTATGCAACGTTGGCGGGAACGCCGTGGTTCGCCGCCTACGCCCAACGCAGCCGGTTCGCTGAACTGTTCCGGTCCAGCGACCAAAGCGCCTCGGACGCGGGCGAACTGTTGAACGAGTTGTACGGGCTGCCATCGGAGGAATGGCCCGTCCGACTGCGTCGAATAATCTCCGACGCGGTCAGCCTGATTCTGCGCCGCACCATCGATCCTGACCACCCCCTCTCCGAATATGGCCTCGACTCCATGGGCAACCTCGAGCTGCGCACCCGCATCGAGTCCGAAACGGGCATTCGCGTTACCACCAATGACATCACCACCATTCAGGGCCTGGCCGGCCTCTTGTGCGAAAGGCTCGCTCCCTCAAATGGTCTCGGCACCGTGGAGATAGGCCATGGCGTCCAAGCGTCAGCCGAGCCGCAACTGGACTGAAGGAGGGATGTGTGTTCATAGGTGCGGGGCCAGCGCGCGGGCTGTTCGTGGGGACAGTCCATGACTGGGCACCAGAGGCGGGCAGGATCGTTCTTTGGCAGGCCTCGCCCGCCGCGCTGGCTAAGGCCCGGCAAGCTCCGATAAGTGAGGTACCGCTTAGCGCAATGCAAGACGCGCACCTTCGCGGCTTTTCCCGTTACGCGGCCCGCGGACTCGACTATGCGAGGCTGGTGATCGGTTCGGGAGATGAATCCGGCCGATGCGATGTCCGAGCCATGAGCTACGTCATCAACTCTCACCTCCGCCGGCACAAGACGTATCACAGTTGGTTCGAGTACGGCGACGCGGGAAACATTGTGCGGCACACGATCGTTGACCCAGCCGACATCGAATTCGTCCCGATCCGGCAGGACAACATGACGCGAACCGAGTGGCACCAGCGTGTGCTGTCCACTCCGGATCCGTTGCAGTGGGATTGCTTCAGGTTCGGCATCATTCAGCGCGAAGGCCACTTCACCATTTTCGCGATCGTCGATCATCTCCACTGTGACCCGACGATTATCGCGGGCCTGTACACCGAAATCGTGATGAACTACCGCCTTCTGGTGGCTGGGCGTGCGCTGGCTCAGGCGCCGCCCCCGGCCAGTCATGACGACTTCTGCATACGGGAACAGCAGCACGTGGCATCCCTGACCTTGGACTCCGCCGAGGTTCGTAAATGGATCGAATTCGCCGAGAACAACGGCGGAACCCTACCGGACTTCCCGCTGCCGCTCGGTGATCTCTCGCAGGCCACGGGCGGCGACGTGGTAGTCGATCGGCTGATGAATCAGGAACAAACGGCCGAATTCGAATCCCGCTGCATCGCGGCGGGGGCCCGTGTCAGCGGAGGTTTATTCGCCTGTATCGCACTCGCGCAGTACGAGTTAACCGGAGCCACAACATATTATGGCCTCGCACCCACTGACAAGCGCAGGTCCCTGGCAGAATTTGCGACGATGGGCTGGTTCACCGGTGTCGTGCCCTTCACCGTGCCGGTAAACCCGGCTTCCTTCGCAGAGACCGCCCGTGCGGCGCAGGCATCCTTCGATTCCAATATGGACCTCGCCAACGTGTCGTTCAACGAGATATTGAAGTTGGCACCGTGGCTCAGGTCATGGGGCCCGAACTGCACGATGGTCAACTACATGGATGCCGGCCTGCCACCCTTCTCTGCCACCGTCACCTCCCACATGAAGGACGCGAACGTCAGCATCTACTGCGACCCCAGAGATCCGGCGCACCTTTACTTTTCGGTGATCCGTCTCTTCGATGAGGTGTCGATGTGGGTGAACCTGCCCAAAAACGCGATCGCCAAAGACTCCGTGCTCCGCTACGTGAGTGCCATGAAATCCGTGTTGCAGCGTGTCGCGGACGGACGTTTCGTGGGTGCAGCGGTTCAGGTGTCCTGATGAAAATCGTCTTGGCCGCCCATGGAACGCGCGGTGACGTCGAGCCCTGCGCCGCGGTCGGTTTGGAATTGCTGCACAGAGGCCATGAAGTGCACATCGCGGCTCCGCCCGACCTGCTTGACTTCGTCGAGTCGGCCGGCCTTCGCGCGGTCGGATACGGACCGGATTCGCAACGGCAGGTCAGCGCGCTCGCCGACGTCGTCCATCACGCCTTCACGCTGCAGAATCCCATCGACTTCGTGCGCTCAGTCAGCGAGCTTTTCGTCGAGGGTTGGGCGCAGATGGGCCGGACGCTGGCCGCGCTGGCGGACGGGGCCGACATACTTGTCACCGGCCAGACGTACCACGGTGTCGTAGCCAATATCGCTGAGTACTACGACATTCCGCTGGCGGCGATCCACCACATGCCGATCTGCGTCAACGGACAGCTCGCCCTGCCTTCCCTACCCTCTCCGCCACCCCTGGTCCGCTCCACCTTGAGGGCGGCGTGGTGGCTGTACTGGCGCATCACCAAAGACGCCGACGACACGCAACGACGCGAACTGGGCTTACCGCGGGCAGCCGCCCCCGCGGCGAAGCGAATGGCAGAACGTGGATCGGTCGAAATCCAGGCCTACGACAAAGCTTGCTTTCCCAACCTGGCGGCCGAATGGAATGGTCGGCGGCCCTTCGTCGGCGCGCTGACCATGCGGTTGCCGACGGATGCCGACGCTGAGGTGGCGAAGTGGATCGGTGCGGGCACCCCGCCCATCTACTTCGGCTTCGGCAGCACACCGGTACGATCCCCCGCAGACACGATCGCCATGATCGTCGCGGCCTGCGCGGAGCTGGGCGAACGCGCACTGATTTATGGTAATGCGAGCGGCTTTCCGTGCGTTCAACAGGCCGATGACGTGAAGCTGGTGGGCCAGGTGAACTATGCGGCCATCTTTCCGCTCTGTCGCGCGGCCGTCCATCACGGTGGCGCGGGCACCACCGCGGCAGCCCTTCGAGCCGGAATCCCGATGTTGATCCTATGGGACGTGGCCGATCAGCCGATATGGGCGGCGCAGACGACCCGGATGAAAGTTGGTTGCGCTCAACGCTTGTCGACCAGCACCCAAAAGTCGCTGGTCGCACAGCTACGCCGCATCCGCGCCCCGCAATACGCCGCTCGCGCCGGCGTGATCGCCACCCGAATGACCGATCCTGCCGAAAGCATCACCGCGGCGGCAGATCTGATCGAAGGCGTCGTTCACCGGAAGCGCGCTGCCTGATGTGGGCCACGGTGCTGGCACTCGCGCTCTGGGTGGCAACGGACCCGACGCGTCTGGTCGTCGTCGCGGCCCTGATGTCGCGCGCGCGTCCGAAGCACAACCTGGTCGCGTACTGGCTGGGCGGCCTGGCGGCCGGTATCGCACCCGGAATCGGGGTTCTTGGCCTGATGATGGTGAGGGGCACGTCGGTACCGCTGGTCATGGAGAATATGAGGTCCGCGGTCTCCCGATTCACAGGCGGGTCCTTCCAGATCGCCGTCGGTCTGGTCGCGCTGGTGATCGCGGCACTGCTCTCGGCGAGGATTCGGACGCGTCGGCGTGTCGAAATGCCAACGTACGGCGGCTTTGCGGTAGCCCCCGATCGCCGACCAACCACATCGATCGCAATCGCACGGATAAGAACCCGCGCCGGCCGCGCGTTGCAGGGCGGCAACCCATGGCTCGCGTTTGGGATCGGCCTGGTGTCGACAATGCCGCCCATCGATTACCTGGTCGTACTCATCGTCATCGTCTCCTCCGGAGCCGCGATCGGTACCCAGCTCACCGCAGTTGTGACATTCACGCTCGTGGTGCTTGCCCTTGTGGAGATCCCACTCGTCTGCTACCTGGTCCTGCCGGCAAAAACTCAGGCGGTCGTGCTGAAGCTGCAGAGGCTTGCGCTGGCGAACCGTCGGCGGATCTTGATCGCCGTCACCGCAGCGGTGGGGGTTCTGTTGATTGCTGCCGGCCTGGGCAGCGTCTGAACCCTACCTAGGAGGGGGAATAGCTTCTGCGGCCGAGCCTTTCGACGTTCGACTGGATGAGTCCGTAGGGGTATTGCGTGTGCTGCTCGATCAGGTCGCGCAGGTGCGTCACGGACGTGCGCCGGCGCGGGTCACGCACCACGCTCGCCTTGAGGAACGGGAAGCGGAAGTCCTTGATAAGGCCGTCCCAAAAGTAGAGGGTGGCGTTGTTCCGTCCGGTGCGTTTGCTATCCCACAGCCGCGATGGGCGGCCTCCCGCGGTTCTGATTGCGGCGGCGGAGACGAACGGTTTGACGCTCAGACCGGCCCTCCGCGCACGCCTGGACACGCCGACCTCGTACCGCCAGATGACGGTACCTTTGTGGACGGCGTACCGGAACTCGTCCCACAGATCATTGAGGAAGGGGCGGGTTCGCGAATTGAGATCCCAAGCCAGGAAAAAGGACTGGAGGTGGGAGAACATCTGGGTGTTTTCGATTGCGCCGTACATGTCAGCTCCGTGGAAGGTTGCCCACATCTCTTCGAGAGGAAAGAGCGGACCGAAGACGCTGTCGTTGGCGATGACGAAGCGGTCGAACTGATCGAGCGACCAGCCGCGCTGCCTGAGGACGCACCACGCGAGGTGCCACGAGCCGAAGTCGAAGGAAAGCGTGCGACGCGTGTAGATGCCCGCACAGAAGGGGCGGATGGTAGCGACTGATTCCGGCGAGAGGACGGGTGAGGCGGAAACGAAAACGATGGTCGCTCCGAGTCGGTGCAGCGCCTTCAGGTAGTAGGCGACGTGAGGATCGACGATGCCATGGACATCGAAGTGTGCGAACAGCACAAGGATGCGACGACCGGAAGCGGGCTGCGGTGGGAGCTCCAAGTGGCTTTCGCAAAGGAATCGGAGGGCGTTGGGATTCAACCGGTATCGAATCGCGGCCGAGGCGCGCTCGCATTGCGTGCCCAGCGCGTTGGACCGTCTCACGGCGCCCCGATGACGTCCCGTGCGCGCCGAGTGGGCAGCGTAGCCGCCGCGCCGGTGTTCATTGCGAGCGCGAAAAGGTCGGTTCGTGTGGTTGTCAGATCCACGATCCCCAATCCAACGCGGTCCAGCATCTCTTCGATCAGCTCGACATCAAACACGTGATGGTGAAGGGTTCGGTTCTGGAAGTTCCTCAGGCTTCGTTTCCTGAATTGTTGACGTCCGCCTGCCGCCCAGTCTCGGCGCAAGTCGTGCAGGGCCAAGATTTCATCGAGGTGAGTCAGGTCGTCCTCACCGACGTCGCGGGCGAAATCATCCAGCAGGTGTTCGAACGTCGTGACCGGGCGCCGGTGGTCGAAGTTGTTCTCTCTGTTCGGGACCACGAGTACCACTGCCCCACCCTCCTTGATGATCCTTTTCCACTCCAGCAGGGCTTTCAAGGGGTTCGCGGTGTGCTCTAAGCAATTCGAGGACAATAGGAAATCGTATCGGGCAGTGGCGAACTCAGGCAGATCGGTGGCATCGGCGATGAATTGGCGGCCGCGTTTGTTCCGGTGGTAGTGATACCCCGCACCGGCTTCGATAGGTCCCTCCCAGATGGTGTCCGCGGAGAAGTTGACGCCATCCAGTCCGCTGACCTTTTGATAGAGGGGAAGCACAGTCCCGAAAAGCAGACTCGGACCGCCGATCTCGACACCATACCTGCCCTCGACCAATGACTGATAACGCTGACGGAGTGGCAAGCGCCATCGCGCATGTTTGGTCTTGAATCCCGGCCCGTTTTCCCGCAACGAGTACTGGTACCAATACGTGAACTCCGCGAGCGTCCTTGGCTTTGGCACTAAGCGTCCAAGCGGGCGAACTGGTTCTGGCGATAGCGCTCGACGCAGGCCGCTCTCCTGACCTTGCCGCTGGTCGTGATCGGAATCGAACCCGGAGCTACCACAACGAGGTCTGCGACACTGACCCCGTGCACGTCGGAAATCGCAGAGGTGACTTTGCGTTTGACAACGTCGAATCCGTCCCCCGGCCCGTCGGTTGGGCCGGCCCGATTCTTGAGCTCGATAATGGCGACGAGCTTCTCGGTTCCCTTGTCCGGAATCGCAATCGCCGCGCACCGTCCCGGCGCGACGCTCTGAATCGTCCCCTCCAGGTCGTCGGGACAGTGGTTGCGCCCATAGACGATCAAAAGATCCTTGGTGCGACCGATCATGAACAGCTCTCCGTCGGAGATGAAGCCCAAGTCCCCGGTTCTCAACCAAGGCCCTTCGGGGGTGCCGGCCGATGGGGCGGCAAGCGTTGCGCCGAAGGTGTGCTCAGTGTCGCTTGGTTTCTGCCAGTACCCGCTGGCGACGTTGTCTCCGTGCACCCAGATCTCACCGGTCGTTCCCGCCGGACACTCAACACGGCTCTCCGGATCCACGATGCGCACCAACGGCGACCGCGGCACGCCGTAACTGACGAGCGCTGTGCCGCCTGCGTCCGCCTGACGCTTCGCGTGGCCCGCCGTCAGCTCTTCGGAGTCGAAATGAACGATCTCCGGTGGTTGACCGGCTTTGCGGGTTGCGACGTACAACGTGGCTTCTGCCAATCCATACGATGGCCGTAACACCTTGGCCTGAAGGTTGAAGCGGGCGAACCGTTCGGCGAAGCGCCGCAACGTGGCGGGCTGTACCCGCTCGCCTCCGTTGAAGATGCAAGACACGTTGCCAAGGTCAAGTCCGGCGAGGTCGTCATCCGAGGTTTTCCGAACCGCCAGTTGGAAGGCAAAGTTAGGCGCTGCCGAATGTGCCCGACTGTTCTGCGCCAGCAATTGCATCCATCGGGCCGGCCGCTGCAGGAAGGAAACCGGACTCGTGAGCACGCTGCGAAATCCCGTCAGGACCGAAAACATAACTCCTAACTGCAAACCCATGTCGTGATAGAGCGGCAACCAGGACACCATCGTGCTGTCCGGTGGGGCGACTCCGCCGTGGTCCCCGAAGAAGGCGGCATTCATGTGCGCGAAATTGGCCAGGATGTTCTTGTGCGACACCATGACCCCGGCGGGGGCCCGCGTCGACCCCGAGGTGTATTGCAAATACACGGTCTCCGTTGAAGTCTCGACCCGCGCAGCGGGCGCCTTCTTCGAATCGAGGTCCAACAGGTCGACTTCGATCAGCGATGGCGCCGGTTCGCCGGACTTCGGTGCGAGATGGCCGGCGACACCGCCCGCGACTGAGGATGTCGTGAGAATGGTCGAGGGGGAAGCGTCGTGCAGCACCGAGCTGACCCGTTCGTCGCTGTCGGCACCTAACGGAACCGCGATGAATCCGGCCTGTATTGCGCCGAGAAACGCGGTGACGTAGTCGAGCCCCTGGGGCGCCAATATCAGGGCGCGGTCGCCGGTTGACCCGTGCGACCGAAGCTCGTGCGCAAGGTTCAGCGCCCGCCGATACAGCTGCGCCCACGTCAAACTCTCTTCAATGCCGGCCCAATCGTGTTCATAATTCATAAACGTGAACGCCGTCCGATTCGGCGCCAGGCTGGCGCGTTCGCGCAGCAGGGCCGGAATGGGAGACTTGAGCATGGGCGTCAGGTTACCTCGGCCGTTATCACCACGCCGGATTTGCAGCAAAGACGATGCGCGGCTCCGACGCACACCGATCGAAAGCGTCATCGATCGGCTGAATCGCAACCCAATCTCGCTGAGGCTTCTGAATTTGCGCTTTAAATACGGCTACCGATTTCTTAGCCGCCTCCTCCTGAGGGACGACGTGTTGTTCCTGAATTACGGATATGAGGAGGACCCGCCAATGTCGTTGCCGCTTACCGCGGCTGATGAGCCCGATCGATTCCCCATTCAGCTCTACCACCGCACGGCCACGCAGATCGACCTCGCGGGCAAGGACGTGCTGGAGGTGAGCTGCGGCCACGGCGGGGGCGCATCGTATCTGATGCGGACTCTGCGCCCGGCTTCCTACACCGGCCTGGATCTGAACACCGTGGGCATCGAGTTCTGCCGAAAGAGGCACACCATGCCCGGCCTGAACTTCGTGCAGGGCAACGCCGAAAGCCTGCCGTTCCCGAATCGGTCCTTCGACGCAGTGGTCAATGTCGAAGCCGCGATCAACTACCAAGACGTTCCCAGATTTTTCGCGGAGGTCGAACGCGTCCTGCGCCCCGGCGGGCGGTTCGTGTATGCCGATATTCGCTACGCCGACGAGATCGCCGCGTGGGAGGCGGACCTGGCCGACATCCCGATGCACCTCCTGTCGGAACGGGTCATCAACGCTGAGGTCATGCGCGGGCTGGAGCGGAATCGGTTCGTCGACCAAATCACTCGTCGGCTACCGAATATCGCGTTTCTGCGCGGGATAGCCGTTGACTACGCGGGTGGGCCGGGTTCGTTGATCTATCGCCGGCTGGGCAACGGCGAGGCCTCCTACCGGCTGTTTTGCTTCGCGAAAGACTGACGCCTGCGTCACCAAAATTTTGTGCCGCGAGCATCCGAGTGGGAATTTAAGACTCCCTCATGGAGTACCCGACGGCCTATCCTTTGAGGAGCCAGCAAACGCTGGGCAAGGATTGGCGGAGGGTCGGATGGCGGCCGTAGGAGCGTGCCAGGCGTGCGGCACCGAACTCCTTGAGGATGCGCGGTTCTGCCACGGCTGCGGCACGCCGGTTGCTGAATCCGCCGCACATGCGGAATACAAGCAAGTCTCGGTGCTGTTCGCAGACGTGGTGCATTCCATGGACATCGCCGCGGCCGTCGGCGCCGAGCGCCTGCGCGAAATCATGGCCGCACTTGTCCACCGCTGCACCAAGGTGGTGCACCGCTACGGGGGCACGGTGGACAAGTTCACCGGCGACGGGATCATGGCGGTATTCGGCGCGCCGGTGACGATGGAGGACCACGCCTTCCGCGCCTGTCTAGCGGCCCTGGGCCTTCAGGAGGAGATCAAGCCGCTTGCCGTCGACGTCCGCGAGCGCGACGGTGTGGATCTTCAACTGCGGGTGGGGCTCAACTCCGGTCAGGTGATCGCGGGCGAAATCGGTTCGAAAGCGTTGGGCTACACCGCCATCGGGGAGCAGGTGGGGATGGCGCAGCGGATGGAATCCGTGGCGCCGCCGGGTGGAGTGATGCTCAGCGAATCCACCGCCCGGCTCGTTGCGCACACCGCCGTGTTGGCCGACGCCGAACAGGTGCATATCAAGGGCAGCGTTGTCCCGGTGTTGGCTCGTCGTCTCATCAGTCTGACCGGCGGGCCGCAACGAAGTGGTGACTTACAAGGCGCATTGGTCGGGCGAGAGCTGGAAGTCACGACGATCGCCGGCCTCCTGGATCGATCGAAGAGCGGGCGCGGATGTGTGGTCTGTGTTGCGGGGCCGGCGGGCATCGGCAAGACGCGACTCGCTGATGAGGCTGTCGCGTTGGCGCTTGTTAAGGGCGTCGAGGTGGTTTCAGCCTTTTGCGAGTCACACACCAGCGATGTCCCCTTTGTCGCGGCCGCGGCGTTGTTGCGCGCAGGGCTCGGAATAGCCGAGCTCGACGACGAGGCGGCGCGGGCGCAGGTGCGTGCCAGGATCCCCGACGTCCCCGACGAGGATGTGCTGCTGCTCTACGACCTGGTGGGCATTCGAGACCCCGACACGCCTCCTCCGACGATCCATCCGGACGCGCGGCGACGGCGGTTGACCGCACTGATCAACTCGATGTCGCTGGCCCGCACTCAGCCTGTCCTCTACGTGATCGAGGATGCGCACTGGATCGATGAGGTCAGCGATTCGCTGGTGGCAGACTTCCTCAGCGTCATTCCCCGGACACCGTCAATGGTGCTGATCACTTACCGGCCCGAGTACAGCGGTCTACTCGCGAGTGTGCCTGGGGCGCAGACGATTTCGCTCTCACCCCTGAGCGAGGCGGAAACCGCCGCGCTGCTCGACGAGTTGCTGGGCCCCGATCCGTCAGTCGCCGGGATCAAAGCGCTCGTTGCCGATCGGGCCGGGGGGAACCCGTTCTTCGCCCAGGAGATGGTGCGCGAGCTCGCCGAGCGGGCGGTGCTGGAAGGTGACCGCGGCGGTTTCACCTGCAGCACGGATCTGGCCGAGGTGACGGTCCCGGCGACGCTGCAGGCCACCATCGCCGCGCGCATCGACCGTCTGGATCCCGATGCCAAGCAGACGCTGAACGCCGCGGCGGTGATCGGCTCGCGGTTCACGGCCGAACTGCTCGAGGCGGTGGGCAATGCACCCGTCCTCGAAGCGCTCCTGAAGGCCGCGCTGATCGATCAGGTCCGTTTCACGCCCAGCGCTGAATTCGCCTTCCGCCACCCGCTGATCCGCAGCGTGGCTTATGAATCACAACTGCGGTCTGATCGGGCGACGATGCACCGGCGGCTGGCCGGCGCCATCGAGGCGCGTGAGCCGGAGGCCGCCGACCAGAACGCGGCGCTGATCGCCGAACACCTGGAAGCCGCGGGCGACTTGCGGGACGCCTACGGCTGGCACATGCGGGCGGCAGCGTGGGCGACGTACCGCGACATCGCCGCGGCACGGCTGAGTTGGGAAAGTGCCACGCGGATCGCCGACGCATTGACCGCCGACGACCCGGACCTGGTAGCCATGTGCATTGCTCCCCGCACCATGTTGTGCGGAATCGCCTGGCGGCTGCATGTGAACGACGTCGGGGACCGGTTCGACGAGTTGCGGAAGCTGTGCAACGCCGCGGGGGACAAGCCGTCGCTGGCCATTGCGATGGCGGGGCTGGTCGTGGATCACGCGTTCCAGGACAGGGTGCGTGAGGCGTCGCGGCTGGCATCCGAGGCGATCGCCCTCATCGAGTCCATCGGGGACCCGACTTTGACGGTGGGGCTGTCCTTCACTGCGATCCGCGCCAAGATCGGGACCGGCGAGTGGACCGAGATGCATCGCTTGTCGCAGCGGGTCATCGACCTGGCCGACGGCGACCCCACCAAGGGGAACTTCCTCTTCGGCTCTCCCCTGGCGCTCGCGTTCGCCCAGCGGGGCACCGCCCGGTGGGCCCTGGGTCGGCCCGGATGGCGAGACGACCTGCAGCGCGGCCTGGCCATGGCGCACGGCGCCGACTCCCTTTCCTACGTCACGGTCGTCAGCTACGTGTACACCACGGGCATACCGGCCGGCGCGCTTCGGCCCGACGATTCCGCGGTGGGCGAGATCGAGGCTGCGCTGGTGATCGCTCAGCCGTCCGGCGACAACCTCCAGTTGGGTGTCGCCTGGCTGACCCTGGGGCTCGCGCTGGTGCACCGCCACACCGACGACGAGCGTGATCGCGGACAGCAGTTGCTGGCCGAGGTCCGCGAAGTGTTCCGGCGTGGGGGGCACTTCCTGTGCGATATCCCGATGCTCGACGTGTACGTGGCCCGTGAGCAGGCGCGCCGCGGCGATCGCGACGGGGCGATACCGCTGATGCGCGCTGCGGTCGACCATCTGATGCTTGGGGGACAAGCGCTTTCGTGGGGAGTGTTGACGACGGGCGTGTTGGTGGAGACACTGCTCGACCGCGGGAGCGAAAGCGACATCACCGAGGCCAAGGCCGCGATCGAACGGGTGGAGACCGAGCCGGCCGATGGGCACCTGGCGATGCGCGAGACATGGCTGCAGCGAATGCGGGCTTTACTGGCGCGCACACAAGGTGACGTCGAGGCTTACGCGCACTTCAAAGATCGCTACCGCGAGATGGCGAGAACGCTTGGCTTCGAAGGACATGTCGCGTGGGCCGAGGAGATGCCATAACGATCGAAACTGCGCGCTAGTCCCGCTGCCTCGCGTAGGACGAGCCCAGAAAGCGTTCCACCAGGGCGCGTTCAGCGGCCGGATCCTTGAGCGGCCACCCCCACAGCGCCAGGAAGACGCGGATCAGCCATTGCGCGGCCAGCGGGTCATCGTTGTCGGGCCCCAGCATCTCGGCGGCCAAGGCCGTCACGGTCGGTGAGTTGATGACCCAGTCGCTGACGGGCGCCGCATGGATCGACCGCATGAGTTGAGCCAGTGGGTCGGAGCGCAGGCGTTCCAGCGCCATGATCGTGGCGGTCACGACGCGCTGCGGGCCGGCGAGGTCCTTGATGGCTTCGCGGGTGGTGTCCACGATGCGAGCCGCCTGAATACCGATGACGGCGTCGCGAATGGTCGACTTGCCGCCGGCACGCCGGTAAATCGTCGCGGGCGAGCAGTGAACCCGGGCGGCCAAGGCTTCGATGGTGAAGCCCTCGTATCCCTCGCGGGTAATGAGGTCGGCGGCCGCGGTGTAGATCCGTTCGGCGGCTTCGCTACGGCGGTCGCGACCCACCAACCAGTCGTCACGCGGCATCCACCCATGCTCCCCCGATATTGCGGGGCACGGAAGCGCTTCTCGCAGCGTGAGAAATTTGTGATGATCTCTCTCACGCATACGGCCTGCTAGTGGCGGTGCACGCGATCATCACTGCTGGCCGTGCGATCACGGCCGCTCCTCAACTTTTCGGCATTCCATTGACCGCGCGGTGAGCCGCGGCAAGCCTGAAGTTCATGGCGGTCTTGGACAGTGCGACCCGGTTCTTCGGTCGCGAGGCGATACAGGATCCGTACCCGCTGTATGACCGGATGCGCGCCGAGGCGCCCGTACACCGGATCGGTGACTCGGTGTTCTACGCGGTGTGCGGTTGGGATGCTGTGCAAGAGGCCGTGGACCGTGTCGAGGATTTCTCGTCAAACCTCACGGCGACCATGGTCTTTCATGAAGACGGCGCCGTCACGCCCTTCGACATGGGGCAGCCCGGAGGCCCGATGCACACGTTGGCCACCGCGGACGACCCTGCGCACGCGTTGCATCGCAAGCTTCTGCTGCCGCACTTATCGGCCAAGCGCGTGCGGATCATCGAGGAATTCGCGGTCGAGACCGCGGACCGGCTTTGGGAAGAGAACGCGCGCGACGGCCACATCGAATGGATGAGCGCGATCGCCAACCGGTTGCCGATGATGGTGGTCTGCAAGCTGCTCGGCCTTCCCGACGACGACGCCGACAAACTCATTCGACTCGGCTACGCCACCACCACACTGCTCGACGGGATCGTCACTCCCGAGCAGCTCGAGCAGGCCGGGCTGGCCGCGATGGAGCTGTCCGGCTATGTGCTGGAGCATTTCGAAAAGGCCAGCGGCAAACCAGAATCCGGACTGATAGGTGACTTGGCGGCACGCTGCGCTTCGGGCGAACTCGAGCAATTGCCGGCGTTGGGCATCATGCTCACGCTGTTCAGCGCCGCCGGAGAATCGACCGCATCGCTGCTGGGCAGCGCGGCGTGGATCCTCACCGATCGCCCCGCGATCCAACGACAGCTTCGCGAGACACCTGAATTGCTAGGTGTTTTCATCGAGGAGACCTTGCGGTTTGAGCCGCCGTTTCGGGGTCATTACCGCCACGTATGGCGCGACACCACGCTGGGTGGGGTCCAGGTGCCGGCCAATTCTCACCTGCTGCTGATGTGGGGCGCGGCCAACCGCGACCCGGCACACTTCGACGCACCCAACGAATTTCGGCTCGACCGCACCGCCGCCAAGAGTCACGTGAGCTTCGGCAAGGGCGTGCACTTCTGCGTTGGAGCGGCGCTGGCTCGGTTGGAAGCCAATGTCGTGTTGCGCATGCTGCTCGAGCGCACCGCGTGGATCGATGCGGCGGACATCGGGGATTGGCTACCGAGCATCCTGGTCCGGCGCCGCGAACGGTTGCGGTTGGTCGTGCGAGGAGCCTAGGGACGCGGCTGCACGTCAACGCTGGGCGGCCGCGACTGCGGCTCCTGAGGCTTCGCCCGGACGGAGCGCCGGACGATGCTGAACGCGGCGGCGCCCCCGACGAGGACCGCGACGGCGACCCCCGCGAAGACCAAGGGGCGCTTGCGGTGGCGCTGCGCGCGGCGCGCGTCCTGCAGCGCTTGGGGCAGGCCCGTGACGACTTCCTGCGCGGCGGCCAACTCCTGGGCGAGGGTTTCTTGGGCGGCGGCGAGGTCACGGGCGAGCCGCCCCTCCTGGTAGCGGCGACGCAGCTGTGCGGCTGTCGACTGCGCGGACTGGACGCTCAGGCCGACGACTCCCCGGGTGACGTCCACCGGTCCCTGCGCCGAATAGGTCAGGCCGCGGGCCAATCGCTGCCGCGGGGTCAGCCGGGAATCCATCTTCGCCCTCATCTGTCGCCTTTCTGTCCCGCTGGATGAGCCTGCCGTGAAGCCCGGCCCAGGAAAGTCCGGTATCCGAACAGACTGCCAGCATAGGGACGTCGCCGTCCGCGGTATCCGCTCGCCGCGTTTCGCGCATGGTCCGCCTTCGGTGACACCGCGTGCGCCGACGCCCGCCCGTAGTGGCAGACTCTCATGCCGTGACCAACAGCCCCTTTCAGACTGCTACCGCCACGCTCCACACCAACCGCGGCGACATCAAGGTCGCCCTCTTCGGAAACCACGCCCCCAAGACCGTCGCCAACTTCGTTGGCCTGGCGCAGGGCACCAAGGAGTACTCGACGCAGAATGCATCGGGAGGCTCCTCCGGCCCCTTCTACGACGGCGCTGTCTTCCACCGGGTGATCCGGGGCTTCATGATCCAGGGCGGCGACCCGACCGGAACCGGTCGCGGCGGCCCGGGCTACAAGTTCGCCGACGAATTCCACCCCGAACTGCAGTTCGACAAGCCCTACTTGCTGGCGATGGCGAATGCCGGCCCGGGCACCAATGGCTCGCAGTTCTTCATCACGGTGGGCCAGACCCCGCACCTGAACCGGCGCCACACGATCTTCGGCGAAGTGACCGACCCCGAGTCACAGCAGGTCGTCGACGCGATCGCGACGACGGGCACCGACGGTAACGACCGCCCTACCGAGCCGGTCGTCATCGAATCGATCACCATTTCCTGAACCCCGGCCCCTTAGGGTGGGGGTCGATCAGCCCTGCTGACGGCCCGCGTAGCCGGCTTCGGTAAGCGCGTCGAGCACCTCGACCGGATCTGTCCCGAGGTCCCACCGGGAGAACAGCGCCAGGTCGCCGCCGGACGTCTCGACCTCGAGTAACCGCACCTTGCGGCCGTAGCGCCGGAACTCGACGATGCGGATGATCTTGATGTCGGAATGCTGCAATACCTGCGTTCGGAACCACCCGCGCAGCATCAGGCCGCCGGACGTGATTGCCAGCTTGGGACGCGCGTACCAAGAGACGCCGGCAAACAAGATCAGACCTGCCGCGGCAACGCCCGCGAGAATGCGCCCCGGCGGGTCTGTGACCACGGTCACAGCGGCGATAGCCATTAAAATGCCCGCGACTCCACAACCAGCGATTCCGGTCGTGCGCGGCTCCCATTGAGTTTGCTGCATGTGGTCCTTGACCCCTCCCACCACGGCCTATGCAGTTATCCACATCAGCTATCAACAGTGGGGATAAATCACACGCGTGTGATTGGGTGCCTGGAAAGTTGCTGACGCAGTAACGAATCAGACCAAAAATGAATTCATAACGTCGACAGCTGTGGTCAGTGCCAGCGCATCGTGAGCAACAAGCCGGTGATCATGAAAGCGAACGCGATGGCGTAGTTCCACGGCCCCAACTGCGCCATCCAGTTCAGGGCGGTCGGCGCGTTGCTCCCGACCGCGGCCAACTGGAACACCATCAACCAGACCAGACCGATCAGCATGAGACCGACGAACAGCGCGACGAACCACACGCTCGATGGTCCGACCTTGACTTTCACCGGGGTGCGGCTGACCGCGCTGACGGCGAAGTCGTTCTTCTTGCGGACCTTTGACTTGGGCATGATTACCTCGCGGATTACCTCAACGACACGGTGAGCGGGACGGGGTGCAACGATAAACACTGCAACTGCACCAATGGCTTGGCTACGAGACTAACTCACCTGGGACGGTGACCAGGAAACGGAGACGCGATGATCCAGACGCGCCGGTCGCCATGGCGCTTTGGCGTCCCGGTCGTCTGCCTGCTGGCCGGGCTGCTGCTCGCCGCCACGCACGGAGTCTCCGGTGGTGCCGAAATCCGCCGCAGCGACGCTCCCCGGCTGGTGGATTTGGTCCGCGAGACCCAGTCTTCGGTGAACCAGCTGAGCGCCCAGCGCGAGGCGCTGGCAGGCAAGATCGACGCCGCACACGGCCGATCGTCGGATGCCGCACTCGCGGCGATGCTGCGGCGCTCCAGCCAGCTCGCCGGCGAGGCGGGGATGAGTCCGGTCCATGGGCCGGGCCTGGTGGTCACCCTCGCGGATGCGCAGCGCGACGCCAACGGCCGGTTCCCCCGCGACGCGTCCCCCGACGACCTGGTGGTGCATCAGCAAGACATCGAGGCAGTGCTCAACGCGTTGTGGAGTGCCGGCGCCGAGGCGATCCAGATGCAGGATCAGCGGATCATCGCGACGTCGGTGCCGCGCTGTGTCGGCAACACCTTGCTCCTCAACGGGCGCACCTACAGCCCGCCGTACACGGTCACCGCGATCGGCAACGCCACGGCCATGCAGGCCGCCCTCGCCGCCGCTCCCCTGGTGGTCCTCTACAAGCAGTACGTCGTCCGCTTCGGCCTGGGCTACCAAGAAGAGGTCAAGTCCGACGTGCAGGTCGTCGGCCATTTCGAACCCGAGCGGCTGCATTCCGCGCAGCCCGACGGCCCGATCACCTACTGACGCCCACTGACCGGCATCGCGACCACCATGGGACGGTAACCTGGCACGATGCGGATCCTGGTTGTCGACAACTACGACAGCTTCGTGTTCAACCTGGTGCAGTACCTCGGCCAGCTGGGTGTGGACGCCGAAGTCTGGCGCAACGACGACACCCGGCTCGCCGACGAAGCCGCAGTGGCGCGCCGGTTCGACGGGGTGCTGCTGAGTCCGGGGCCGGGCACCCCGGAGCGCGCGGGCGCGTCGATTCCGATGGTTCGGGCCTGTGCGGCCGAGCGGACTCCGCTGCTCGGGGTTTGCCTCGGGCACCAGGCCATCGGCGTCGCATTCGGTGCGACCGTCGACCGCGCCCCCGAACTGCTGCACGGCAAGACCAGCAGCGTCCACCATGGCAATGTCGGTGTGCTGCAAGGACTTCCGGATCCGTTCACGGCGACCCGCTACCATTCGCTGACGATTTTGCCCGAGTCGCTGCCCCCGGTGCTTCAGGTCACGGCCCAGACCCGAAGTGGCGTGATCATGGCCGTGCAGCACAACGAACTGCCGATTCACGGTGTCCAGTTCCACCCGGAGTCGATCCTGACGGAGGGTGGCCATCGAATGCTGGCGAACTGGCTCGTCGAGTGCGGGTGGGAGCGCAACGACACGTTGGTGCGGCGGCTCGAGAACGATGTGCACGCCGCGGTGCGGCCGTATTTTCCGGCCGATCCGACGGCTACTGACCGAACTTCAGCGTGATGATGCCGTCCCGGTTGACCCCGGCGCCGGCCGGCGGATTCTGATACACCACGCGGTGGGATTGGGGGCCGCCGGCGTCGACGTCGGCACCCTTGTCCAGGATTCCCGTCCAGCCCAGGGCCCGTAGCCGTGGCTCGGCGTCGGTCCAGAACATGCCGGAGAGGTCGGGCATGACGAACTGATTGCCCTTGGACACCTGCAGTTCGATCACCGAGTCCACCGGGACCATCTGACCTTTGGGGGGATTGGTCCCGATCACCTCGCCGGCCGGGCGGGTGCTGTCCACCTGCACCTGGGTGACCTTGCTGAAGCCGTATACGGTCAGGTTCTTCTGCGCGATGTCGACCGTTTGGCCCGCGATGTCGGGAACCTGTTTGGTCTCCGGTCCGGAGCCGACGATGAGGGTGACGACGTTGGTGATCGCCGACGTCTGATTGGCCGGCGGGTTGGTCCCGATCACCTTGCCCAGCAGTTCCGGGGTCGACGGGGAGTTGGCCTGCTTGAACTTGCTGAAGCCGGCGGCCTTCAGCTTGCTGACCGCGTCGGAGTAGCTCAGCGAGGAAACGTCGGGCACCTCCCGCTGTTCGGGTCCGGTGGAGACGTTGATGGTGATCTCATCGCCGGCATTGACCGACGCGTTGGCGCCCGGATCGGTACCGATGACGTGGTCGGGCGGGATGGTCGAATCCGGCTTCTGCAGGGTGCGGGTCTTGAAGCCGCGATTCTGCAGCGCCGCGATGGCATCGGCGGATACCTGGCCGCGCACGTCGGGCACCTGCACGTCGCGGGCACTGCCGCCGAAGGTGTTGAAAGCGATGACAACAACGATCGTCAGGACTGCGAGCGTGGCCACGGCGATAATCCAGCGGCCGACGGAACCCACGCTGCGGTCCTCGCCTGCGTCGGCAAGGACCTGACGTGGTAGCGGGTCGGTGCGCGACGGGCCGGAGTTGCCCACGTTGGACGACAGCAGCGAGCTTCGATCGGCATCGGTGAGTACTTTGGGGGCCTCGGGTTTCTCCCCGTTGTGCACCCGAATCAGATCGGCTCGCATCTCGGCCGCGGTCTGATAACGGTTGTCCGGATTCTTGGCCAGCGCCTTGAGCACCACGGCGTCGAGGTCGGCCGAGACGCCATCGTGTCGCTGCGACGGCGGGACCGGATCTTCCCGAACATGTTGGTAGGCAACGGCTACCGGCGAGTCTCCGGTGAATGGCGGTTCGCCCGTGAGGATTTCGTAGAGAACGCAGCCCAATGAATACACATCGGAACGCGCATCGACGGCGTCGCCGCGAGCCTGCTCGGGGGAGAGATACTGCGCGGTTCCGATCACCGCGGCGGTCTGGGTGACGCTGTTGCCGCTGTCGGCGATCGCGCGGGCGATGCCGAAGTCCATCACCTTGACCGCGTTGGTGGTGCTGATCATGATGTTGGCCGGCTTGACGTCTCGGTGGATGATGCCGTTCTGGTGGCTGAAGTTCAGTGCCTGGCATGCGTCGGCGATGATCTCGATGGCCCGGCGCGGTGGCATGGGGCCGTCAGTGTGCACGATGTCGCGCAGGGTGACGCCGTCGACGTACTCCATGACGATGTAGGGCAGCGGCCCGGTGGGCGTCTCGGCCTCGCCGGTGTCGTAGACGGCGACGATGGACGGGTGATTCAGTGCGGCGGCGTTTTGCGCCTCGCGCCGGAAGCGAAGGTAAAAGCTGGGGTCGCGGGCCAGATCCGCGCGCAGCACCTTGACCGCGACATCGCGATGCAATCGGACGTCGCGGGCTAGGTGAACCTCGGACATGCCTCCGAAGCCGAGGATTTCGCCTAGTTCGTAGCGGTCGGACAGGTGCTGCGGCGTGGTCATTGCGGTGTTCCGTGTCGGGCCGGCACGTTGCGGAAGCCGGAGGTCCCTATTGTCCCGTCATCCGGCCAATTGAGACGCATTTCGGGCCGGGCGCCGGCGCCGGTCGGGGTCTTGGTCGGCGGGGGCGCCGAGGCGGGCGGGGTCCCGGTGTCTGTCACCGTCGGTGGCTGCTGTTGCTGATCCGCGCGCGAATTGATGACGATCAGCACCGCAATGATGATCGCCAGCGCGCCCAGCACCCCGGCGGCCCACAGCAACGCGCGCTGACCCGAGGAAAAGGTGCGACGGGCGGGGGGCGTGCGGTGGCCGCCGGTGGCCGGCCGCGACCGACGGGGTGCGGCGCTTCGGCTCGGAGACACGGCGGCGGCGCGGGTCGTCGGGCTGGATGGGATGGCTGCCGGCGATGCGCGGCCCGGTGGCGGTGACTGGCTTGGCCGCGGCGGACGGCGGCCGGCGCGCACCGCGGCCACGGCGTCGGCGAACGGGCCGCCGCTGCGGTACCGCATCGCGGGGTTCTTCACCAGCGTGATCTCGATGAGTTCGCGCACGTTGGGCGGCAGCTCCGCGGGCAACGGCGGCGGCGGCTCCTTGATGTGCTTCATCGCCACCGTCAGGGCACCATCACCGGTGAACGGTCGCTTACCCGAGACAACCTCGTAGCCGACGACTCCCAGCGAGTACACGTCGCTCGACGGGGTGGCGTCGTGGCCCAGGGCCTGTTCGGGTGCGATGTATTGGGCGGTGCCCATCACCATCCCCGTCTGGGTCACCGGAGCGGCGTCGACCGCCTTGGCGATACCGAAGTCGGTGATCTTCACCTGGCCGGTCGGTGTGATCAAGATGTTGCCGGGTTTGACGTCGCGATGCACCAGCCCGGCGGCATGCGCCACCTGCAGCGCACGACCGGTCTGCTCGAGCATGTCCAGCGCGTGCCGCAGCGACAACCGGCCGGTGCGCTTGAGCACCGAGTTCAGCGGCTCGCCGTTGACCAGCTCCATCACCAGGTAGGCAGTCCGGCCCTCCCCGTCCAGCTGGCTTTCGCCGTAGTCATGGACGGCCGCGATGCCGGGGTGGTTGAGCATCGCGGTGGTACGCGCCTCGGCGCGGAACCGCTCGATGAACTCAGGGTCTTGGGAGAACTCCTGCTTGAGCACCTTGACCGCGACGCGCCGGCCCAGCCGGCTGTCTACCGCCTCCCAGACCTGACCCATGCCGCCGGTGGCGATCAGGCGCTGCAGACGGTATCTGCCGGACAGCGTCACACCAACTCGCGGGCTCATGGTCCTCCCTGTAGCGCGGCCTGGATCACAGCCCGTCCGATCGGCGCGGCGAGTGCACCCCCCGTCGCGGACAGGCGGTCGGCGCCATTCTCCACCAACACCGCCACAGCGACCTTCGGGGTCTGTGCGGGCGCGAAAGCGATGTACCAAGCATGCGGCGGTGTGTGCCGCGGATCGCTGCCATGCTCCGCGGTACCCGTCTTCGATGCGATCTGCACGCCGGGAATGGCCCCTTTCTGCTGTGCGACCTTCTCGGCGCCGACCATCAGCTCTGTCAGCTTAGCGGCGACCTGCGGCGACACGGCGCGCCGCTGCTCATACGGTGCCGTGGTGCTGATCGTGGTGAGGTCGGGCCCCTTGAGGCTGTCGATCAGGTACGGCTGCATCGTCACCCCATCGTTCGCGATGGTCGCGGCGATCTCAGCGTTCTGTAAGGGCGTCAGGGCGACATCCTTCTGGCCGATGCTCGACATACCCAGCGCCGCGGCGTCCGGGATGATCCCCACGGTCGACTCTGCGACCTGCAGCGGAATGACGCTCGGCGTGCTGTCCAGCCCGAACGAGCGCGCCATGTTGCGCAGCGCATCGGACCCGGTGAGGATCCCGAGCTGGACGAATGCGGTGTTGCAGGACAGGGCGAAGGCCTGTCGCAACGACACCGTCGGCTCGTTTCCACACGGCTCCCCGCCGTAGTTCTCCAAACTTGCGGTGCTGTTGGGCAACGGAATGGAGGGGGCGGCGGTCAGCTGTTCGGTGTCGGAGGCACCGGCCTGCAGTGCGGCCGCCGTGGTGATCACCTTGAAGGTGGACCCGGGCGGGTACGTCTCCGAGATCGCGCGGTTGGTCAGCGGATTGTTCGGGTCGTCCCGCAGCTTCTGCCACGCCTGCGCCTGGACCTCGGGATCATGTGAGGACAGCAGGTTGGCGTCGTAGGACGGCGATGACACCATCGCCAAGATCTTGCCGGTCGCCGGTTCGAGGGCGACGACGGCGCCCTTGCACGGCGGACCGCCGCAGTCCTGTTGCATCGCATCCCAAGCGGCCCGCTGTACCCGCGGCTTGATCGTGGTGTCGACGTTGGCGCCGCGCGGGTCGCGACCGGTGAAGAAGTCGGCCAGCCGGCGGCCGAACAGCCGCTCGTCGGACCCGTTCAACAAGGGATCCTCGGCGCGTTCCAGACCGGTGCTGGAATAGCGCAACGAATAGAAGCCGGTCACGGGCGCGTACTCGGCCGGGTTGGGATACACGCGCAGGAAGCGGTAGCGGTTGTCGGTGGCGACCGAATACGCCAACAGCTGGCCGCCCGCCACAATCTGGCCGCGCTGGCGTGAATACTCATCCAGCAGAACCCGCTGATTGCGCGGATCGGCGCGCAGTGAGTCCGCGGCGAAGACCTGCGTCATCGTGGCGTTGATCAACAGCAGCACGATCAACGCCATCACGGTCACCGAGATCCGGCGCAGAGAGGCGTTCATACTTTCTCGATCACCTCGGTGCTGGCCGCCGCGATCGACGGCTTGCGGGCGCGGGTGCGCAGGGGACGACGGGCGCTGTGCGAAATGCGCGCCAGTATGGCCAGCAGCACATAGTTCGCCAGCAACGACGAGCCACCGTAGGACATCCACGGAGTCGTCAGCCCCGTCAGCGGAATGAGCTGGGTTACCCCGCCTACGACGATGAACAGCTGAAGTGCCAGCGTCGACGCCAGGCCGGCGGCCAGCAGCTTTCCGAAGCTGTCGCGCGTGGCGATTGCCGTGCGCAGACCCCGCACGATGACGATGGTGTAGAGCATCAGGATGCTGGCCAGGCCCACCAAACCCAGCTCTTCGCCGAACGCGGCGATGATGAAATCGGTTGAGGCCGCGGGCACCGTGTCGGGCTGACCGTTACCCAGGCCGGTCCCGAAGATTCCCCCGGTGGCAAAGCTGAAGAGCGACTGGACGATCTGATAGCCGCTGCCGTCGGGGTCGGAGAATGGGTCCCACCACATCTGCACCCGCACCCGGACGTGGGCGAAAATGTAATACGCGACAACGCTTCCCGCGGCGAACAGCACCAGCCCGATCCCCACCCAACTGAAGCGCTGGGTGGCGAGATAGACCACCACCAGAAACGAGGTGTACAGCAATAGCGAAGTGCCGAGGTCTTTTTCGAAGACCATCACGCCGACCGAGATCACCCACGCCGCCAGCAGGGGCGCGAGGTCTCGGGGCCGGGGCAGTGTCAAACCCATGAAATGCTTGCCTACACTCGTGAACAGGCCGCGCTTGGCGATCAGGACCGCGGAGAAGAAGATCAGCAGCAGAATCTTGGAGAACTCGGCGGGCTGAATTGAGAAGCCGGGCAAGCGGATCCAGATCTTGGCGCCGTTCTGTTCGGACAGCGATGCCGGCAACAGGGCGGGAATCACCAGGAAGATCAGACCGACCAGTCCGCAGATGTAGCCGTATCGCGCAAGCTGCCGATGGTCTTTCAAGAACGTGACCACCAGGGAAAAGGCCACGACGCCGATGAGGGTCCACAGCATCTGCTGGGTTGCGCTGGGGTGGTGCCGGCCGCTGAGCTGATTGGTGACCAGATCCAATCGGTGAATCATCACCAGGCCAAGGCCGTTGAGTAACGCCACTATCGGCAGCAGTAGCGGATCGGTGTAGGGCGCGAACCGCCTGATGGCCATGTGCGCCGACCCGAAGACGACAAGGAACACCAACCCGTAGCTGATCGCGGTCCAGTGCAGATCGCGTTCCTGGTTGGCTTCGACTATCAGCAGCGCGGCGACGGTGATCAGTGCGGCAAAGCCCAGGAGCAACAACTCGGCATTGCGCCGGGTAGGCAACGGGGGTGTGACCGCGACCGGCGGCTGAAGTTGTGTCGTCATGCCACCGTCCGGCAATCGATGCCTGGTTGAGGTGGCGGCCCGGGAAGCGCGGTCACTGTCTGCGACGTGGTCGTCGGACCTGCCGGCGCAGAATTCGCGGGGCCGTTGGCGCTCGTGCTCGGTGGCGGGCCGGCGCTCGGAGAGTTGGTGTTCGGTGGTGCCGGTGACGCTGTGGTGCTGGATTCTGGTGTTTCGCCGCGGGTGCTCGGTGAGCCGGGCGGAGACGTGGCGCGCGGAGGAGGACAGATCGGCAGAAGATATTCGGCCAACAGCTGCCGCAGCTGTGACTCGGCCTGGTCCAGGCTGCCGCCCGGCAGTCCCGTTTGAACTTGGACTTGTCCGGGGCGGCGCAGGTCTTGCAGCGTCATCAGCTGGCAGTCGGAATGGCCACCGGATTGCCCGTAGCTGACCAGGGAGAGCTCGTTGCGGGTGTTGACGCAGCCCACCAGATAGGGGTGCTGCAACGGGATTCCCAGCAGGGTGCCCTGAATTCCGCGGACGATGGAGACCCGGCCGTCGTATTCGGCGACGTAGTAGTTGCGTTGGATGATCCACCATCCGACGCCGAGGCCCGCCAAAACCAACAGCACCGCCAAGCCGCCGGCAAAGAACATCTTCCGCCTCGGCCAGCGTGGGCGATGCGGCGCTTCCGGTTGCGGCGCAACGCGTTTGGCGGACTCATCGCGCGGCCGGATCGCTGAGGCACGCCCGGCGGAGGTGTTGGGCAGGGTCATTTGATCTTCGTCGCCCGACACCGCGCCGGCGAGGATCGGCTGGGTCTGCCCGTAGTCGTAGTCGACCACGTCGGCAACCACCACGGTCACGTTGTCCGGGCCGCCGCCACGCAGCGCCAACTCGATGAGGCGGTAGGCCGCCTCGGCGACGTCGGGTATCTGCAGGGCTTCGAGGATGGTCTCGTCGCTCACCGGATCCGATAACCCGTCCGAGCACAGCAGATAGCGGTCACCGGCACGCGCCTCGCGCATGGTCAACGTCGGCTCGACCTCGTGACCGGTGAGCGCCCGCATGATCAACGAACGTTGCGGGTGGCTGTGCGCCTCTTCCCGCGTGATTCGGCCTTCATCGACCAGGGTCTGAACGAACGTGTCGTCTTTGGTGATCTGGGTCAGCTCCCCGTCGCGCAACAAATAGCCGCGCGAATCGCCGATGTGCACCAGCCCGATGCGGTCACCCGCGAACAGGATCGCGGTGAGGGTGGTGCCCATCCCCTCGAGCTCGGGCTCGGCTTCCACCTGGGCGGCGATGGCCGCATTGCCGGAGCGGACCGCATTGTCGAGCGTGGCCAGCAGATCGCCGCCGGGCTCGTCGTCGTCGAGGTGGGCCAGCGCCGCGATCACCAGTTGGGATGCCACCTCGCCCGCGGCGTGCCCGCCCATGCCGTCGGCCAGCGCGAGCAGTCGTGCGCCGGCGTACACAGAGTCTTCGTTGTTGGCGCGTACCAGGCCGCGATCACTCCGCGCGGCATATCGCAGAACCAAGGTCACGGGCGGCACTCCTCGATCCCGGCTGCGCCGGCAGCCTCGTCGTAAGCCCGGGTCACGGACGCAACTCAATCGCCGTTTTGCCGATTCGAATCGGCGTTCCGATTGGAACTCGTACCGCAGTCGTCACCTTCGCCCTGTCAAGGTAAGTACCGTTTGTCGATCCTAGATCCTCGACGTACCACTCCGAGCCGCGCTGAGACAGCCGGGCGTGCCGCGTCGAGGCGTAGTCGTCGGTGAGCACGAGCGTGGAGTCGTCAGCCCTGCCGATCAACACCGGTTGTCCGCTGAGGGTGATCCGTCCCCCCGCCAGCGCGCCCTCGGTGACAACGAGATAGCGCGCCGCATGCCGGCGCTGGCGTGACGGCAGCAGCGTGCTGCGCAGCGCCAGGCCGCGGCGCACCATGACAGCACCCGTGGGCGCATAGATGTCGGTCCGAAGGATTCGCAGCACGGACCAGATGAAAACCCACAGCAGCATTAAAAAGCCGGCGCGCGTCAGCTGCAGTACCAGTCCCTGCATCTGGCGTCCTTTCCGTCCTAGCGTCGCATCCCTGGCGCCCGTGACTCCGAGCACATCGGCTACGTCACGATACTTGGACGGCGGATGACACGGGGCGAAGCACGGCAGCGTTAAGCCCAGTGGCTTAGTGGATCCGGACGATGATCTCCGAGTGGCCCAAGCGGATCACGTCGCCGTCGGCCAGCTGCCACTCCTGGATCGGTGCGTTGTTCACCGTGGTGCCGTTGGTCGAGTTCAGATCCGACAGCAGCGCGACCTGTCCGTCCCAGCGGATCTCGAGGTGACGCCGTGACACGCCGGTGTCGGGCAACCGGAACTGGGCGTCCTGTCCGCGGCCCACGATGTTGGAGCCCTCGCGCAGTTGATAGGTGCGACCGCTGCCGTCGTCGAGCTGAAGGGTGATGGTGGTTCCACCGGCGCCATAGCCGCCCTGGCCGTAGCCGCCGTAACCACCCGGTTGCCCGTAGTCGGCGGACTGGCCGTAGTCAGCCTGCTGACCGTATTCCGGTTGCTGGCCGTACTCCGCCTGCTGGCCGTAGTCGTACTCGGGACTGGCGGCCTCCGGGTAGCCGCCGGCTTGACCGCCGTACCCGCCGCCCTGCACATGCTCGGAATACTGCGTGTACTCGGCGGAGCCATAATCCTGGCGGCCGTATCCCCCGCCCTGCTGGTAGCCCTGGTCGTACCCGCCACCCTGCTCGGGGTACCCGGGCCGCTGCTCGGGCGGGGCGTAGCCGCCCTCGTCCTGGCGGGCCGGACCGCGACCGTAATCGCCGTAGCCGCCGTAGCCCTGCTGACCACCGCCCGGCTGACCGCCCGGAGGTGCATAACCGCCACCCTGGCGGTACCCCTGGTCGTAGCCCTGGCCGCCATAGCCGCCGGGCGCGGGGGGACGCTGCTCGTACGACTGCGGATAGCCGCCCTGTCCCTGTTCGGGATAGCCGCGCTGGTCTTGGTAGCCCTGCTGCTGCGGGGCATAGCCGCCCTGACCCTGCTGGTCGGGGTAGCCGCGCTGGTCCGGGTACCCGCCCTGTTCGGGGTAGCCCTGTTGCGGAGGGTAGCCGCCGCCATGTCCTTGCTCGGGGTACCCGCCCTGTTCGGGGTAGCCGCCCTGCTCGGGTTGGCGGGGCGGCGGGTAGCCCTGTTGCGGCGGGTAGCCGTGCTGCTCGGGTGGATATCCGCCACGCTGGTCGGGCGCTCCCTGCGGATCTGGGCCACCGCGCGCGTCGTCCTGCGGGCGCCCGTAACGGTCGTCGTAGTACTCGTCGCCGGATCGGCCCGGCCCCTGACCCCCGCGGTAGCCAGAATTGTCAGTCATTGGTGCTACTCCTCGTTCTTCGCCGAACGCGTTATTTGATTGTGGCCGGACGGGGTCGTCGACCGTCGGGCGGGGCTGGACATCAGGGTTGACAGCACCGCGGGCGCGGTACTGGCCGGTGCGCAGGTTCGATGACTGCTCGAACCGAACGACAACCTCACCATACGTTTGCCACCCCTGTTCGTGGATGTAGTCAGTCAAGTGCCTCGCAAAACCGCTCGACGTGAGATTCGAATCGGCGTTCACCTTCTCGAAGTCGTGCATACCGAGGGTAATGATGTATTCGTTCGGGGCCAAAAGGCGGTTTCCGTGAAGTTTCTGGACTCCGTCACGCGCCTCGCGGCATAACAAAGC
Organism: Mycobacterium sp. NGS58; assembly: GCF_059812385.1. Lineage (NCBI taxonomy): Bacteria > Bacillati > Actinomycetota > Actinomycetes > Mycobacteriales > Mycobacteriaceae > Mycobacterium > Mycobacterium sp. NGS58. The sequence goes on along the minus strand of NZ_JCALCO010000002.1, from coordinate 206,551 downwards.
TTCGACCTCTTGCGGAACGATCGATCCACCGAATACCCGCGCGAAGGCGTTGTCTACCGCCGCCTCGAGCTTGCGCTCGATCCGCGTGGCCAGCCCCCGTTGGCTACTCATGTCCTACCGTTCGCGTGCACTTGCCATCAGGTATTGCCATTGGACGGCAAACGAATCACCCCGGTGCTGGATCACTTCCGCATCGTATCGGGACATCGCGTCGCCGCGGCACTTTCGAAATCGTGAGAACTGCATCAGCCCAGTTCAGAGCCCTGTGGGGGGCAGGCTGCAGGGTGCGGTACGGCTTCGGGTCCCGCTTCGCCGGTTCGGGAATCGGGCCATTAGAGTGATATGGTCCATCGGTTGTTTTTCCGGGCGAGTGGCGGAATGGCAGACGCGCTGGCTTCAGGTGCCAGTGTCCTTCGGGACGTGGGGGTTCAAGTCCCCCTTCGCCCACACTGAGCGGTTCTACGAAACGTCACGGCCTCGAACGGGGTCGTGACTTTCGTTTTGTGCGGATGAACGCGGCGCCGCGCCGATCAAGGCTTGTTCGTCTGCCGAATCGGCGGATCGCGCTGTACGCGCTGGATCGGCGATTCGAAATCCGACCGAGGATCAGCGCCCACCTATGAGCGCACCCACTGGGTGATCTCTGGAGTGACCGGGTCGGTGATGTCGTCGAATTCGGGATGCTTCTTGAGCACCGTGCCGATCATCGAGCACACCGGAACGATGCGCTTGCTCTCGGCGCGCGCCTCGTTGAGCGCCTCCTCGATGAGGATGGTCGCCAGCCCGCGTCCGCCATACGCCGGATCGATTTCGGTGTGGTAGAAGACGCGCTGATCGCCGCGGTCGGCGAAATCGGCCAGCCCCACCGTCTTTCCCTCGACGGTGATCGTGTACTTGCCGTCCTGAAGGCTAACCGTGGCTTCCGCGCCGGTCTTATCGGTTGTCATCTGTGCTTCCCTTTCTTTGCGGTGTAGGCCGGGGCCGCAGCCGAGCGGTCGGCAGCGGCGGGGCGGGCAGCCGGGCGAGCGCTCCCCGGTATCCAACGACGGCGCCGAATCGGTCGTCGGCGTCCTCCCACAGTCGGCGGTAGTCGACGATGTCTTCGTGGCTTCGTCCGACGAAGTTCCACCACATCACCAACTCTTCGGTGAACGGCGTACCGCCGAGCAGCAGCACCCGCGCGGGCCCCTCCCCCGCGTTGTGCACCTGCAGCTGTGCCCGGCCGGGACTTCGGTACGCGAACTCGGCGACGGTCAGGGCCGCCCCGTCCACGTGGACGGCCCCGGAGTCACACAACACGCCGTGCTCAAAGGCCGGGTCCACGTCGATGTCCAGGGCGGCTGCCGCCTCCAGGTCAATTTGGACGCCCAGCAACGGCGTGAATGTCGGCACCGGTGACCGGGTGCCGACCAGCTCACCCAGAAAGACGCGTGCGTTCGCGCCCGGCAGCGCTACGGGCGCGGGTGCGTAATGGGCGAAATCTCGCCCCGCGTCGCGATCGGATGCGGGCAACGCGATCCAGAGTTGGACTCCGTGGAGCGGGGCCCCAGAATCAACCGAGACCTCCGAATGACAGATGCCGGCGCCCGCGGTCATCAGATTCAGCTCGCCGGGCCGAACGGCCGCGTGTACGCCGGCGCTGTCGCGGTGCTCCACTCCCCCACTAAACAGCCAACTGACAGTTTGCAGTCCCGTGTGGGGGTGCGGCGGGACGTCCATTCTCGCGTCGACGGGGCCGTAATGGTCGACGAAACACCATGCTCCAACGAGCGAACGCTGGCGTTGTGGAAGCGTGCGTCGCACTCGGATCGCCCTGGGACCACCCAACGGAACCTCCCGCGGTTCCAATACCTCCACCGTCGGGGAGGCGCCCAGGTGTTGTGAAGCAGCGCAGGCGACTTCGGCCGGGGCGGCTTCAAGATTGCTCATCGTCCACCCTCCGTCGCGGGGCCCTCGGCGGCGCCTTCATCCGCGACCGTACCCCGGCGCTCTTACTTGCGCGGGGGCCGCAGCACCTTCATGGCGAGCCGCATGACGGGCTCGGGCACGCGATCCTTCACCGATAGGGCATTGTCGGCAATGCGGGATCGCAGCGGGGTCCCCCGCCCGAACACCCGGTTCAGCGGTCCACCGGACGGCTCCAGCACCACGTGCAACGGCGGCGTACCGACGGCGGCGCCCAGCGCGTTGGAGATGACCATCCGCTGAATCTCGCTGGTTCCTTCAAAAATGGTGTACAGCTTGGCATCTCGATACCACTTCTCAACCGGATGATCCGTGATGTAGCCCCACCCGCCCATCGTTTGGATCGCGCGTTCGGTCGCCTTGACCGCGACTTCGCTGGCGGCCATCTTCGACATCGAACCCTCGCCCCGCTCGAAGGGGACGTTATTGGCCGCCATCCACGACGCACGCCAGGTGAGCAGCCGAGCGGCGTCGATCTGGGTCGCCAGTTCCGCCAGCGGGAATGCGATGCCCTGGTTGTCGATGATGGGGCCGCCGAACGCCTCGCGTTCGGTGGCGTACGCGGTCGCGTACTCGAGCGCCGCGCGGGCGATGCCGATGGCCTGGGCGGCGACCATGGGCCGGGTCTGCTCGAAGGTGCCCAGCGTCGCCGATCCGGAGCGCTTTCCGCCCGCCACGACTTCCCGGGCTTTGGCGAGCTTGTGCTCGAGCTTTTCTTGTCCGCCAAGCAAATTGGCGCCCGGTACGCGCACACCTTCGAGGAGCAACTCGGCGGTGTGAGACGCCCGGCAGCCCAGTTTGTCCAGTTTCCGCAGCATCTTCAGGCCGGGTGTACCGCCCGGCACCACGAACAGCGCTTGACCGCGATGGCCGAGCTCCTCGTCGACGACGGCGTTGACCACGTGCACATTGGCGATGCCGCCATTGCCGATCCACATCTTGTGCCCGTCGATGATCCAGTCGTCACCATCGCGGCGCGCATGGGTGCGCAGGTTGCGCACGTCGCTGCCGCCCTCGGGTTCGGAGATGGCGAGCGCGGCAAGTTTGAGATCTCCTGGCGTGCCGAAACATTCGGGCGCCCATTCCAACATCTGCTCCGGGGAGGCGGCCTGCCCGATCGCCGATAGCGCCAACGCCGGCATGACGATGGCCAAGCCTATGCCGGCGCAACCCCAGAAGAGCTCCTCCATGAACATGGGCAACGAGACGCCGGTTGGATCGCCGATCAGATCACGGTAAAAGAGCGGGCTGTAAAAACCTTGCTGGGCCGCCTCTTCCAGCACGGCCCAGGGAAATTCCTGTCGCTGGTCGTAGTCCAGCGCTACAGGGCGTATCACAGATTCGGCGAACTCGTGCGTACGCCGGGCGAGGTCGTGTTGTGCTGCCGTCGGGGTCAGGTCGAACGTCATGGGGCGCCTCTGGGTCGACAGACTGGTCTTGCCGAACCGGACTACCCCGTCGAAAGGGCTAGCAAACTGCCACCACGGCTTTCGAACGGATGTCAGGCGGCCGACCGGGGTTTGGCTTGCGCCAGGGGCAGATGGAGCACGACTGCGGCCACCGAGACAGGCTCGTGCTCGTGACGTGCCAGCAGAGCCGCGTTCTCGGGCAGCTGCCGAGGATTGATCTCGCCTGCGGCGATGCGCCGCAGGACGTCGTGCGCCCGGGCGAGCTGGTCACGCTTGCGGTATTGGCCACCCGGCAGCTTCACCCCGGCCCACACGCCGTACTCCTCGCGGTGCGCGATGGCATGCGCGGCGCAGCGGCGCTGCTGCGCCAGCGGGCAGCGGCGCAGGCACTGGATGCGTGCGTCGGTGGCCGACCGTTCGTATGCGCGCGCCTTGGCGGCGCCGTCCCCACCGTCGTCGTCGGGGTAGCCGAACCAAAGTTCCGGGTTGGCTGCGCAGGGGTGTCCCATGTCGGTCTCCTTGTCAAGCGTGAAACGTAGGCAGAAGCGTATACAACGGGGGACTGCTAGCGCAAGAGAAACGTGACAAAAACGTATATGTCGATATCGGTGCCCCGAGCTGTGTAGTATCCGGCCCATGGCCGGAGCGTGCGGTGACCCGTGAGTCGGCCGGTGCGGCTATCCGCGCGTTGCGTGAATCACGCGATTGGTCGCTGGCGGACCTCGCCGCCGCGACCGGGGTCAGCATCATGGGGCTCAGCTTCCTTGAGCGTGGTGCCCGAAAGCCGCACAAAAGCACAGTTCAGAAGATTGAGAATGGCCTCGGCCTGCCGCCGGGCACGTATTCGCGGTTGTTGGTCGCCGCCGACCCAGAGGCCGAGCTGGCGCGCTTGATGTCCGCGCGGCCGCCGGCTCCGATGCCCGCGCGGCGCAGCGGACCGGTGGTGGTTGACCGCCATAGCGACACAGAAGTGCTGGAAGGTTATGCCGAAGCGCAGCTCGATGCCCTCAAATCCGTCATCGATCGCTTGCCTGCGACAACATCAAACGAATATGAGACGTATATTCTGTCTGTGATCGCGCAATGCGTGAAGGCCGAGATGCTCGCCGCCAGCTCCTGGCGGGTGGCTGTCAACGCCGGTGCCGACTCGACCGGCCGGCTGATGGAGCATCTTCAAGCTTTGGAGGCGACGCGCGCGGCGTTGTTGAAGCGCATGCCGACCAGTCTGAGCGCGCGTTTCGACCGGGCCTGCGCTCAATCGTCGTTGCCGGAAACCATCATTGCCGCCCTGGTCGGAGTGGAAGTCGACGAGATGTGGGACATCCGGAATCGCGGGGCGATCGCGCCGGATGCTCTCCCCCGCGTCCGCGCCTTCACCGAGGCGGTCGAGTCGGGCCGCAAAGTGGCAAGCGAACACGATGAGGGGGCATCGTGAGCCAATCCGAAGTCGAAGCGCTGAGCCGCGCCCATCTGCTCTTCGCCGGCAGCACCCAGCCGTCGTCCGTGCACGCCGATGTCAGGCATTACCGCGACCTGTTGCAGCGAGCCGCGATGTTGAGCGACAAGATGGCGCACGGCGGTTACCAGCTCGCGGTGGACCACGGCCGGCAACGTCTCACCGCAGCGGCCGACACCGACGCCGCGGCCACCGACGTCATCGCCGGAGCGCACCGCGATCGAGCCCTCGCCGGTGACCTGACCCGACGCGTGCTGGACGCGGCCCGAGCGGATGCCGCTAAACCGGCGACGCCATTGGCCCGGCGGGAGGCGATGCGGCGCCGCGTGACTCGCCTTCGGGCCCAGCGGGCACACGTGGTGTCGGCGCGCTCTCGCGCGAGCCGCCGCTACGCCGACCTACTGGCCTTGCGTTATCGGCTCCGGCATGACCGTCGGCTGGGGGTAGCAGGACTGCGTGGGCTGCCGAACGATCGCGCCGGTCTGGTGGTGCGTGCCGCACTGTCTCGGCTGGGCCGACCATATGTCTGGGGCGCGACCGGCCCCGACCGGTTCGACTGTTCCGGGCTGGTGCAGTGGAGCTACGCGCAGGCCGGTATCCACCTGGACCGCACCACATATCAGCAGATCAACGACGGCATCGCGGTGCCCCGCTCCCAGGTGCGGCCGGGCGACCTGGTGTTCCCGCACGCCGGTCATGTGCAGCTGGCCATCGGGAACGGCCTCGTTGTGGAGGCGCCCTATTCGGGCGCTTCGGTGCGAATCAGCCGACTGGGCAACAACGTTGCGGTCCGCCGACCGATATGACCAGCCGAGACCGCCCGGTGACACGGGCACGACGAATGGGGTGAGCCGATGGAACAACCGGGGCCCTCATTAGAGGCCGTTGAGGCGCGGCGGTCGGCGCTGGTGAGTCAGCACGGCATCGCGTCCGAAGCCGATCGCGTGCTCAACGAGGTGCTGACCAGCGCTCACGAAGCGGCCCGCGAGAGCGTCAGGCGACTGGATTCCATAGCCGAGCAGATCGACCGCGCAACCGTGAGCCAGGCGGATCTGGCCCTCGATACGCCCATGGGCGCGCGAGAGTTCCGGAAGTTCCTGATGGCCAAGCAGCGCGAGATCGCATCGGTCGTGGCCGAAGCGCGCGAGTTGGGCCAGGCGAAAGCCGCTGTGTTGCAAAGCCTTCGGGCCCAGTACGCCGCCGATAGCGGCTAGCCGGAAATTGTCCACACCGTGCAGCACAGTGAATTGTCGGCAACTATGCCCCTGAGTACCGTCGCCGGACATGGAGGGGTCGCGTCACTTCCCGCAGCAGCGTTCCAGCGCGCTGCGGCGCCGCTTGTTTGGCTGATGTCCGCCTACGACGATCTGCTTGCGGCGGTCAAATACATCCGGGATCGCACCGGTGATCCGAGCGCATGGCAGACAGGGTTGGCGCCTGCGGAAGTGACCGCCGTGCTCACCCCGACCACCCGCCCCGAACAGATCGAGGCAATTTTGCGCAAGATCCGCCAACAACACGCCAGCGTGTTCGGCGCCGCAACGACGACCGACCCGCCCGTGCGGCCGTCCGCCGAAGCCGCGGCGCCGCCGGATCGCGAAACGGGCGAGGCGGCCGACGCCATCGCCAACGCCGAAGCGGCTCTCGCACAACAGAACTCCGCAAGCTCGCAGCTGGACCTGCAGGTAATCTCGGCGATCCTGAACGCCCACCTACATGCGGTCGACGGCCGCGAAGCCCTCACCAGGCTGCAGCACGATACCGAAGTCGCTGTGCGGACCAGGTCGGATCTGGACACCCCGGCGGGGGCGCGTGACTTCCAGCGGTTTCTCGTCGGCAAGCTCCGCGACATTCGCGAGGTTGTCCTGAGCGCCAGCCTGGACGACACGTCGAAGTCGGCCCTGATGGCCGCCTGGACGTCCCTGTACGACGCCTCCAAAGGCGAACCGAATGCCCCAGCCGAACGCGCGCGAGCTCCAGTGCCGGCCGGCGATGCGGCCGCGGGCGACGCGACCGATTATGTGGACGCCGACTGGGATCCGCTGCTGGACTCCCTGCTAGCCGATGACGATGCACTGGCCGGCGATGGTCCAGGACCAGGTCCGGCCGGCATGGCGGCGATGCCGGCGGTACCGCAGCAGCCGACGGCGCCCGCCATGCCCACGTTCGGCGGCGGATCGCTCCCGGGTTTTGGTTCTTTGCCCGCATCGATGGCCGGTTGGGAAGGGCGCGGCGGACTTCCGCTGTCCGAGCTGCAGGGCCGCGACGGGACCGATCCTGCTCTGGACGATCTGGCCGACGAGGAGCTGCCGAACGACCAAGACCCCAGCTCGCCCGACGCCCCGAACGAACCGGGAGACGGGACCGAGGCCCCGCCCGGCGAGGCATCCGACGAGCCGTCTGGTGGTCCGACACCGGTGACGCTGCCCGACGGTGAGATAGTCACCGCTGCCAACCCACAGCTGGCAGCGGCGATCACGGCCGCCGTCAACGGCACCCCGATAGCCGAGGCCTTCCATCAGCAGGGAATGACCATTCCCCCGCCGGGAACCGCCGTCCCCAGCCCCATCGATTCCCTACAGGTCGCGCCGGGCGACATCGGCATGTTCACCGATCGTCACGCACTCGCCCTTGGCCCGGGCAAGGCGCTTCTCGATGGCCAAATTCAACACATCGCCACCGTGAGCGGGCCGAACTTCCTAGGCTGGGAGCATCCGCCGGCGTCGAACGCGGCAGTTACGACGCCGGCCAAGCCAGACCCACCGACACCTACCCGGCCGGCGACTACGTCGACCACCTGACAAAAGTGAACTCACCGGGGAACCGGCGATCGTCAACAGGAGACAGCGGATGGCGGATTCGATTCATGTAGTGCCTGCGCACCTGCGTCAGGCTGCCGCGCATCATCAGGACACCTCGGAGTACTTGCGTACCGTCCCGTCGTCGCATGCCGCGATCCAGGAGAGTCTCGACTCGCTTGGGCCGATCTTCAGCGAGCTGCGCGACGCGGGCCGTGAGCTTTTGGAACTTCGACGCCAGTGCTACGAGCAGCAGGCTGCTGACCACGCCGATCTGGCCGACAAACTGAACGTTTCGGCGACGATGTGGGAACAGCACGAGCAGGAGGCGGCAGGGAAGTTCGGTGACATCGTCGACCGCGGTCGATGACCGACGCGAATCCCGCTTTCGACACCGTTCACCCGAGTGGACACATCCTCGTCCGCTCTTGCCGCGGCGGCTATATGCACAGCGTCGCGCTGAGCGAAGAGGCGATGGAGACCGACGCTGAGACGCTGGCGCAGGGCATCCTGCTGACCGCCGACGTGTCATGCCTCAAAGCGTTGCTGGAAATCCGCGACGAGATCGTCGCGGCCGGGCACACCCCCTCCGCGGTGGTCCCGACCCCCCGAGACCTCGATGCGGCTATCGAGAAGTTGCTGGCGCACAAGCTGCGTCGCCGCACCGGTGCGAGCTAGGGGACTCTCAGGAGAGCCGTGCGGCCTAGCGTAACCGTGGCTTGGCCGCGCTGGGATCTGGAGCGATACCGGTCGGCGGCTCTACCGGGTTGGGGCCGAACAACTCTCGCGCGCGAGCGAGGAAGGCACGCACCTCATCGAGTTGCTGCTGCAGTGCAGAATCAGCCATGTCCTCACGCTACCCAGGGCCGTGCGACCGCACAATTCACCGACCGCACAAGTCGCCCGCCGTGTCCCGGTACGCTTAGCCGGTGGCGGTCTTCGGTCGGATGTCGGCGCGTCAGCGCCTTCGGAGAGCTACCCGGGAATCGCTGGCGATGCCGGCTTTCAGCTCCCCGATCGACTGCACCCCATGGGTGACAGGTGGATTGTGGCCTGCCGAACTGTCGACGGTCACGCCCGAAACCGCCACTCTCGCTGAGCATCTCAAGGCCGATCTGCAACGAATTGCTCACGCGGCCAACGACGAACTGAAGTTACTCAAGCGATCGGGAATGACCGACCTTTCCCGCCAGTCCGCGGAGGCGCGAGTCATCGACGAGGCGCGCGGCCGCGCGGTACGTCGAGTCGAATCGACGATTCGCTATTTGCACGCCATGCGAAGCGGAGCCCAAGCACCGGCTATTCCCCCACCGCGGCCCGAGCCGTCCGACGCGGACATGGAGAAGACGCAGGTACTGCCGATAATCCCCGAGGCCGCGCCCGTCGCCGAGGCGCCCACGCCGCTCGCACCAACCGAGGCGGCCCCGCGCCCGGGAAGAAGGCGGCGTCGAGAGTCCGGGTTCGAGCCGCTCAACGGCCCCGGTGCGCCGCGCCCGGTCCCGCAGGAATCCCCTGCCGCCGACGCCGCCCGCACCGCCGAAGTGTCGCATCTCGGCGAGACTCAGGTTATCCCGGTGGTCCGGGACGACCCCGGTTCACCGACGGCGGTGCAGCCCGCCCCCGAGCCGGTTTTAGACCAGGCCGACTCCGGCCGACACCACGCCGTCGTCGAGCCGTCCGCTGAGGCCGAACAGGAGTCGACCGCTACCGGGGATGCGCGTGCGGGCGCCGCCGGTGCCCCGCACCTCGAGCAGACGCAGATCATTCCGGTGGTCACCAGGGCGGACCCGGTGTTGGAGGCGCCGGTGCAGCGTGCGGCCAAGCCGGTTCCGGACCAGGCCGACTCCGGTCGCCACCACGCGTTAGCCGACGAGCGGGTCACCGTCGAGGCCGAGTCGCAGGTGGTGGCGCAGGAACGCGTCGTCGGGAAGCCTGTCGGTGCGGACGCGCCGCCCGTCGTTGCTGAGAGTGAGAGGCCTTCCGCCTCCGCTAGCGGGTCTAACACCGAAAAACGGTCAACCTCAACGGGTTTCGATATTGAACGACTGAACCGGCTGCTCGAGTTCGTGGTCCGGCAGGAGCCGCGCTTGAATTGGGCGCTCGGAGAGCGTGCCAATGGCACGACGGTACTGGTCACCGATCTCGCTCACGGGTGGATACCTTCAGGCATCACCCTTCCGGCCGGTGTGCGCTTGTTGGAACCCGAGCGTCGCAGCGGCAGGGTTGCCGCACTGATCGGCGAAACGGCGCGCGTCGTCACTTACGCTCCCGGTGATTCGTTGCACCGCTCAGTCAACTTCGCCGCGACGAGGTCGTCGGTGGAGCCGCGCACGCTGCCCGCCATCGATGATTTGGCGAGCGTGCTGAGTGCGGCCACGCGTGGGCGGGACGATCTGCCCAAGATCGTGCCGAGGTTGGCGCAAGCGGCCGCCGCGGGGACGGTCGTCGTCGACCAGGAGGTCGACGTGCTCCGGGTCCATCTCGACACCTCGCGCTACCAACTGCTGGTTCAATATCCGAACGTCAACCCCGCGCTCTTGCTCAAGTGCCTACTGATGGCCGCCACCGAGGGCATCGCCAGCGGAGACGCTGTCTCCGCGAACTACCACCTCGCCTGGTATCAAAAGCTCGCCGGGTGAGCGCCCGGCGGGTTGGCTCTGCTCGCATATGAATTGACGCTGGTCGGAGGGGCCGACGATACTGTCATGGTGGCGCGTTCGGGCAGTCGCGCGAATCTCAGCGAGAAGGATCTCGTCGAATCGGTACTTCGGGAACTGAGCGAGGCGGCCGACAAGTGGGAAGCCCTTGTGGCGCAGGCCGAAGCCGTCACTTACAGCGTCGACCTGGGTGACATCCACGCCGTTGCGAATTCCGATGGCCGGCTGCTGAGCCTGACTCTGCATCCCGGGGTGATGACCGGATACGGGCACGTCGAGTTGGCCGAAAGGCTGAACCTGGCAATCACCGCGCTGCGTGAGGAGGCTGAGGCCGAGAACCGGGCGAGTTACGGCGGGCCGATTCACTGACGCGCGTTTCACGCGCTCATCGACCGGCGCATGAGCTGATGGGCCCCGGCTCTCTTCGCGCGTTTCACGCGCTCATCTACCGGCGCATGAGCTGATGGGCCCCGGCTCTCTTCGCGTGTTTTCACGCGCTCATCGACCGGCGCTTGAGCTGATGGGCCCCGGCTCTCTTCGCGCGTTTCACGCGCTCATCGACCGGCGCTTGAGCTGATGGGCCCCGGCTCTCTTCGCGCGTTTCACGCGCTCATCGACCGGCGCCGGGAGGCCCCGCGAAAGCTTGGGCGATCCCCAACCAGCGGTGGGCGTCGGCGCCCTGGGCACTGATGTCGAGAGCACTCAACGGACGCCGCTGGGTGACCAGGAAACAGAAATCCTCAGCGGACCCACTGACCCGCTGCTCGGCGTCGGCCGGCCCCCACGTCCACGTGTCGCCACCGGGACCGCGCAGCTCCACCAAAAAAGGTTCGGCCGGTGGCGCCAGGTTGTTGACGGCGAAGGCGAAATCGCGGGTGCGCACCCCCAGGTGAGCGATCGACCGCAGGCGTTCGGTCGCGGGTCGCGTCACGCCCAGGGCGTCAGCGACATCGAGACCGTGTGCCCAGGTCTCCATCAGGCGCGCGGTGGCCATCGAGGCCGCGCTCATCGGTGGTCCGAACCACGGGAGCTTGCGACCGGACTCCACCGTGAGCAGCGCGTCGTGCAGCCGTCCCCGGGTAAGCCGCCAGTCGGCGAGCAGCTCGGCCGGCGCCAGCTCCGCCAGCTCCTCGGCGCCCTTGTCCACGAAGCCCGCCGGGTCGGCGGCAGCGTCCGCCAACACATCGGCGAACCCGGCCTCGTCGGTCACCGCGATCAGAGCGACCCGATCGGTCCACAGCAGGTGGCCAATCTGGTGTGCGATGGTCCAGCCGGGCGCGGGCGTGGGCTCCGCCCAGCGGTCGGGCGACAACGGCGCGACCAGCTCATCGAGCGCGTCGCTTTCGGCGCGCAAATCATCGACCATGGGGGCCGGAGCGGTCATCGCAGCCCCCGACCGTCGCTCGCGGCCATCGAACAGCTCACGTGTGTACCCTAGCGATCGCTCGCTGCCTCACCGCTGCGAACGATGATGCTGTGCACGGCTAAACCGACCAGGTAGAGCCCGGAGCCGAACAGCGCAAACGTTGGCGCGTGCCCGTCGTCGGGAATCAAGATGCCGGCCACCGTGATCGAGACGATGAACGCGACCCAGAAGAGCGCGTCCTGCACCGCGAACACGTGCCCACGAAGCGCGTCGTCGACGTCCATCTGGATCGCGGTGTCGGCGCAGAGCTTGACCATCTGCCCGGTGATGCCCAACAGGAAGCCGCACGTGACCATGACCGGGACGAGCAGCTCGGCGCCCGCGACCTCGATGATCGCCGACGCCGCCAACGCGCCATTCGCCGTCGCGTAGCGCCCCCAGCGCCGGATCGCCGGCGGGGTCAGGACGTTGGCCAAAAAGGCGCCCAGCCCTGCCGCGCCGAAGAACATCAGGGCGGTGCCGAATCCCCCACCCTTGAGGTTGGGCATGTGATGAACCAACAACAAGACCAGCAGCGAGTTGATGCCGACGACCATCCGGTGGGCAGCCAGGCCAGACAGGGTGGCGGCGACCGTGGGACGTTGCGCCACCGTGCGTGCGCCGTGCAGCCAGCCGGTGATCACCGCGTAGATGACGGGTCCGTGGATCGCCCGCCGGGTGTCGTCGGGGCCCAGCGCCCGCGCGCCGAACCGCCAGGACAGCAGCAACGCGATCGACACGGGAATCGCCGTGATGAACACGATCACCGAGGCGCCCTTGTCGCTGGCCCCCAGGATGAATCGTGGGACCAGCATGAAGTTTGCTCCGAAGAACGCCGCGATGGCGCCGGCTGCGGTGGCGACCGAGTTCATCGTCACCACCTGCTCGCGCGGCACCACATGTGGCAGCGACGCCGACAGCCCGGAGCCGACGAACCGGGCCAAACCGTTGGCGAACAGGGCGCCCAACAGCAGCGGCACATCGCCGGCCCGGACCGCCAGGATCGTGCCGATCGCGGCGAAGAGGACAAGCCGGCCCACGTTGGCGCCGACGAGCACCAGCCGCCGATCCCAACGGTCCATCAACGCACCGGCGAACGGACCCAGCAGCGAGTACGGCAAGAATAGAACCGTGAAGGCGCGCGCTATGGAAAGTGGATCGGCGGCGCGATCGGGGTTGAACAGCAGGGCCCCGGCCAGCGCCGCCTGAAACAAACCGTCACCAAACTGGCTCGCGACGCGCACCTGTAGCAGCCGCCAGAAATCTGGTAGACCGCGCACCGAACGCCAAATTTCGACGGGTGCGCTGGACTGTATCCGGGTTGGGATCACCGAAACCGACTTCCACGATTGGGGCTGGCAGAGATCAGAGCCGTCCAACCACAGTACAAATCTTCATGGCCCACGGTCTCGATTGCCCTGGGCCGTGATGCGCCGGATGCGATGATGGTGGGGTGCCGCCGCCGGAGGATCCAGAGGACTACGTCGCACCTGCCGCGCAACGGGTGCGCGCGGGCACTTTGCTGCTCGCCAACACCGACCTTCTCGAGCCGACGTTTCGGCGCAGCGTGATCTACATCGTCGAGCACAACGACGGGGGCACGCTGGGCGTCGTCCTGAATCGCGCCAGTGATACCGCGGTGTACAACGTGTTGCCGCAATGGACCAAGTTGTCGGCCAAGCCGAAGACGATGTTCATCGGCGGCCCGGTGAAGCGGGACGCGGCGCTGTGCCTGGCGACGCTGCGGGTCGGCGCCGACCCATCGGAGGTGCCGGGCTTGCGCCACGTGGACGGGCGGGTGGTCATGGTCGACCTGGACGCCGACCCCGACGCGATCGCCCCATCGGTCGAGGGGGTGCGCATCTTCGCGGGATACTCGGGCTGGACTATCGGTCAGCTGGAAGGCGAGATCGAACGCGACGATTGGATTGTGTTGTCCGCCTTGCCATCCGACGTGCTGGTCGGACCGAGGTCTGACCTCTGGGGCCAAGTCCTGCGTCGCCAGCCGCTGCCGCTTTCGCTGCTGGCCACCCACCCCATCGACATCAGCCGAAACTAGGGCCCCTCCCCCAGTTCAGATCAGTGGCAGGACTGCGTGCAGCCGACGCAGCTGCCGGCGCAGGCGGGCGCCGCCGCTACCTGGCGCACCGCGAAGCGCGCGCTCTGCCACGAGCCCGCGGCCAACGTTCCCAGCGCGCCGACCACACAAACGACGAGCACAACCAGCGCGGTGTCCGGGACCGCGGCCACGGCCACTGCGCCACCCGCCGCCAGCATCACGGCGGCCGCCAACTGTGTCGGAGCCATCGCCCGCAGCGCCAATGCGGTGGCGCCGAAGTCCCGGTTTCGCGCAAGCGACCAGGCGCCGAACCCCGCCGAAGCCACCGCCGCACACATGCACAGCACGCCCGCAATCAGCATGGGCTCACAATACGAGCCGGGTCACCGGCCCGCGCACCCGGCTCTGCGGGTGCCGGCGCGCCGCGCTTAGTGCTGGAGGAACGAGAAGTTCGGTAGCGGCGGCAGTCCCGGCACCATGGCCAACAGGCTGGGCGTGCGCTGGGGATTCGTCATCGGCGGCTGCGCGGGAACCCCGACCGGCGCCGCGGGTGACGTCTGAGCCAGCGGTACCAGCGGAGCCGCACCGGGCGCCGGGGCGGTAGGCGCGACCGGAGCTACTGCCGGTGCGGGGGCGACCGGAGCGGCGGGTGCCGGAGCGGCAGGCGGGACCGGTGTGGCGGCGGGAGGCTGCGCGGGCAGGCCGACCGGAGACGCGGCGGGAGCCTGGGCCGGTGCCGGGGCTGCCGCGCCGGGGACGCTGACACGGAAGCCGTTGACGATGGCGTCGGTGGCCGGTGCGTCGGCGACGCTCACCGCGCGATCGGTGGTCACCGACAGGGACACCAGGTACTTGTCGTGCCCCGACGTCGCGATGACGTGGCGCCGCGACGTGTTGAGCGTCAAATCACCGTCCCGGTAGGTGCCTTCAACTATTGAGGACGGGAAGCCGCCGAAATCGGCCATCGAGGCGTTGGTGGGTTGCCAGGCCAGCAGCTTCTGGCTGTCGACGTAGCCGTGCGTGATGGCCTCTTTGGGATCGAAGGCGCCGACCAGTTTGTACACCACGACCTGCGCGTTCGACGAGTAAATGCTGCTGCCGTGCCGATCGGCGATGACCGCGAACGCGTCGGGGACGTTGGGATCAGGCACCTGGGTCCAGCGCGGCGGCACCGGCAAGGTGATGTCAAGGGCAGTAAAGCCCTGGGGCTTTTGCGCCTCGAGTTTCACACCCTTCGACTGCAGGAATTCGTGGATCGTTCCCGACGTCGCCGGAACCGGCGCCGCTGGGGTGACCGCGGCCGGTGGCGTGGCGCCCGGGGCCGGAGCGGTGGCCCGCGGGGCGATCTGATTGCCGGCCGGCGGGGCCGCGAGGTATCTGCTCGGCGGCACCAGCTCGGGCCCGAGGTTCTGCGGTGCCGGCGCGGGAACTGTGGGGACGGGCGCGGGCGCCGGGGGCAACGGGTCTGCCGATGCCGTGCCGCCCGCTACAACCGCCAGGCCGACCAGGCCAGCGACCACACCGCCGAGGAGTGCCCGGTGGACGGGGACGATCTCAATCATCTGCGTCGGTCCTTCCAATGGCTCTGCTACCCGAAGCCGTCGATAGTGGCTGACTGTAACTAGAGGTCAAAGGTGGTGAATAGCCTCGAAACACACCTGGGATGAACCCCTGATCGACGCGCAACGGAACCGAGACCAACCTGTGGCCGGCAAACCCGTCGTGTCGGCCCTTATACCCTGTTCAGGTGACCGACTCCCCGACCGCTTCGCGAGCGAGCAGCTCTGGTGCCGCCGCGCCCGACCCTGACGCGCCGCCGCATCGCTACACCGCGGCGCTGGCCGGTCGTATCGAGGGCGCGTGGCAGGAGAACTGGGCGAAGCTCGGGACGTTCAACGTGCCCAACCCGGTCGGTTCGCTGGCTCCCGCGGACGGAGCCCCGGTCCCCGACGACAAGCTGTTCGTCCAGGACATGTTTCCCTACCCGTCGGGGGAGGGGCTGCATGTCGGGCACCCGCTCGGCTACATCGCAACGGACGTGTACGCCCGCTACTTCCGGATGACCGGTCGTAACGTGTTGCACGCGTTAGGGTTTGACGCCTTCGGGCTGCCCGCTGAGCAGTACGCGGTGCAGACCGGAACGCATCCGCGCACCCGGACCGAGGCCAACGTGGTCAATTTCCGGCGCCAGCTGGGACGTCTGGGCCTCGGACACGACAGCCGGCGCAGCTTCTCCACCACCGACGTCGAGTTCTACAAGTGGACCCAGTGGATCTTCCTGCAGATCTACAACGCCTGGTTCGACACCGCCGCGAATAAGGCCCGCCCCATCGCCGAATTGGTCGCCGAATTCGAGTCCGGAGCGCGCCGCCTCGAGGACGGGCGGGACTGGGCCGCCCTGTCGGCGGGGGAGCGCGCCGACGTGATCGACGGCCACCGGCTGGTCTACCGGGCCGACTCGATGGTGAACTGGTGTCCCGGTCTGGGCACCGTGCTGGCCAACGAAGAGGTGACCGCCGACGGCCGCAGCGATCGCGGCAACTTCCCGGTGTTCCGGAAACGGTTGCGGCAGTGGATGATGCGCATCACCGCCTACTCCGACCGGCTGCTCGACGACCTCGACGTGCTGGACTGGCCCGAACCGGTAAAGACCATGCAGCGCAACTGGATTGGCCGGTCCACCGGCGCCAAAGCGCTGTTCGCGGCGACGGGCGCCGATGGCGCGACGATCGATATCGAGGTGTTCACCACCCGGCCCGACACGCTGTTCGGCGCCACCTACCTGGTGCTGGCGCCCGAGCACGACCGGGTCGACGAATTGGTCGCGGCTGCCTGGCCGGACGGCACCGACGCGCGCTGGAAGTACGGCGCCGCGACACCGCGTGAGGCCGTCGCCGCGTACCGGCAGGCGATTGGATCGAAGTCGGACCTCGAGCGCCAGGAGAGCAAGGCCAAGACCGGCGTCTTCCTGGGTGCGTACGCGACCAATCCCACCAACGGCAAACCGGTACCGATCTTCATCGCCGACTACGTGCTGGCCGGGTACGGCACCGGGGCGATCATGGCGGTCCCCGGCCACGATCAACGCGACTGGGACTTTGCCCACGCGTTCGGGCTTCCGATCGTGGAAGTCATTGCGGGCGGCGATATCTCAGAGTCCGCCTATGCCGGCGACGGGGTGCTGGTCAACTCGGGCTACCTCGACGGATTGGATGTGGCCGCGGCCAAGGAGAAGATCACCGCGCGCTTGGAGGCCGAGGGTCGCGGCCGGGCGCGCATCGAATTCAAGTTGCGGGACTGGCTTTTCGCTCGTCAGCGTTACTGGGGTGAACCGTTTCCCATCGTCTACGACGCGAACGGGCGCGCGCACGCACTCAGCGAAGCCGCACTGCCGGTGGAGCTGCCAGACGTGCCGGATTACTCGCCCGTGCTGTTCGACCCCGACGACGCCGACAGCGAACCCTCGCCGCCGCTGGCCAAGGCGACGGAGTGGGTGCACGTCGAACTGGACCTCGGCGACGGCCTCAAGCCCTACAGCCGCGACACCAACGTGATGCCGCAGTGGGCCGGCAGCTCCTGGTATGAACTGCGCTACACCGATCCACATAACTCGGAAAGGTTCTGCGATAAGGAGAACGAGGCCTACTGGATGGGTCCGAGGCCGGCTGAGCATGGGCCGCAGGATCCCGGCGGCGTCGACTTGTACGTCGGCGGCGCCGAACACGCGGTGCTGCATCTGCTGTATGCGCGGTTCTGGCACAAGGTCCTTTACGACCTGGGCCATGTGAGCTCTCGGGAGCCCTATCGCCGGCTGGTCAACCAGGGCTACATCCAGGCATTCGCCTACACCGACGCGCGCGGCTCGTACGTCCCGGCGGAAGACGTTCTCGAACGGGACGGACGTTTCGTCTACCCGGGGCCCGGGGGAGAGGTCGAAGTCTTCCAGGAGTTCGGGAAAATCGGTAAGAGCCTGAAAAATTCGATCTCGCCCGACGAGATCTGCGACGACTATGGCGCCGACACGCTGCGGGTCTACGAGATGTCAATGGGCCCGCTGGAGGCCTCCCGGCCCTGGGCGACCAAGGACGTCGTCGGGGCCCACCGCTTCCTTCAGCGCGTGTGGCGGTTGGTGATCGACGAGCAGACCGGTGACACGCGCGTGGTCGACGGGCCGGCACAGGAGTTGGCCACCGATACGCTGCGAGCACTGAACCGGACGGTTGCCGGGGTCGCGGAAGACTATGCCGCACTGCGCAATAACACCGCCGCGGCCAAGTTGATCGAATACACCAACCATCTGACCAAGGAGCACCGCGATGCGGTTCCGCGGGCGGCCGTCGAGCCGCTGGTGTTGATGTTGGCGCCCCTGGCCCCGCACATGGCCGAGGAGTTGTGGCTGCGACTGGGCCACCAAACCTCGCTGGCGCACGGTCCCTTCCCCACCGCCGACCCCGCCTATCTGGTCGACGACACGGTCGAGTATCCGGTGCAGGTGAACGGCAAGGTGCGGGGACGAGTGTTGGTGGCCGCGGACGCCGATCAGGACACGCTGAAGGCCGCCGCACTCGCCGACGAGAAGGTCCAGGCGTTCTTGGCGGGTACCAATCCGCGCAAGGTGATCGTGGTCCCGGGCCGATTGGTCAACCTGGTCGTCTAGCGGCCGGCGGGCCGCAGCACCACCTCATGCATATGACCGTCGGGCGGGGTGGCCACGGCGTTGGCGACCGCGGCCGCGACGGTTTCGGGCTTCAAAAAGTTGGCGGGGTCATAGGTGCCACCTTCGAACTCGACGAGTTCTCGCTGCATGTCGCTGTCGGTCCGTCCCGGATAAACGGTCGTCACTCTCAAGTCCGGTTCACTGCTGCGCAGCGAATCCGCGAAGGCGCGCAGCGCGAACTTACTGGACGAATAGGAGGCCATACTCCGCGACGCGGTGCGGCCCGCCCCGGAGTTGATGAACACCACCTGTCCGCGCGCCCGCCGCAGCGCCGGCAGCAGGGTCAGCGTAAGTTCCACCGGTCCAAAGACGTTCACGGCGAAGGTGGCACGCCATTCGTCGACGTGGGAGTCGGCCACACTGCCGGGTATGGACAATCCCGCGTTGTGCACCAGCACGTCGAGTTCGTCCACGATTTCGCAGGCGGCCTCGATATCGCCGGAGGCGGTGAGATCCAGCGGAAACGTAGTGGCCCCGAGTCGCTGCGCGACCGCGTCGAGCCGATCGGACGGCCGGCCCGCCAGCAGCAGGGTATGTGTGGGTGCCAGCGCTGTGGCGATGGCCGATCCGATACCGCCGCCGGCGCCGGTGATGAGTGCATTGGGCATGCCCTGCAGTTTACCGACGCTGCGGACACAACTGAAAAGGCTTGATACGGAGTATTTTTCAAGCTTCCTGGCGTTCGGGTGGCACGCCGGCCGGTCCGGACGTCGGGTCGCCGGACGCCAGCCGTTCCAGCGGCGCCAGCGCCTGCATCAGGGTGTTGAGGTCGGACGTCGGGAGCTGGCTGAGCATCGCGGCCAGCGAAGCGCGCCGATTGGCCAGCGATTCACCGTGGACCGCCCGCCCCCGCGGGGTAATGTCGACGAGCACCGCACGCAAGTCGGACGGGTCGCGGGAACGCTTGACCAGCCCCACCTTCTCCAGCCGGCGGATCGCCACGGTCGTGGTGGGAGTCCGCACCCGTTCGTGTGCGGCGAGATCGGTCATCCGGATCGGCCCCTGGTCGAGCAGCGTGACCAGGATCGACAACTGGGCGAGGGTCAACTCTCCAGCCGCCGCGCCGCTGGGGTCTCCACGACGGAGAATGGCAAACAATTTGGACAACGCGCGGTGCAAACCTTCGGCGAGTTCGGCTACCTCGGCCGGGGTTGATTCGCTGTCTGCCATAAATCGGGAGTCTATCCCGATATGAGGTGCTTACAAGGGAGCTATTGCGTACTGGACAGGTGAGGTCAAAGCACTTGGGACAAGAACCGCTGCAGCCGTTCGGTCTCTGCGGCGTCGAATATCCGCTCAGGAGGGCCGGATTCCACGACCTTGCCGTGATCCATAAACACGACGGCGTCGGATGCCGAGCGCGCGAAACCCATTTCGTGGGTTACCACAACCATTGTCATGCCATCGGCGCCAAGATCGGCGATGAGTTGCAGTATTCCCTTGACCATTTCGGGGTCCAACGCCGAGGTCGCCTCGTCGAAAAACATCACCTGCGGTGCCATTGCCAGCGCACGGGCGATCGCCACCCGCTGTTGTTGCCCGCCGGACAGCATGCCGGGCCGGGCGCCGGCCTTATGTCTCAGGCCAACTCGATCCAGCTGCGTCAGCGCCAAGTCGCGGGCCTCGTCGGCCGGCAGACGTCGCAGCTTTCGTGGGGCCATCGCCACGTTGTGCAGAACGCTAAGGTGCGGGAAGAGATTGAAATGCTGGAACACCATGCCGATACGCTGGCGCAGCTCGTCGGGATCATCGCGCAGCACCGATCTGCCATCGAGCAGAATGTCCCCGCTGTCAGGCTCATACAAGCGGTTCAGCGTACGCAGCAGCGTCGACTTGCCCGAGCCGGACGGCCCGATGATCGCCACGGTGCTGCCCGCGGGTGCCTCGATGTCGACGCCGCGCAACACCTTGCTGGCGCCCAGAGTTTGGTGAAGGTCTTTGGCCGCCAGCGAGACTGACGCACGCCCGTGAATGCCAGGGGTCACGTGATTTCCTGGCCGAATGTCGTTGCAAGCATGTCGGCACCGTCGTCTGGTGCGGTGGCGCGGCGGCCACGGCGAAGCCGGGTGTCGATGTAGTTCACCAAATGCGTTAGTGGGATGGTCAATAGCAGGTAGAAGAGACCGGCGGCCACCAACGGCGACAGGCTCCCGGTCTGCGCGTTGAGGTCTCGACCAACCTGGAACAGCTCTCGCTGGTCGGCGATCAGACCGAGGAAATACACCAGCGCGGAGGCCTTCAACAACCCGATGGCCTGATTGACCAGGGCCGGGAGCACACGGCGGATTCCCTGCGGTACCACCACCAGCCGCATCGCGGTGACATAGCTGAAGCCCAGCGCCCGGGACGCTTCCAGTTGCCCGGGATCGACGCTTTGGATTCCGGAGCGCAGAATCTCACCGATGTAGGCGGCGGCCATCAATCCCAGTGCGGCGATGCCGAGCGGGTAGGGATTCTTGTTGGTGAGCCCGCTGACCAACGGGCCGATGCCCATCCCGATCAGCAAGATGATCACCACTTCGGGCAGGCCGCGGAAGATGTCGGTGTACACCCGCGCGGGCCAGCGCAGCCAGCGCCGGTGCGAGATCCCCGCCATCGCCAACACCATCCCGAGCCCCAGGCCGATGACCAGGGCGCTGTTGGTCAGAATCAGCGTATTCGGCAATCCGGTGGTGAACAGGATGGGAATGGCTTGCCGGTACATGTCCCAGTCGAAGAACGAGTCAGCCAACTGGGCCAGTGGTGATTTCGGGGCGGGCGGCCCCGCGGCCGCGTGGTGTTGTTTGGCGATGGCGGCGAAGTCCGGCAGGTTGGGGACGGGCGCGGCTTTGGAGCCGGGCTTCCACCCGGGCGGCATCGTCCGCGGCACCCATTGCGTGTACAGGTGAGCCCAGGTGCCGTCGGCGATGACGGCGTCGAGCCCGGAGTTGAGCGCATCGATCAAACCCTTGTTGTCTTGGGCCACTGCGTAAGCCACGAAATTGCCTGGGCTGTAGGTATTCGCGGCGACTACCGCCGGATCACCCGGGCGGATGACGGTCGCCGCGAGGGTTCCCGGTGCCACCCACGCGTCGATCTGGCGGGACTTGAGGCTGGCGTACAAGGTGGCAAAGCCCGGATACTTCACGGGTTGCATGTGCAATACGTCGACGACGTACGACTCCTCGACGGTGCCTTGCACGACGCCGATGCGCTGGCCGGGGGCGAGGTCGCTGAACTTGTGGATGGCCGAACGGGGCGGAACCACCAGCGAATAGAACCCGAAGTCGTAGCCGTTGGTGAAGGAGACGGTGCGCCGACGGGCGTCGGTGGCCTTGACCGCAGCCGAGCCGACGTCGAACCGCCGGGACGCCACCTGGGCCAGCAGCGCGGAAAAGTCGGTGCTGACGAAGCGGACCTGCAGGCCCAGCTTGTCGGCGATGGCCCGCAGCAATTGGTTGTCGAAGCCGCTGAATTCGCCCGTGGGATTGATGCAGATGTTGGGTGGGGCGTCCGATAGCGTGCCGACCGTGAGGACGCCCGGCGTGCCGAGGCCCAAGGCGCCGACGTCGACCGCGCTGATCGGTTCGACCGATGCCGTGGTGTCGCGGTCGTCCTCGCCGGTGGTCGGGTTCTCGGCCAGGTCCTTGGGCAGGGTCCGCGCGCTGTCCACGCCGGCCGGCGCGCATTGATTCCAGTCGGCGGCCGCCGGCGCAGCCAGTCCGCCCGACGCGATGCCGCCTACCAAGAGGATTGTCGCGGCGAGGCCGAACGCCCTTCCGCGGCGCTTGGTGTGCCGGCCCACACGCGAACTCATCAGTGCCACCGTAACGACTGAAGGGCGGCACGGCCCGCTCAGCGTCGGTTCAAAGTGACAGCGACGCCCCGCGGCGGACGGTGTTCTCGTCTGAGATGACCCGCAGCGGGCTCGCAGCGACCCGACTGAGATCGTCGGGCGGGGTGAAGACCCGCCGCCGGAACAGTTCGGCCAGCATGGTCTGGGCCATCAGGTACGAGCGGGCCACACACGCAGCCCGCGCGGCTTCGGGGTCGCGCCGCTGTATTGCCGCGGTCTCGTCTTCGTAGAACGGAAGCATCTCGTCGCGCCCGCTCTGAAAAGTCGTCCAAAACAGGCGGGGGATGAGGTCCTGCGAGGCGCGGATCGTGGCGTGCAGGCGGGGGCCGGCGTACTCGTCGTTGACCGTGCGCCGGTATTCGGCCGCCGTGTCGGTGAAGGCACGCGCATCCTTGGCGCTGCGCAGCGAGCGCAGGAGCCTATCGAGCTGTCCCAAAATCCGCGGCGTGGGGCTGGTCGCCGCGCGGGCGGACGCAATCCCGTTGAGCAGCCCCTCGAGCTCGTGGTGCTCGAGGACAGTGGCTTCATCGAACCGCTCGACAAACGCGCCACGGTGATAACGCGTGGAGACAATTCCGTCGTGTTCGAGTTGGACCAGCGCCTCTTGAATAGGGACCCGGCTCACTCCCAACCCCAGCGCTATTTCGTTGCGGTCGACGCGGTCCCCAGTGCGCAGCTTCCCGGTCAACAAAAGGTGGAGGATGTGCGAAACAACCAGGTCCTTTTCTTTGACCCCGTATTTCTTCGGCATCTTTTGTTGAGTCTCTTTCACACCCGGTTCGGCCAGCCAGCGGTCAGAGTTTCTCACGAATTGGCGCGCGCGTTTAGGTGTTTGGCCGATGAACTTGGTGTACGCGCGGCCGGTTTAACGGCTATTGCGCCATTTGCACAGCGCTTCGGCGGCGGTCAGGTCGTAGTCGGGACCATTCACGCCGACGGTCAGCAGCGTCACGCCCAGCGAGGTGAGACCGTCGGCGTTGGCGATCAATCCGTCAAGGCCTTCACCGCGGCGCACGCCGCTGTTGTTCTCGACGCCGGCCGACCTCTCGATCGTGGACGGGTCGCGCCCGACTGCGGCGCAATGTTCTTCCAGCACGGCCGCCGCGGCCGGATAGGTGTCGACGGTGGTGAAGCCGTGCCAGATGTCGCCATACTCGGCGACCATCCGCAGCGTCTTTCGTGGCCCCTTGCCGCCGATCAGGATCGGGAGGTCGCGGGTGGGAGCCGGGTTGAGTTTGGCCAGCCGAGCCTGGATTCGCGGCAGTGCGGCCGCCAGGTCGTGGAGGCGGCTGCCAACGGTACCGAATTCATAGCCGTATTCGTCGTAGTCCTTTTGTTTCCAACCCGAACCGATGCCCAGGATGAGCCGGCCGTCGGAAATGTGGTCGATGGTGCGGGCCATATCGGCCAGCAGCTCCGGATTGCGATAGGAGTTGCACGTCACCAGCGCGCCGATCTGGATGCGCGATGTCTGCTCGGCCCAGGCCCCGAGCATCGTCCAGCATTCGAAGTGCGGGCCGTCGGGATCGCCGTAGAGCGGGAAGAAATGATCCCAGTTGAAGGCGATGTCGACGCCGATGTCCTCGCAGCGGCGCACGGCGTCGCGGATCTGGCTGTACTGCGGTGCGTGTTGCGGCTGCAGCTGGACACCGATACGCACGGGACGGTCAGAAGTCATCTGTCCACCGTAGGCTCCGTCAACCTGCCGGTGCCGCCTCGATCTGTCTGCGAACGACGCAATGGGTTCCGCTGTAGACGGTGGGCATGCATTTCATGCAGTGGATACACCGCCCTTCTGCGGCCGTCTCCGCGCGAAATCGCTTGACAAGGTTGGGATCTCGAAGCAGCGCACGGGCCATCGCCACGAGCTGGAATGGGTGTCGGTCAAGCGGCACAGCTGTGACACCCGATCGCGATCGAGCACGACCGTGTCGCGGTGAACCCGCCCACCGGGCGAAATTGGGCAGTAGGCGACAGTCGTCATGGCAACCCCGCCGCGCGCCACTTCGCTGTGAAAATCGATCAGCGCGTCGCTGACGCGGCCGCGCGGCATCACGCCCTCGAAGGTCGCCGCCTTGACGAAGCGGTTTTTCAGGGTCAGGGCCCCAGGCGCAACGGGGTGAATGCTACTTTCGATACCATTGGCACCGAAATATAGCAGCACGATGGGCGGACCACGGGTGGAGAGCGAACAGTGCATGTAGCGGTGACGGGCGGAACCGGATACCTCGGGGCGCATACGGTACGCGCATTGCTCGAGGCCGGTCATCACGTGAAGCTCCTGGCGGCCCCCAACGAGCCAACCACCGCCATCGACCGGCTACGAACGCTCGGGCCGATGTCGGTCGTCGTCGGTGACGTGCGGTCGGCCTCGACAACCGAGGAGCTGCTCACCGGAGCCGACGCGGTATTGCATGCCGCCGGCGTCGTGGGCACCGACGAACGCCGCGCCCAGCTGATGTGGGACGTCAATGCGTATGCGACCGAGGCGATCTTGACCCGCGCAGTCGACCTCGGGCTCGACCCGGTGGTGTTGGTCAGCAGCTACAGCGCGCTGTTTCCCCCACCGGATGGCGTTATTTCGCCCGACACTCCCACGGCATCCGGCCGCAGCGCGTACGCCAAGACCAAGGGGTACGCCGACCGCGTCGCTCGGCGGTTGCAGGACACGGGTGCGCCGGTCGTGGTGACGTATCCCGCGAGCGTCGTGGGGCCGGCCTTTGGCACCGCCGCGGGTGTCACCGAGCAAGGATGGGCACCGATCGTGCGCTGGGGTATCGCCCCGACAGTGCGCGGGGGCATGCAGATGGTCGACGTGCGGGACGTGGCCGAGGTGCATGCGCGAATCATGCGAGCCGGTCGGGGCCCGCGCCGGTACGTCTGCGGAGGGCGGCTGCTCACCTTCGACGAGATGGTCGACGCTCTCGAAGAGGGGCTGGGCCGACGGGTGCGGCGGGTTCCCATATCACCGGGTGTGCTGCGTATTATCGGTCGCCTCGCCGACGTCGCCGGCCGGTACGTCGCGCTCGGCGACGGGCTCAGTTACGAAGCGGCGGTGCTGCTTACCGCCGCCACACCCACCGACGACAGCAAGACCGTAAAGGATCTCGGCGTCACGTGGCGATCGCCCACGGCGGCGATCGTCGAGTCACTGCTCGCCGGTGGACGCGCTGACGGAGGCGATCAACAGGGCCGCGATCCGGCGCCGTAGCGCTTCGGAGTCGTCGTCCCGCGCAACTGTGGTGACGAACAGCGCCGCACCGGCCGCCATCGCGAGCGACGCCCGGGCGTCGAGATCGGCACGCCGCCGTTGCGACGGCGTATTCGGATGCACTCGCTCCGCGAACAACTGCACGGCCGGGCCGCTGAAGCTTTCCCACAACCTTTCCCGAAGGCCATCATTTTCGCGTAACGCCAGCAGCAGGCCCGGCACCGCCGCCCGCACGTCGGGTCTGCTGAACAGCTCGTGACTGCCGCGCACCACCCAATCAATCCAGCCACGCAGATCGGTGCCGGAAAACGGTGCCAAATCGGGGGATTCGCCCAGAATGGCGTGCAGCACGAGCTCCGCCTTGGACGACCAGCGACGGTTGAGGCTGGACCTTCCTACGCCGGCGCGCGCCGCGACCAACCGCACGCTCAGCTCGTCCCAGCCAACCTCAACCAGCAGGTCACGCGTCACCGACAGAACACGGTCGTCGATCGAGGCGTCGCGCGGCCGCCCGGTGGCTTTGGTGCGGCGGTCGTGGTCAGTCATGATGGTTCAGCGTGCGTCGAGCACCCCACGCAGAATGTCGATCAACGCGCGGGGCTGGTCACTTTGGACGGAATGGCCCGAATTCTCGACGACATGCGCAGAGCGGAATTGCTTTGCGCGACGCCTGAGCTCGTCCGCATCCTCGTCGCTGACGAAGCCCGATGAGCCGCCGCGCACCAGGGTCACAGGCGCGGACAAAGCG
The DNA here is from genome assembly GCF_059812385.1 of Mycobacterium sp. NGS58. Taxonomy (NCBI): domain Bacteria; kingdom Bacillati; phylum Actinomycetota; class Actinomycetes; order Mycobacteriales; family Mycobacteriaceae; genus Mycobacterium; species Mycobacterium sp. NGS58. Next base: position 180,291 of record NZ_JCALCO010000002.1, on the reverse strand, counting down.
TCCACGTCGTCCCACAGACCGGCGAAGTCAGGGAAGGTGCGGATGGCGTCGTAGCGCCACGTCCACTTGCCGCTGTCCAGCTTGCGCGAGTTGTGGAACACCCCGCGGCGCAGGGCCTTCACCTCGCGGTGCGGCGCCGCCGCGACCGTCAGGTCGAGCATGGCCTGGAAGCTGGGGAATTCGCGTTCCCCGTGCATCAGCGCCACGGTGCCCTGCTGCTCCTTGGTCATCTCGGAATGGCGTTGCAGCGCCGACGGGGTGACGTCGATCAGCACCAGCTCGTCGACCAGCTCGGGTGCCACCGCCCCCAGCCGGATCGCGGTCAATCCGCCCAGTGACATGCCGACGATGAGGTCGGCCGACGCGGCGTGTTCGCGCAGGATCGGCAGCAAGGTGTCGGCATTGCGCTGCGGCGAATAGTCGCCGTCCTCGCGCCAGGCGGAGTGGCCGTGGCCGGGTAGGTCGACGGCCAGGGCGGGTTCGCCGATGCCGACGACGATGGTGTCCCAGGTGTGCGCGTTCTGGCCGCCGCCATGCACGAACACGATCCGTGGGGGAGCGCTGCCCCAGCGCAAGGCGCTGATTCTGCTTTCGCCCGTGCCGGACTCGACGCGCTCCGCTTCGGGCAGGGGACCGGAGACTCCGGCCTGCTCGGCGTTTTCGGACAGCAGCGAGAATTCGGACAGCCCGGCCAGTTCGTCTTCGGAGATCTCGGTCACGATCTTTGAGACTAGCGGCGCCGTCTAGGGGCGATCGCAAGCGCTAGAGGATATAGCGGCGGCGAATGCCATGGAAGCGTTCCCACATCGCGTTGGCTCGATCGGATTCGGTCACCATGGTCGTGTCTCCGGGCAGGGCGCCGAGCAAGTCGTCGTGCTTGACCACGCGGGTGTCCAGCGCGGCGGGTTCGCCCTCGAGCATGTGCCGGTAGGTCAGATTGCCGCGCTCGAAACCCTGGGTGTCCAGCCAGTTGTGCACCCCGGGATCACGGTGCGCCATAACGAGCCGGATGCGGCCGTCGTGGTCGATTCGGGTGCGGCTCGGTGTGTAGCTCACCGGGCGATACAGGTAGTCCATGCTGTTGAAGAAGACACCCATGTTGGTGAACATCCACAGCCCGTCATGGGCGTCGAATTCGACGATCAGTGCCTCGTCGGCCGCCAGCTCCCAATACATGTTGGCGGCGGCCCGGCCGCGTTTGTTGTCGGCGTCGGTAGCGCCGACGCGCGGAAACGTGTTCGGGCGCTCGGCGTCCACGCCGCCGTAGTTGAAGGGGAATTCGGGCCAGTCGGACATCAGGCCGGTGACGAAATCACCGGCCCAGCGCATCGCGTCGACCATGTCGGTGGGGGTGGGCAACGGCTTGGGGGAGGCCATGTCGACGCGTTCGATGCACATCTGCGCCGGCGATTCGTCCCACCGGTCAAACCCTTGGCGCACGAACAGCTTTCGCGACTCCAGCGTGGTGGGCAACCAGTTCGGCGCCCGCTCGGGGCCGCCGATGTAGAGCTCGAACCGCCCGTCGTCATCGATATCGAGCTGGTGGCCCAGCAGGTTGGCCTGCGGTATGTCACCGAACGGTTCGTGCAAGACCCCCGGGCCTGGTGTGCGGCGCCCCTGCACGGTGACGTTGAAGAAGCGCGCGGTCCCGCGGGTGCCGGTGAGCCGGTAGGTCGAGCTCCCGTCGATCCATGCTTGCTGATAGGTGAAGTCCGCGCAGTCCCCGCCGAGCTTGCGGGTGGGGCCGCAGAAGGTGTGCAGCACCGGGTAGCCGGTGTCGCGGGTTTCGAGCGCCAGGTCGAAGGCCTGGCCGAGATTCTGGGTGAGAAACCGGTATGCGTCGACCCGCTGTACTCCGGCGGCCGGATTGGCGTCTTTGAAGACTCGATCGCCCGCGCGCTGCAGCCGGGCACAGAATTCTGTCCATGCCGATTGCAGTGCCGCGTCGTCGAGGCCATCGCCGAAACCCATTGTCAGGCACCCAATCTGTTCAGTATCGCTCCGACGGCGTCGCAGGCACGTCGCGCGGATTGCAAGCGGCCCTCCGCGTCGATGCGGGGCCCGATCAGTTCCAGGTCGAATCCGTGCGCGTAGCCCCCTGCCAGCGCTTGGGCGATGAACGTTTCGAGCGGGATCGCACCGTCGCCGGGCACCGCGCGACCCGGAAGCGCCCGGTCACCCAGCACGTAATCGCTCAGTTGGATGAGCTCGGTTCGTGGCAACGCCCGCTGCACCATCGCTTCGAAATCGCCCTCCGCCCAACAGTGGAACAGCTCGATGCAGATGCCGAGCCCGTTCATCTCGGCCAGCGCGACGGTGTCGCGCAGGGTGTGGGCGAGGTGAATGTCGGCGTACAAGCTCGAGGCGTTCTCGATCGCCAGCGCCACGCCGGCCCGCTTCGCGTGCTCGACGCAGGGAGCGATCATGGTGCTGAAGCGGTCGGCGGCCTGCGGCCAGGTCAGTGCGCCCCGACCACCGGTCAGCATGTAGACCACGCGCGCACCGACCCCGGCCGCAGCGTCGATCACCGGGAGCAGCGCGTCCCGCGCCGCCTGTGCAGCGGCGTCCAGCCGGCCACCGCCGAAAATGTGGCAGACCGCCTCGACGGTGTAGGTGTTGCGCCGCAATAGCTTTGGGAATTGGGGATCGAGCAGCTCGCTGTCCAGGACGCTCAATCGCGACACGCCGAGGGCCCCCCAGTGCTGTTCCAGCTCGGGCAACGAAGCGCCGAGGAAGGTGACGTCGTGGACCGAAAGACGCTCGTGGGTCGCCGCCACGTCAGGCACGGGTTTCGATATCGACGCCGAATCGTTCTCGAAAGGGCCGGAATTCGGCGTGCAACGCATCGAGGTCTTCGCCGATATCGACCAGCAACTGGGTGGAGTAGCGGAACTTGCCGTACCGGTCGCCGCGATTGTTGGTCAGGTAGTCGCGCATGGCGGATTCGGCTTGGGGTGTGACCTCGCGGCCCGCGAATGCGTAGTAGCGCCGCAGCGTGCCCACCTGATCGGCGACGAAATCGGTGTAGCGGACGTGCAGGATGCGCGGATCGTCCACCATGGGATTGCTCATCGTGTTGGCCACGCCGGCGCGTGTCAGCTCCAGGTGCAGCTTGGCCAGGGCGTGGAGGTCAACGGGACCGACCATACCTTCGGCGATGTCGGCCATCATCATTGTGCGTGACGCCGCGACCTGCACCGGATCGCGGTGCAGCCACACCAGCGTGGCGTCGGGGTAGGCCTCGAACATCTCTTTGAGTCGGAAGCCGTGAAAACCCTTGAGTACCCAATACTTTCGCGGCCGCCCGTATTGCAGCTGCTGCAGCATGGCCTTGTGCAGCCGATATTGCGCAGTCGGGTCGGTCGCCAAACCGCCGACCAGCGACTGCATCGGTACCCGCCACCATGCAGTGGGCGTCATCACCCGGAAGTCGAATGCCCAGGTGCGTTCGTCCTCGGGAAGGCCGTCGCCCAACATGTCGTTGTAAGGGTGGCTGTGCAGCCACTTCGGCATCTTGGCGTTGATCTCACGCCAGTCGGCGTCGGCGCGCGCCCGGCGGTCGTCGTCGGGGGCGGCCAGCCCCGGCGGCGGGGATGGATACATCACCTCCCAGAACCGCAGCGCCCTGGCTTGCGGGTCGACCGACATCATGGCGTGCATAAGCGTTGTCCCCGAACGTGGTTCGCCCGTGACAAACATTGGTGATTCGATCACTTCGGCGCCGATCGGGTAGCGGTTGCGGTCCTCGATGAGTTCGAGGCGCGACGTCAGCAGCCAACGACACACCTGTGCGGCTTCGAAGCGGCCATCGGCATCCATGCCCAGATCGTTCAGGTGCTCGACGGCGACGGTGAAGCGTTCGGGCAAGGTGGGATCGCCGTAGTCGCACAGCCCGGTTTCCGCCTCGGCGGCGGCGAGCAGTTCCGCGGCGTCCAAACGCGTCCTCACGGCAGGTCTCCGCAGAGTCGCACCAGTTCGTCCTCGGCCGCACGTACGTTCGCTGCCGAAGTCTGTGCGTAATCCAAGCCGGCCATAGCGCCGTAGTCGAGGATCTTGGGCACGCGCAGGCCTGCGTCGACGTATGTCTTGACGATCTTGGCGACCTGTTTCGGTGTGCCATGGGGCACAACGGATAGGACCATCTCGGGACGCACGTTGTCGAGAAACTCCACGATCCGCTCCCGGGTGAGGACGGCCGGGTCGATGTCCTGGAATCCACGCCAGTTCTCACCCATCGGGTGTTCAAATCCGAAGTCGCGCAGGGTGGTTGCAGAAACCTGCAGCAGAAAGGCCTTGACCAGGGGCGCCCGCAGGATCTCGGCGAGCGCGGCGTCGTCCGCACCGATCAGGCACACCTGGATGAAGCAAGGGGTGATCGCCATCGGATCGCGGTCGGCGCGTTCGGCCGATGACCGCACCGCGGACAGCATCTGGGCGTAGTGCTCCGGAGTCCAGGCGCCCGCCGGCCACCACCCGTCGGCGTACCGGCCCGCGATGTCCAGCATTCGCGGACCGCTGGCGCCGATCCAGATCGGCGGGAACCGACCTTCGTAGGGTTCGGTATCCAGACGGGCATGGTGCAGCGAATAAAACTGCCCGTCGAAGTCGACCGGGCCGTCGCTGCGCCACAGCAACTGGATCACCGCCAGCGCTTCCTCGAAGCGGCTGACGGACCGTGCGAAGTCGAAGCCGTAGGGCAGCGTGTTTTCGCTCTCGCCACTGCCCAGTCCGAGGATGAAGCGCCCCTTGGCGAGGTGATCGATGGTCAACGCCGTCTGCGCGAGCATGGCGGGATGGCGGCGCACGGTATCGACGACGGCGCTGACCAGGGGAACCCGCTGGGTCAGGACGGCCGCCGCGGCCGCCACCGCGAGCCCGTCCAGGTGGCGGTGCGGTGAGGGGGAGGCGGTGGCCAGGTCGGTGAACTCGGGTGTCCACATCGAATCCGGCCAGAAGCTGACCATGTGATCGGGCAGCCAGATGGAGTGGTAGCGCCCGCTGTCGAGTCCGGCGAGTCCGGACAAGTCGAGGGGGAGCGTGGTGCGCAGGAATGCTGCGGGCTGAACGGCCATCGAGACATGATGCTAAGCAGCCGCACAGCATCGTGTCGATGGTTTGGGCGCGGCGCCTGGGCCGAGACAACAGAACGCGCCCCGACCACAAGGTGATCCACGAATTCCTCAGCGCATGTGCTGGCGCTTTGGACAGTCACCCAAATGATCGGGGCGCGCTTCTGCGGTCTTAGCCCGAGATGATGAACTCTTCGAGCTGGGTGCGGGCGATGTCGTCCGGCAGCTGCTGCGGTGGGCTCTTCATCAGGTAGGCCGACGCCGGGATCACCGGGCCGCCGATGCCACGGTCCTTGGCGATCTTGGCGGCGCGCACCGCGTCGATGATGACGCCCGCGGAGTTCGGCGAGTCCCAGACCTCGAGCTTGTACTCCAGGTTCAGCGGCACGTCACCGAAGGCGCGGCCCTCGAGCCGCACATAGGCCCACTTGCGGTCGTCGAGCCAGCCGACGTGGTCGGACGGGCCGATGTGCACGTCCTTGGTCTTGAACTCGCGCTGCAGGTTGGAGGTGACCGCCTGCGTCTTGGAGATCTTCTTGGACTCGAGGCGCTCGCGTTCGAGCATGTTGAGAAAGTCCATGTTGCCGCCGACGTTGAGCTGCATGGTGCGGTCGAGCTGCACGCCGCGGTCTTCGAACAGCTTGGCCATCACGCGGTGGGTGATGGTCGCGCCGACCTGGCTCTTGATGTCGTCACCGACGATCGGCACACCGGCGTCGGCGAACTTCTGGGCCCATACCGGGTCGGAGGCGATGAACACCGGCAGCGCGTTGACGAACGCCACGCCCGCGTCGATGGCGCACTGGGCGTAGAACTTGTCGGCTTCTTCAGAGCCCACCGGTAGGTACGACACCAGCACGTCGACGTTGGCCTCGCGCAGCGCCTGGACCACGTCGACGGGCTCGACGTCGGACACCTCGATGGTGTCGGCGTAGTACTTCCCGATGCCGTCCAGCGTCGGGCCGCGCTGCACCGTCACGTTGGTGGGAGGCACGTCGGCGATCTTGATGGTGTTGTTCTCCGACGCGAAGATCGCCTCGGACAGGTCGAAGCCGACCTTCTTCGCGTCCACGTCGAACGCGGCGACGAACTTCACGTCGCGGACGTGGTACTGGCCGAACTTCACGTGCATCAAGCCGGGCACGGTGCTGTTCGCGTCGGCGTCGTAGTAGTACTGCACGCCCTGAACCAGCGAAGACGCGCAGTTACCGACGCCGACAATGGCGACTCGTACCTCCGTCGACGCCTGCGGCGCGTTCTGCTCACTCATATGGGCGTTCTCCTAACCTCTAACCACTGACTGGGATGCTGGGTTCGTGCAGGGGTTTACGTTTGCTCGGAGAGGCCGGGCATGGCCCGCTCCGCAGCGATGAGCTCGTTGAGCCACTTGACTTCGCGTTCACTGGACTCGAGCCCCAATTGATGAAGCTGACGGGTGTAGCGGTCGAACGAGCTACTGGCTCGCGCAACGGCTTCGCGCAAACCTTCCCGCCTTTCCTCGACCTGACGTCGGCGGCCTTCCAGAATGCGCATCCGCGCCTCTGCCGGAGTCCGGTTGAAGAAAGCCAGGTGTACCCCGAAGCCGTCGTCGGTGTAGTTGTGGGGACCGGTGTCGGCCACCAGCTCCCCGAAGCGTCGGCGGCCCTCGTCGGTCAGCTGGTAGACGCGCCGGGCCCGCCGAACCGGCGTCCCGGCTGGGGCGGCGTTCTCGGCAATCAACCCCTCGCCCTGCATGCGCCGCAGGGCCGGGTAGAGCGATCCGTACGAAAACGCCCGGAACGCGCCGAGTAGGCCGGTCAGCCGCTTGCGTAACTCGTAGCCGTGCATGGGCGACTCGATCAGGAGACCCAGGATGGCAAGCTCCAACAATCGACTCACCTCCCTGAAAAAGATTTGCGTGGCTGGTTACGACGGTTCGACGCCTCGCGCAATCGTATCGTCTCGATATATTAGCCACAACACCACCAACTGTTGGTTTGGCGTTCGTCACAGCGTCAGGGCGTGGAATGCGCCGGGGGAGCGGCGTTTACGTGGGCAAACTCGTCTGCTTGACGATGCCGTCACCCGAGAAGGTGAGGTGTCCGCCGCCGTAGTCGCTCGAGACATAAACGGACAGCGACAGCGCGCCCGGTGTGGTCGGGTCGGTCGCCGGCTCGACGATCAGGTAGGTGGTTTTGACGTCGGACGCCCTCATGTGCAGCGTCTCGGGGGCGCCACGCATGATTCCCACCGCCTTCGTCACGTCGAAACTGCTCAGGTCGACGGTGGCGGGACCGTCCGTGGAACCCTTGGCCGAACTGGTCGGGTCGCCCCAGCCGCCGCGGTAGGTATAGGCCAGTATCCGGCGGTCGTCCGAGGGGTCCGGGCGGTCCAACACCGCGTAGGTCGGGTAGATCACCAACCGGTAGCCGACGGTGTCGCCCATCCGCTTGCGCATCTGCTCGAACAGCCCGGTGAGCCCGCCCACCGAGTGCAGCTGGGTGGGCGGCGTCAGCACAACTGCGTTGACTCCGTCCGGCTTGGCTCCGGGGTCGGTGGTGAAGTCCAGCGGCGAGCGGGTGTTCCCGTATAGCCCCCACCCAATGCCCATGCCCAGCAACACCGAGACGACGAAGGCGGCGGCCAGCACCCCCCACCCGCCGGCCCGGGGGACCTTGGGCCGCGAGTCGAGGCCGGGCGCTGGCCGCCCGGCGTTGGTCTGCAGATCGTTCACCAGGGCGTGCAAGTCGCCCAGCGTCACCGCCTTGGTGGCCGCGCTAACCCTTTCCCGGTGTTCTTCGGCGGAGAGCTCGCCGTCGGCCAGGGCGTCATCGAGGACCGTGCAGGTGTTCTGGCGATCGGTGTCCTTGGCGCGGGTAGTCGTCGTCGCGCCGCCGGCCAGCGGTGTCCCGAGCCATTTCGCCACGGGGATGATCGTAGAAGTCCGGTCCCGGTTTGGCGCCGGAACCACCATCGATTACCCCGGACGGACTGCCACGGTTCGGTTGCGTATCCCTCGCTGGGATGGCGACGTACTCTGGTGGGCGTGCGACTGCAGCGACAAGTGGTGGACTATGCGCTCCGGCGGCGCTCACTGCTGGCCGAGGTGTACTCGGGCCGCACTGGCGTGTCCGAGGTTTGTGACGCGAACCCGTATCTGCTGCGCGCCGCCAAGTTTCATGGGAAACCGAGTCAGGTCATGTGCCCGATCTGCCGCAAAGAGCAGTTGACGCTGGTGTCATGGGTCTTCGGGGAACACCTGGGCGCGGTGTCGGGCTCGGCTCGCACGGCCGAAGAATTGGTGATGCTGGCAACCCGTTTCGAGGAGTTCGCCGTCCACGTGGTGGAGGTTTGTCGGACCTGCAGCTGGAACCATCTCGTCAAGTCGTATGTGCTCGGTGCGGCGCGCACGGCACCTCCGCCTAGGGGCACCGGACGCACGCGGACGGCGCGCAACAACGCCCGCACGGCCATTGAATAACGAAGGACGCCACAGTCAGTCGTCCGGTGACCAGCGTGGGCCCGCGACTGAACGTGTAGGCAATCAGAGTTCTGACGGACGTCCGGGACCCGACCGCCCGGACGCCGATAGGCGGGATCCCGAACGCCGGGAGGCGCCGCCGACGATCAACCGTCGGCGTCAGGCCCCGCCCGATGACCGGATGACGACGATCCTGCCCCCGGTCAAAGATGATCGGGCGCCCCGGCGCTCCGATCCCATCGAGGAAGTCAAAGCCGCGCTGGCCGGCCCCCCTTCGACGCCCTTGCGGCGCGACGCGCTCGACGAGGTCACGGCCGCACTGGACGGCAGGGGGCCGGCGTCCGGCCGGCAGGAGCGGGCCAGGCTCGGCGGTGGTCCGCCCGGCGGGCCACCTCCACCGCGGCGCCCCGGACGTCCGGACGGACCCGGTGGTCCCGGCGGCCGGCCCGCCCCACCGTGGCGCGACTGGGCCTGGACAGATCAGATCAACTGGCTGTGGGTCCGGCGAGGGGCGTACCTCAGCGCGGCGGTGCTGGTGCTGCTGCCGATCGTCACGTTCGCGATGGCGTACTTCATCGTCGACATTCCCAAGCCGGGCGACCTTCGCACCAACCAGGTTTCGACCATCCTGGCCAGCGACGGCTCGGAGATCGCCAAGATCATCCCGCCGGAAGGCAATCGGGTCGACGTCAACATCAACCAAGTTCCGGTGCATGTGCGCCAGGCGGTGATCGCCGCCGAAGACCGCAATTTCTACTCGAACCCCGGGTTCGATTTCAGCGGTTTCGTGCGGGCGGTGAACAACAACCTTTTCGGCAGCGGCGACCTGCAGGGTGGTTCGACGATCACGCAGCAGTACGTGAAGAACGCGCTGGTGGGTTCGGCCCAGCATGGAGTCAGCGGGTTGATGCGTAAGGCCAAGGAACTGGTGATCGCGACCAAGATGTCGGGGGAGTGGTCGAAAGACGATGTGCTGCAGGCCTATCTGAACATCATTTATTTCGGGCGCGGCGCCTACGGGATTTCGGCCGCCGCCAAGGCCTACTTCAACAAACCCGTCGAGCAGCTCACGGTCTCCGAAGGCGCACTGCTGGCGGCCCTCATCCGGCGGCCGTCCACGCTCGACCCGGCGGTCGACCCCCAGGATGCGCGTGCGCGCTGGGCGTGGGTGCTCGACGGCATGGTGGAAACCAAGGCGTTGTCTCCGAGCGACCGTTCCGCGCAGCAGTTCCCGCCGACCGTGCCGCCGGATCAGGCGCGCGCGCAGAACCAGACGACCGGGCCTAATGGGCTGATCGAGCGTCAGGTGACCAAAGAGTTGATGGAGCTGTTCAACATCGACGAGCGGACCCTGAACACCCAGGGACTGCAGGTCACCACGACGATCGACCCGAAGGCCCAGCAGGCGGCGGAGAAGGCGGTGTCGAAGTACCTCGACGGCCAAGACCCCGATATGCGTTCGGCCGCGGTCTCGGTCGACCCGCACGACGGCGCCATACGCGCGTACTTCGGCGGCACCGATGCCTTCGGTTTCGATTTCGCCCAGGCCGGGCTGCAGACCGGGTCGTCGTTCAAGGTGTTCGCGCTGGTCGCCGCGCTCGAGCAGGGTATCGGCCTGGGTTATCAGGTGGACAGCTCACCGCTGACGGTCGATGGCATCAAGATCACCAATGTCGAGGGCGAGAGCTGCGGCACGTGCAACCTCGCCCAGGCGCTGAAGATGTCGCTGAACACCTCCTACTACCGGCTGATGCTCAAGCTCAAGGGCGGCCCGCAGGCCGTCGCCGACGCGGCCCACCAGGCCGGTATCGCAACCAGTTTCCCCGGCGTGGAGCACACCCTGTCCGAGGACGGCAAGGGCGGACCGCCGAACAACGGAATCGTGCTGGGCCAGTATCAAACCCGGGTGTTCGACATGGCTTCGGCGTACGCCACGCTGGCGGCCTCCGGCGTCTATCACCAACCGCACTTCGTGCAGAAGGTCGTCAACTCCGACGGCCAGGTCCTCTTCGACGCCGCCAACTCCGACAACAAGAACGAGCAGCGAGTCCCCAAGGCCGTCGCGGACAACGTGACCGCGGCGATGGTCCCCATCGCCGCGTACTCCCGCGGCCACGCGCTGGCCGGAGGCAGGCCGTCGGCGGCCAAGACCGGCACCACCCAGCTCGGCGACACCACCTCGAACAAGGACGCGTGGATGGTGGGCTACACGCCGTCGCTGTCGACGGCGGTGTGGGTGGGCACGGCCAAAGGCGATAGCCCGCTGGTAACCGCTTCGGGCGGACCGGTTTACGGTTCGGGGTTGCCGTCGGACATCTGGAAATCCACGATGGACGGCGCGCTCAAGGGCACCTCCAACGAATCCTTCCCCAAGCCGACCGAGATCGGCGGTTACGCGGGCGTGCCCGTTGCGCCTCCGCCACCCCCGCCGCCCTCGGAGACCGTCATCCAGCCCACCATCGAAGTGGCGCCGGGCATCACCATTCCGGTCGGCCCGCCCACGACGATCACCGCGGCGCCACCCGCGCCCGGCGGTCCGCCGGGCGGTCCGGAGCCGGGCGGCCCGTTTGGTGGCCCCCCGGGCGGCGGCCCCCCGTTTGGTGGCCCCCCGGGCGGCGGCGTCCCGCCGGGTGGACCCCAAGCACCGCCACCGCCACCGTGACCGACGCCGCGGAGCACGGCGCGACCACTTCACCGGGGCCGCTGGCCGCGGATCCGCGCAGCGCCGACAATCGAGATTGCCCGAGCCGCAACGACTTTCTGGGCTCCGCGCTCGCCGACGTCGTCGGGGGACCGGTTGGCCGGCACGCGCTGATCGGCCGCTCCCGGCTGATGACCCCGTTGCGGGTCATGTTTCTGATCGGGCTGGTCTTCTTGGCGTTGGGCTGGTCGACGAAGGCGGCCTGTCTGCAAAGCACCGGCACCGGAACCGGTGATCAGCGGGTGGCCAACTGGGACAACCAGCGCGCTTACTACGAGTTGTGTTACTCCGACACCGTCCCGCTCTACAGCGCAGAGTTGTTGAGCCAAGGCAAGTTTCCCTACAAGTCGAGCTGGGTCGAGACCGACTCGACCGGCGCCAAGCAGATCCGCTACGACGGTCAGCCGGCGGTGCGCTACATGGAGTATCCGGTGCTGACCGGGATCTACCAGTACGTGTCGATGGCGCTGGCCAAGACCTACACCGCGCTGAGCAAGCTCGCGCCCCTTCCGGTGGTGGCCGAGGTGGTGATGTTCTTCGATGTCGCGGCATTCGGGCTGGCGCTGGCCTGGCTGGCCACCGTCTGGGCGAGTGCGGGACTGGCCGGCCGGCGGATCTGGGACGCCGCCCTGGTCGCCGGGTCGCCGATATTGATCTTCCAGATCTTCACCAACTTCGACGCGCTGGCAACGGCTTTCGCGATGGCCGGGCTATTGGCCTGGGCGCGACGAAAACCGGTGCTGGCCGGCGTGCTGATCGGCCTGGGTGCCGCGGCGAAGCTGTATCCATTGCTGTTCTTGGGCCCGATGCTGCTGCTGGGAATCCGGACCGGGCGCCTGCGCGCGTGGGTCCGCACTACGGTGGCCGCCGGTGTGACCTGGCTCTTGGTGAACCTGCCCGTGCTGGTGTTTTTCCCGCGCGGCTGGTCCGAGTTCTTCCGGCTCAACACGCGTCGCGGCGACGACATGGACTCGCTCTACAACGTCATCAAGTCGTTCACCGGTTGGCGCGGATTCGATCCCAAGCTCGGGTTCTGGCAGCCCCCGACGGTGCTCAACACCGTCGTCGCGGTGTTGTTCGTGGCCTGTTGTGCCGCAATCGCATTCATCGCGCTGACCGCGCCGCAACGCCCACGGGTGACGCAGCTGCTGTTCTTGGTGGTCGCGGCTTTCCTGCTGACCAATAAGGTGTGGAGCCCGCAGTTCTCGCTGTGGCTGGTGCCGCTCGCGGTGCTCGCACTGCCGCACCGCCGGCTACTGCTGGCCTGGATGACCATCGACGCGCTGGTATGGGTGCCGCGGATGTATTACCTGTACGGCAACCCCAACCGCTCCCTGCCCGAACAATTCTTCACCACGACTGTGCTGCTGCGCGATCTTGCGGTTATCATGCTGTGCGCGTTGGTGATTCGCCAGATATACCGGCCCGGCGAGGATCTGGTGCGATGGGGCGCACGGGTGGACGACCCGGCGGGCGGACCGTTCGACCGCGCGGCTGACGCGCCACCGGGCTGGTTGCCGGACTGGCTGCGCCCGGTTGGGTCACGCCGCTCGAACGTCCCGGCCTCCGACGAGGCCGACGAGCAACGCGTCGTGGCAAGCGGCGCGGCGCCATGACGCAAGTCGCGATCCCGATCTTCCCCCGGTTCACCGCGCTCGACGCCGTGGGGCCTTACGAGGTACTGCAACGCATTCCGTCCGTCGACGTTGTGTTCGTCGGGCACCAGCGCGGTGAGGTGCGGACGGAGAACGGAATGCTCGGTGTCAGCTGTGATGCCACCTTCGAGGAGGTGGGCGCTCCCGATGTGGTGGTGTTCCCCGGCGGCATCGGCACCCGGCAGCTGATTCACGACGAGGCCATCCGGGCGTGGCTGCAAGCGGTACACCACACCACCAGGTTCACCACGTCGGTGTGCACCGGCGCCCTGCTGCTGGCCGCGGCCGGCCTGCTCGACGGGCTCACCGCCACCACCCACTGGCGGGCCGCCGAGCTCCTCAATGGCCTGGGCGGGCGCTACGTGCCGGAGCGGGTCGTCGAACACCTGCCGCAGCGGATCGTCACCGCCGCCGGGGTGTCCAGCGGCATCGACATGGCGCTGCGTCTGGTCGAACTGCTCGTCGATCGGGAGGCCGCGCAGGCGGCCCAGCTGCTCATCGAATACGACCCGCAGCCGCCCTTCGACTCGGGCGCGCTTGCCAAGGCCGATCCGGCGACGGTGGCGAGGGCCCACGAATACCTGGCCGCCCGGCAATAGCGACGTTGCCCCGCCGTCCGGATTTTTCTGGTCAGCCCGCTATCCGGTACCCTGATGCGGTTGCCGACGCAGGCGACCCTCCTGCCACGGAGCGTCCGTGGCCGCTTGAGACCAGAGGAGGTGGTGAGGTTTCCATGCGTCCATACGAAATCATGGTCATTCTTGACCCCACGCTCGACGAGCGCACCGTTGCCCCGTCCTTGGAGACGTTCCTCAACGTCGTCCGCAAGGATGGCGGATCCGTCGACAAGGTCGACATCTGGGGCCGGCGCCGGCTGGCCTACGAGATCGCCAAGCACGCCGAAGGCATCTATGTCGTCGTCGACCTGAAGGCCGAGCCGGCGACGGTATCCGAGCTCGACCGCCAGCTGAGCCTCAACGAGTCGGTACTGCGCACCAAGGTGATGCGCACCGACAAGCACTAACAGCCTTGGCTGCGTCGCGTGCTTCTCGTCGGCGCACCTGCTTAGGCTGTGGGGAACTCAGCGAAAGTACGCTCATGACATCCATCACCGGAGCGGCGAGGAACAGGGTCGAACGAGGAGGAAATTGTGGCTGGTGACACCACTATCACCGTTGTCGGAAACCTGACCGCCGACCCCGAATTGCGGTTCACACCGTCGGGTGCCGCCGTCGCGAACTTCACCGTGGCGTCGACACCGCGTATCTATGACCGCCAGAGCGGGGAATGGAAAGACGGTGAGGCGCTGTTCCTGCGGTGCAACATCTGGCGCGAAGCCGCCGAAAATGTCGCGGAAAGCCTCACACGGGGTGCCCGGGTGATCGTCACGGGCCGGCTCAAGCAGCGCTCTTTCGAGACTCGTGAAGGTGAGAAGCGCACCGTGGTCGAGGTTGAGGTCGACGAGATCGGCCCGTCGCTGCGGTATGCCACAGCCAAGGTCAATAAGGCCAGCCGCAGCGGCGGTGGTGGTGGTGGCGGCTTCGGCGGTGGTGGCGGCGGCGGCGGATCCCGCCAGCAGTCGGCGCCGGCGAGCAGCGCGCCCGCGGACGACCCGTGGGGCAGTGCGCCCGCATCGGGCTCCTTCGGCGGCGGGGACGACGAACCGCCTTTCTGATACGACAAAACTTCAGTAATAGAGAACGGAAAGAAAGACAGACATGGCCAAGTCCAACAAGCGGCGGCCGGCTCCGGAAAAGCCGGTCAAGGCACGCAAATGTGTGTTCTGCGCCAAGAAGGATCAAGCGATCGACTACAAGGACACCACGCTGCTGCGGACGTACATCAGCGAGCGCGGGAAGATCCGTGCGCGTCGCGTGACCGGCAATTGTGTGCAGCACCAGCGTGACATCGCCATCGCGGTGAAGAATGCCCGCGAGGTGGCGCTGCTGCCCTTCACCTCCTCGGCGCGATAGTCGCCGCAGGCCTACCGAAAGTACGAAACGATGAAGCTGATTCTGACGGCTGACGTCGACCACCTTGGAACCGTCGGCGACACTGTCGAGGTCAAGGACGGTTACGGCCGCAACTTCCTGCTCCCGCGCGGATTGGCGATCGTGGCCTCCCGCGGCGCGCAGCGGCAGGCCGACGATATCCGCCGGGCCCGCGAGACCAAGGCCGTGCGCGATCTTGGGCACGCCAACGAACTCAAGACGGCGATCGAGGCGCTCGGGCCGGTTTCGCTACCGGTCAAGACGGCGGCCGATTCCGGGAAGCTGTTCGGCTCGGTGACCGCCGGCGATGTCGTCGCGGCGATCAAGAAAGCCGGTGGCCCCAACCTGGACAAGCGGATCGTGCGGCTGCCCAAATCGCACATCAAGGCCGTCGGGACCCACCCGGTGGCGGTGCACCTGCATCCCGAGGTCGACGTCGAGGTCGCGCTCGAGGTAGTCGCGCAGAGCTAAGCACCGACATTTGCTCGTTCCCGGCGGTGGCCTAGATCGGCCGCCGCCGGGCTTCGTTTGCGCTTAGGGCAAGCGGGCGCATCCCGGTGGCGCGGATCGCGGACGTGCTCCCTGGCGAACAATTTCCGGGGTGCATTTCGCTGGGGCGCTTTACCGGCCCGTAACGCTGGGAAAACACGGCGGAAAGCCAACACGCCCGGCGCAGTAACCTGGCCCGACACGCCGTAGAGATTCTTGTCCACATGAATTCCATGGCGTTGTATGGCCGGTATCTGCAGTGATGTCCGAGCCCTTTGCATCAATCCACAGGTTCTCCACACCCCGCTCAACACAGGTGTCGACGGATATGCACACACGATGCACAGCTTCATAAACAGCACCCCCTTTGCGTACTAGCCAGCAACGTTTAACGTCGTCCCGGCGCCGGGCGTACGGGTGCTGCGCGGCGCAGGTTGTCAGGATCTTGACTTACGCTCGATGTCGGCTATCGAATGTATGTTCGGATGCGTGAACCAGGGGAGGAGGGAATCCGTGGCGGTCGTCGATGACTTGGCGTCGGGCATGGATTCCTCGCCGCCGAGCGAGGACTTCGGGCGGCAGCCGCCGCAGGACATGGCGGCCGAGCAGGCGGTGCTGGGCGGCATGCTGCTCAGTAAGGACGCCATCGCCGACGTCCTCGAACGGCTGCGGCCCGGCGACTTCTACCGCCCCGCCCACCAGAATGTCTACGACGCGATCCTCGACCTCTACGGGCGTGGCGAGCCGGCCGACGCGGTGACGGTCGCCGCCGAACTGGACCGCCGCAACCTGCTGCGCCGCATCGGCGGGGCGCCGTATCTGCACACGCTGATCTCGACGGTGCCGACCGCGGCCAACGCGAGTTACTACGCGACCATCGTCGCCGAAAAGGCGCTCCTGCGCCGCCTCGTGGAGGCCGGCACGCGTGTGGTGCAGTACGGCTACGCGGGCGCCGACGGCGCCGACGTGGCCGAGGTGGTCGACCGCGCGCAGGCCGAGATCTACGAGGTGGCCGAGCGCCGGACGTCGGAGGATTTCGTTCCGCTCGAGGATCTGCTGCAGCCGACCATGGACGAGATCGACGCCATCGCCTCGAACGGCGGCGTCGCGCGCGGCGTCCCGACCGGTTTCACCGAGCTCGACGAGGTGACCAACGGTCTGCATGCCGGGCAGATGATCATCGTGGCGGCCAGGCCTGGCGTGGGCAAATCGACGCTTGGACTGGATTTTTTGCGGTCATGCTCCATCAAGCACCGCATGGCCAGCGTCATCTTCTCGCTGGAAATGAGCAAGTCCGAGATCGTCATGCGGCTGCTGTCCGCGGAAGCGAAAATCAAACTTGCCGACATGCGGTCGGGTCGCATGAGCGACGAAGACTGGACGCGGCTGGCGCGCCGGATGAGCGAAATCAGCGAGGCGCCGCTGTACATCGACGACTCGCCGAACCTGACGATGATGGAGATTCGTGCCAAGGCGCGCCGGCTGCGGCAGAAATCCGACCTGCGTCTGGTGGTGGTCGATTATCTGCAGCTGATGTCGTCGGGAAAGAAAGTCGAGTCGCGGCAGCTCGAGGTATCCGAATTCTCCCGTCAACTCAAGCTTTTGGCGAAGGAGCTGGAGGTGCCCGTCGTCGCGATCAGCCAGCTGAACCGCGGGCCCGAGCAGCGCACCGACAAGAAGCCCATGCTGTCGGACCTTCGTGAGTCGGGATCGCTGGAGCAGGATGCGGACATGGTGATCCTGCTGAACCGGCCCGACGCGTTCGAGCGTGACGACCCACGCGGGGGAGAGGCGGATTTCATTCTCGCCAAACACCGCAACGGCCCCACCAAGACGGTGACGGTCGCGCACCAATTGCATCTGTCGCGGTTCACCAACATGGCGCGGTGACCTGGGTCAAGCTCACCCTGCTCGACCGTCGCTGTGGCCTTGTCGGCGATTCCGCGGCGGCGTGTTACGGGCGGCATCGGCAGCTTTCTCCGCCGCCGTCGTGGCCAGCCACAAGCGCGGCGACTACTCGATGATCCTGTGGCGGAAGAATTTTCATCACGCTCTTGCGAACACCGGCGCTCTGAGTTATATAAAAATGTATGCCGCAAGGCATAGATAATCGGTGTGAAGTGCAGATAGATGGGAGTGTTGGAGGTGACGACCATGTTGGTGCGTAGCGATCCGTTTCGTGACCTCGGTCGCTTCACTCAGCAGGCGTCAGGCACCGCGGCGCGTCCGGCGGTGATGCCGATGGATGCCTGGCGCGAGGGCGAGCAGTTCGTCGTCGAATTCGATCTGCCGGGAATCGATGAACGGTCACTGGATCTCGATATCGAACGCAATGTGGTGACGGTGCGCGCGGAACGCCCCGATGTCGATCCAAGCCGGGAGATGCTGGCCACCGAACGGGCGCGAGGGGTGTTCAGTCGGCAATTGGTGCTCGGCGACAATCTCGACACGGACCACATCGATGCGCGCTACGACGCCGGGGTCCTGCGATTGCGCATTCCGGTAGCCGAGAAAGCCAAGCCGCGCAAGGTCGCGGTCAAGCGCGAAGACAGGCAATACGCCGCCATTAACGCGTGATCGGCGATGCTTACAGAACGCGGGTTTGCGATGCCACGCTGCGGCATGGGAGCAGCAGCAGCGCCCCGTACGGCCTCAGAAGGTTTGGCGGTGCCGCCGTCCGCGGTCCTACCAGACGAGGACCCGGGGTTGTGCCTGCTGATCGCTGAGGTCGACGCCATCTTGTGCGACGCGGCGGCCACCCTGCTTCGGCCCGCATCGCCTCCAGTCGCCGGCTGCGCCCTGGTCGGCCCGCCGTCAGTCGGTCGGGACGGCACGATCATCGTGCAGAGGTGGAGTGCGCCCGCACCCGACGTGTGCGCCGTGCAGCGCAGCCCTCCGAGAGCAGCATTCGCGAAAAATGGCGCTACAACACTTGAGGAAGGCAGGTGATGGCATCACACCGAGTATGACCAGGCCAGTCCGCCGGCCGGGGAAGACCGTGGGCGCTACCTGAATCCCGATACGGATCAGGCACGCCACTGCCACAGCCAGGCAACTCGTCTCCCCGGGCGGGCGGCCTGCACTCACATCCGCCAGTGAGGTGGCATCGATGCTGAAACATTGTGCTAGGTAGTGCTATTCGCCAGTGGGAGGAAGAGGTAACCGTGATCAAGCAAGCGATCCCCAACCGCGCTGCGCACGGACATTTGGGCGCGCTGCGCAACTTTCGCCCGGTAGAGGCCGATCTCGCCGACTGGGCCGAACAGCAACTATCCGTTCCCTTGGCCGACGACGAATATCCCCACACCGGTGGTGACCGCAGCAACTGGTGACTAGGTGGGTTTTCCCGGCATGGAGCGAAGGGAAGTGTGCAGTGCCGCTCTGGCTAGGCTCCTACCGTCAAGGCATTGCGCGACTGAGCGTTTCGCCGCCGTGCGGGGGCAAGTTCAAAAGGCCATGTCGTAGCTGACCCACAGCAACGGGCCGACCAAGAGCAAAGCCAGCAGGGTGACGCCCCCGATGATGCGCCATGCAATGGTCGAACGGAAGATCACCGCCGTCGCCGCCGAAGCGGTGGCCAGGACGGTCAGCACTGCCGCGATGACGATTTCGGTGCGCGCTGACTGCACCGCCGCTTCGGACAAGGGCGGGAAGAAGCCGGCTTCCAATTTGAATGCCAGAGCGCGGTTGCTCACGGCGATCAGCAGCAGAAGAATCGCGAGCATCATCGCCCCCAAACCGGCCAGCGACAGGCATGCTCCAAAGGTATTGCGGTTGCCGGGGTTTATCGGGCCGCTGTAGTGGGGCATCTCGTCCACAACCCAGATCGTAGGGGCTGAATCCACGGCAACGCGCGCAGGCAAAGGTCGCACCGTTCAGCGTTGTTGGCCGATTGATCATGCAGTGGATACCTGGTCGTGGCACCGTGCTGATGTGCGAGCCGACCCGTCGGCCGGCCGATCACGCCTGGCCGGCCGGTTTCACGCCTGCTGTGCGGCGTTCGTCGGACGGTTGCCGTTCGGACTCGGGGCCATCGTCGCGCCGACGTTTGTCGGCTTCTGTGTGATCAACGGCTGCACCTTCGCCGTCGATCTGGTGATCCTCACCTGCCTGCGGGGCGCGCTCGGGCTCGCGGTGCCGGTCGCCGTCACGGTCGCCTACGCGTGCGCGTTCGCCCTCAGCTACGTGCTCAATCGGATTTTCAACTTCCAGTCCCATGCGCCCGTCGGACCCCAGGTTGCAACCTACGTCGTGGTGGTCGTCGTCAACTACCTGGCTTTCATCCTCGGGGTGACCACGGCGCTGGCGGCCGTTGGCGTGCAGTATCAGCTATCGCGGTTGGCGGCCGGCACGTGTGAGGCGGTGTACATGTACAGCGCGATGCGATGGGTGGTCTTCCGCCGCTGAGCTGCTCGCCGGCCCGCACTTGGTGTCCGAGGTGTAGCCCGTGCGTGACCTCCTCGCGACGGCGAGGCAGGACCCTCGACACGTGACGGTAATCGCGGCGATCGCCGCGCTCGCGATAGCAGCATGCGTGGGCTACCACTTCGGGCGACGCGCGGCCTCGACGCGGGCGACCTGGAAGCAGCGAACGAGTCGCATCGCATTGGGCAGGCAGGCCTTCAACCTGCTCGCCATCTTCACCGCGCGCCGGATCCAGCGGCGCTTCGCCGCCGAGCGCATAGCCGCCGAGTTCGCCGCCAGATGCGGGCTGAGAATAGTTGCGCCACCCCAATTTCGACGCGGCGGCCTGGTGCGGTTGCGGTCCTATTAGAGTGCACGGGCATGGCTGCACTGCAGGGCAAGGTGGCGTTGGTGACCGGAGCGTCGTCGGGCCTGGGCGCTGAAACGGCGAAGTTGTTCTCCCGCGAGGGCGCGACGGTTTTCGGCATCGGACGCGATACGGATCGCTTGGCCGATGTGTTCGCCGCAGTCGAACGCGGCGGATTCGCGTCCGTGGACATCGGCTCGGCGCGGGCCTGCCGAGAGGCGGTCGAGCAGTGTGTCCGTGAATTCGGTGGACTCGACGTCCTGGTCAATGTTGCTGGGCGGCACCAGATGCGCCGAACTGACGCGATGACCGACGACGACTGGGAGCAAGACCTAGCGGTCAACCTCAACGGGCCGTTCTGGCTCTGCAGGGCGGCGCTGCCTCATCTGCTCGAACGCGGCGGCAACATCGTCAATGTCAGCTCCATCGCCGGAGTCGAGGGACAGGCGTATTCGGCCGGCTACTGCGCCGCCAAGCACGGTCTGATCGGCCTCACCCGAGCGTTGGCCGTGGAGTACACCGCGGATCGGTTGCGCGTCAACGCCGTATGCCCCGGCGGCATGCTCACGCCACAGATCGAGCAATTCAGCGCGCCAGACAATCCCAACTACGATCTGATCATGCGCACGGCCTCACCGCGCGGCATGATGCAACCCCTCGAGGTCGCCAATGTGATCGCCTTTCTCGCCAGCGACGCCGCGGTCGCGATCCATGGGGCTGTCTACCGGGTCGACAACGGCAAAGGCGCCGGCTGAGAAGCGCCGGCGCGAGCCGCCACCGCCCGTCGCTACCAGAGCAGCGCGTCGAACATGAGCGCCGTGCCGGCGGCGGTGGAGGCCTGATAGAGCGGCTCCCACCGGAACAGCCGCGCGGTGCTCGGCACCGGGGTCATGCGGCGTCCACCGGCGAAGCGGTAGGACCAATACAGTGCTCCCGCAGCAAACCCGACCATCCCGAACCAGTTCGCGGCGGCGATCCAAGAGAATCCTGCGGTCACGGACGGCAGGTCGGGTGAGGGCAGCTTCATGCCGGGCATGTCCATCACCGCCGAGTCAGGTCTTGGGTGAACGGGGGTGCGAACCCCCGGCACGACTCCGCTCATCAGCGCGTACATCCACGCCATTGCACCCATCATCGCCGCGTAATAGCACGTTTTCAGGCGCTGACGGGATACCGACGGCGTCCACACGGCAGCGCACAAGAACCAGACCCCGGCAAGAAGAAAAAACAGGATCGGCCCTGTCGCCGGGAGGCCGAGCCCAACACGCCACACCATCAAAACCATCGCCACCGACATCGTCAGGTGGATCAGGTGACTGACCATTCCTGTCCACTGATCACGTTGTGCGACAGCGACGTACGCGTACATCACGACGCTCACGCCGAACAGGACGGTGACGGCCCAGCGCAGCGCCGGGTCGTCGATCATGGCATGCAATCCGGTGACCTGACGAATGCTGTCCGCGGGACGCCCATGGCGCAACAGTACCCCTATGGGGTATTCGATCCAACCACCGCCGCGGTGTCGACGAATAGCCGGCGTTCGACCGCGGGCGCGGTAACGGTTCAGGCACGTTTCGGTCACCCCCCGACACGTCGTGCGGCACCATGGTTCTCGTGGTTGACAATTCGGGGCATGACGCAATCGCGGGAGTCCGACGATGGCGCGTGAGATCTCGCGGCAGGCGTTTCTGCGGGGCGCCGTCGGAGCGTTGGCCACCGGCGCCGTCCTCGGCGCACCGCGGGCGGCCGCCGATCCGAGACCTACCGGATGGGAGGGCCTGTCCACCGCCCTGGGCGGGAAGGTGCTGCTTCCCGACAGCCCTCAATTTGCCGGGGCCAAACAGGTTTTCAATACCAACTACAACGGTCTGACGCCCGCAGCGGTGGTCACCCCCACATCGGCGGCCGATGTGCAAAAGGCGATGGCATTCGCGGCCGCCCACAACCTCAAGGTCGCCCCACGCAGCGGCGGCCACTCCTATATCGGCGCGTCGACCGCCAACGGAGCCATGGTGCTCGACCTGCGCCAACTGCCCGGGGATGCCAATTACGATGCCGCCACTGGGCAGGTGACGGTGACGCCGGCCACGAGTCTGTACACGATGCACCGGACGTTGGCCGCCGTCGGCCGCGGTGTCCCAACCGGCACCTGTCCGTCGGTCGGTGCCGCGGGACATGCGCTGGGCGGCGGCATGGGGGCCCAGTCGCGACATGCCGGCCTGCTATGCGACCAGTTGACGTCGGCATCGGTGGTGCTGCCCAGCGGTCAGGTGGTGACAGCATCCGCCGCCAGCAACCCCGACCTGTTCTGGGCGCTGCGCGGCGGTGGTGGCGGAAACTTTGGCGTGACGACCTCGCTCACGTTCGCCACGTTCCCCACCAAGGACGTCGACGTCGTCAACCTCAACTTCCCGCCACAATCCTTCGCGCAGGTCCTCGTCGGCTGGCAGAACTGGCTACGCAGCGCAGACCGCAACAGTTGGGCGTTGGCCGATGCCACCGTCGACGCGATGGGCATGCATTGCCGAATCCTGGCGACCTGCCCGGCCGGATCGGGGAACAGCGCCGCGGCCGCGATCACTCAAGCGGTGGGACTGCAACCGTCGGGTACCGAGAACCACACCTTCAATTACATGGATCTGGTGAACTACCTGGCCGTCGGGAACCTCAACCCGTCGCCGCTGGGATATGTCGGCGGATCCGACGTCTTCGCCACCGTCAACGCGGGCGTGGCACAGGGGATCGCCGCGGCGGTCAATGCCTTTCCCCGCGGAGCCGGCCGCATGCTGGCCATCATGCACGCAATGGACGGCGCCCTCGCCACGGTGGCACCCGGCGCCACCGCCTTTCCGTGGCGCCGGCAGTCGGCGCTGGTGCAGTGGTATGTGGAGACGGGCGATCCGGCGGCCGCAACCAGTTGGCTCGGCACCGCACATCAAGCGGTGCAACAATATTCGGTCGGTGCCTACGTGAACTACATCGAGGCCAATCAGCCGCCGTCGCGTTACTTCGGCCCCAACCTCTCCCAGCTGAGCGCCGTACGACAGAAATACGATCCCGGCAGGGTCATGTTTTCGGGGTTGAACTACTAGCCGCCGAACGGGCGCGGATGCCGCGGGCAGCCGACACTCAATGGTTAGCCGGGCTTGGCACTGGGTACTTCCAGTGTGTCTGTGGCGAGTAGGGGGTTGGCGAATGGCAATCGAACACGGTCATACACGGTGCCCGCGTTGCATGGCGTGGGCCCAGTACCGCTTTCTGGAGCGTGGTGACGACCGGCTCGAGTATCAGGTGCATTGCGATGCGTGCGGGAACCTGTACTCCGAGGTGAACATGGCGTCCACCGTCACCACACCGGCCGCCTAGGGGTCCTGCCCGGCCGCCTTTCCACCTCGGGGAGGCGGCCGCGACCTGCTACGTTACGAATCTGAGTCCTGGTGTAAGGTCTGGACCGCGAGCCAAGACGCCCCCACACTGGAGCAGCGCCAAGTGCGCGCAACGCCGTGCGAAAACGCGGTGAAAGGGGCGGCGTGAACGAAGTATTGGCGCGAGCCGGCATTTTCCAGGGGATCGCCCCTGATGCGGTCGATGCCTTGGCTCGCCACCTGCAGCACGTAGCGTTCCCGCGCAGGCGAACCGTCTTCGTCGAAGGCGAGCCGGGTGACGACCTCTACGTCATCCTGTCGGGCACGGTGAAGATCCGCCACCAGACGGCGGACGGTCGCGAAACTGTTTTTGCGGTACTGGGCCCCGGGGACGTGTTCGGTGAGCTGGCGCTGTTCGATCCCGGCCCGCGAACCTCGACGGTGATCACCCTGACCGAGGTGAAGGCGGTCAGGATGGACCGTCACGCGCTACGGACATGGATGGTCGAACGTCCCGAAATCGCCGAGCAGCTGCTGCGGGTGTTGGCGCGCCGACTCCGGCATACCAACAACGCCCTGAGCGACCTGATCTTCACCGATGTCCCCGCCCGGGTGGCCAAGCAAATTCTCGACCTGGCAATGCGATTCGGCACCAGTACCGGGGGCTCGGTGCTGGTCGAGCACCACCTCACGCAGAAGGAACTCGCTCAACTCGTCGGGTCCTCGCGCGAAACGGTCAACAAAGCCTTGTCAGACTTCGCCCAACGCGGATGGATTCGACAGCAGGGCAAGGCCCTCATCATCGACCAGCCCGCGAAGCTGGCTCGCCGCGCGAGGGCTTAGCGCCCCACCGACGGTGCGTCGTCATCCGTGAAATGCTGCTGGGGCAAGCACAATACGAATGCATCGCCCAGTTCAGGCTCTAGGTGATCGACCAGAATTCCAGCAGGGTCCGTAGCGTCGCGACCAGGGGAAGCGGCTGGTCCAGCATGGGATGGTGGCCGGCCAGGGCCAACTCCACGAAGGGCCCACGCAGCTGAAGCAGGGATCGGATGCGTTCGGCCATATCGTCCGGTACCAAACCGGCTTCGCAGCGCAAATACCCTACGCGGCAACGCATCGCGGCCAGCATGGTCTCCAACGACTCCTCGTCGGCGGGCGTCGGCTCGAGAAACTCACCGGCGAAGATGGCCGGGTCGAACTTCCAGATCCATCCTCCGTCGGTTTTGCGTATCGACTCGCCCGCTATGTGTTGTCGGACGTAGGGCAGGATCAACTCCTGCGAGGGCACGGCCGTAAAGCGGGCCAGGATCTCGTCCCTCGTCTGGTAGCGGGTGTGTTTGCGCCTCCGCAGTCGCCCTTCCTCGGGCGCAGGCTCCCACAGCGGCGAGTCGATGACCAGCATGCTGTTGATCTGCTGGCTGTAGTGCATCGCTGCCGTGGACACGACCCAACCGCCCATACTGTGGCCGACGATCGTCGGCCGCGCGGCGGGGCCGGCGGCCGCCGCGACCGCCATCACTTCGGCTGCCCAGGTTCGCAGGTCGTAACGGCCACGCGATTCGCTGTCACCATGCCCGGACAGATCCGGCGCGATCACCCGATGGGTGCGGGCAAAGAACGGCGCGATGTGATCCCACCAACCTGAATGTGCTCCGCCGCCGTGGACGAGCACCACCGGAGGTTGGTCAGCAGCGCCCCAAACGCGCAGGTGTATGCGGCAACCGTCAACGTCGATGTCGCGGTGCTCTGGTTGGTGCTCGAGCGCCGTGGTGAACCAGGACGCGACGGTCGGCATCGGGCGCGGACGGGCGAACAGTTTATCGACCTCCGCATCCGAGGTTCAGACGTGGTGCCATGGACCAACTTCCGCTCGGCTGCAGCCGAGCGTGGCACTGCTGGGCAGGACTCGTGGAACTCAAGAATGCGACCCGGTGAGCCGCACGGTCACGGTGACAGCACCCCTCTCGTCCTGCGTGGCGACGGCGTGTCCGGCGCATTCGGTCTCGTCAAGGCGCAGCGTGAGGGGGCCACCGGTGTTGAGGAAGTTGCGCCACCACGTCTTCGCCTCGGGCATGCCGACGCTGATGACGATGTCGCCGCCGGCACGTTGGTAGGCCACCGGGATGCTGTATGTGCGTCCGGACCGTCGACCCGTGTAGGTCAGCATCGTGATGTTGCGATTGATCAGGCGGCCAAAGCGACGGGAATTGCTCAGTGCGGCTATCGGCGCATTGAAAACGGGCGCGGCTCGCAGCAAGAGGCGGCCAAGTTTGTTAAGACCCACGGGGAAAGTATCGCAGCAAATCCCCAGAGCAGTTGACCGCGGGAATCAACAGGATGCCGGCCCGATCGACATGGAGGTAGCATCCCCGCGAAGACGCTCCAGTGGTTGCGATGAACGAGGAAGAGGGCGCTGATGACTGCTCCTGTCGACCGCTCGGTGCCGCCCAGCGGTATGGGCTGCGTCGAGTGCGACGAGGCCGGTGGTTGGTGGGTGCACCTGCGGCGTTGCGCCGCGTGCGGGCACATCGGTTGCTGCGACGATTCGTTCTCTCGTCATGCGACCAAGCACTGGCAGCAGACCGGGCATCCGATAATCCGGTCGTTCGAACCGGGTGAGGACTGGTTCTGGAACTACGAGGCGAACGACTATTACGAAGGCCCCCCGCTTGCACCGCCCCAGTGCCGTCCCGAGGACCAGTCGGTGCCTGGGCCGCGCGGGCGGGTGCCGCATAACTGGTTCGAGCTGCTCCGCCATCGACAAGGCTGATCGCAGCTAATTGCATCGCGTGGCGGGTGCGGTGGGCCCGGTCTAGACTCTTAACGCCCGTACCGCGCGAAAGGCATTCGCCCGTGCCAGAGACCAATTCCGGCTCGCCGTTGGTCCGCAACCCCATCGTGCGCGTCATCGCCGATCAGCGTCGTTGTTGTGGGCACTTCGAGCACGGTGGTTGCCGGCAGCCGACCCGATGGTGATTCAGGATCGGGAGCGTGCCGACCCTGAGCAACCATCGGCATGGGCACCGCTTCGCAACCGCGTGTATCGCAGCCTGTTCATCGCGCAAGTGGCCTCTAGTGTCGGGACCTGGATGCAAAGCGTTGCGGCCCAATGGTTCCTCGTGGAACAACACAGCAGCGATGTCATCGTGGCGCTGGTCCAGACCGCCAGCCTTGGGCCGACGCTGCTGCTGGGTCTGTTCGCCG
Source organism: Mycobacterium sp. NGS58 (assembly GCF_059812385.1). Taxonomy (NCBI): domain Bacteria; kingdom Bacillati; phylum Actinomycetota; class Actinomycetes; order Mycobacteriales; family Mycobacteriaceae; genus Mycobacterium; species Mycobacterium sp. NGS58. The sequence goes on along the minus strand of NZ_JCALCO010000002.1, from coordinate 153,580 downwards.
GCGTGCTCGCCGATCTCTTCGACCGGCGGCGGTTGCTGTTTGTGCTGCAGTCATACGCGGTGCTGGTGGCGTTGGCGCTGGCGGTCCTGACTTATCTCGGCCGCACGACCCCGACGTCGCTGCTGATGTTCACCGTGGCCATCGGTTGCGCGGCCGCACTGGCCGGGCCGGCCTGGCAGGCGATCCAGCCCGAGGTGGTCCCCCGCGAACAGATACCGGCCGCCTCGACACTGGGCAGCCTCGCGGGCAACGCCGCGCGGGCGATTGGCCCGGCAATCGGTGGTGTGGCGGTGGCCCTATCCGGACCCGCCGCTGTGTTCGCGATCAACGCGGTGTCGTTTGCGGGAATCATCGTCGCTCTCGCGGCGTGGAAACGGCCGAAGCAGATCGCGCCGCTGGAACGAGAACACTTCGGCCACGCCATCCTTACCGGGCTCCTGTTTGTCAACAATAGCCCGATCTTTCGCAGGATCCTTTTGCGCGCAATCCTTTTCCTGTTTCCGGCTTCGGCCGTGCTGGCGTTGTTGCCGGTGGTCGCGGCACACCGATGGCACCTGGGCGCCGGCGGGTACGGGATGGCGCTGGCGGCGATCGGCCTGGGAGCCGTACTGTCAGTAGGGTTTGCCGCACGGTTACGTCAGAGGGTTTCCGATAACCTGCTGCTCGCCGGGTCCGCGGCCGTGTACGGGCTGGCGCCGCTGGCGGTGGCCTGGCTCCCGTTCGCCGCGGCCACCCCGATTTTGGTGCTGTCCGGCATGTCGTGGCTGATCACGTTGACGACGTTGAACGCCGCTGCTCAACTCTCGTTGCCCCGCTGGGTGCGCGCCCGCGGCCTGGCGGTGTATCTGCTCGTCGCGACGGGAGCACAGGCGATCGGCTCCTACGCCTGGGGGGCCGTCGCCACGCGAGCGGGACTGCACACCGCGCTGGTGGGGTCGGCCGTGGTGCTCGGCGTTGTCGCGCTCAGCATTCTGGTCCTGCCGTTGCTGCCCTGCACCGGGGCGCTGAGCGTCGACGTTTCCAGCGCTTGGCCGTCGCCCACGCTCGTGTTCGAACCATCACCCCGGGATGGGCCGGTGCTGGTGACCGTTCGCTACCAGGTTCCGCCGGAGAACCTGCACGACTTCACCGAAGCGATGCGCGCCGTCAGGCGCTCACGCCTTCGGACCGGCGGACACAGCTGGCGGCTGTATCACAGTGTCGGACAATCCGATACGTTCCTCGAGAGGTTCACGGTGGCGTCGTGGACCGAATTCGAGCGTCAGCGCACGGAGCGTTGGCTGGAATACGACACCGATGGCGTCAGTAAGGCGTTGGATTACACCGTCGACCGTGCCCGGCGCCACGAGTACTTCCTCGCGCTGCGCTTGCCCCGATGATGTCTTTCCACGCCGAACGCCCCCGCCGGGACGCAATAGGCACGGCCACCATCCGCCCATCCGCCGCGGCGCATCTGTGACAATGCACCGTGCGGAATCTTCAACGGAGGCGTGGGTGAACTTCGACACTGGGCGGCTTATCAGATCACGGCAGGTGATCGCGACGGTGGCAGTCCTTGCATCGGCGACCGCATTCACCGGACCTGCAACTGCCGGCGCGGACGCGCCGATGTGCAATCCGTCGAGCGTCGATGCGAATCAGATGTGCCACTTTGATGCCTCAGACCCCCTGTCGAACATCAGCATGGTGTTTCCGGCCAACTATCCCGATGAGCAGACAATGGTCGGCTATTTGACCAAGACCGATGACGATTTCCGCAACGCCCGCGGTCCGCTGAATACATTGAAATCGCCGACTGCGCTGAAGGTTACCGGTACCCGATACAGCTCGGGTCCCCGGGCGACGGGCACCCAGTCGGTGGTCACCGAGATTTACCAGAACCTCGGCGCCGCTCACCCGTTGGTTTGGTACAAATCCTTCAACTACAACCTGGCCACTCAGAAGCCGATCACCTTCGACGCGTTGTTCCAGCCGGGAACTCAACCGCTGCGGGCCATCTTGCCGATCGTGCAGAAGACTCTGGCCGACCGGTACCGGGCGAAGGTTTCGATTCCGCCGGCCACCGGTCTCGAGCCGGCGAACTACCAGAGCTTCGCGATAACCAATGATGCGATCGTGTTTTTCTTCGACCAAAACGCGCTGCAGCCGGCGATGGAGGCCACGCAAGTATCGGTGCCGCGCAGCGCGGTCGCGTCGATAGTCAGTCCCGACGTCGCCTAGTCGGCCGATCTAGTCGCATCACCACGGATGCCAATGCCGAAGCGGTGGCGGCGGTCATCAATCGCATGCGCCGGAATCGCGAAGGCCGTTCGCCCAGCCGGTGGCCGCGACGATGTTCGCGTGCGTGACTCCCGACGGGTCCTTTCTCTTGATGCTGTCGCTGATCCGCGATAGTTGAAATGCCAAGTGGGTCATGGATTCACCGCCGTATACCGGCGAATACGGCCCGAAGTTGTCGGGCTGGTTGGTGATGATCAATGGCTTCACGCGTGGTGCCAGAAAGGCCGTCGACCTGTCGATATTGGCGACCACAGTGTGAGCGTTCCCCGCCACACTGCCAACCGAGTAGTCGTCATGCTGATCGCCGAGGTACCGGTTGAAGTCGTTGATCTGGTCCATAAGCGGATCGAATTGCGACTTGAACCATTGGCAGGAGTCCGACATTCCGCCGATCATCTCTGGTGTGACGCGCGCCGTAAATGTGTTGTACGGCCAGATGGTGAAGTTCGGTGACCAATCGGTGGGCGCGGGCGTGAACACCGGCAACGGCGGAGGGGGCTGGCCGGGATCGGCGGCGGCGTGGCCGGAAATCACCACGGCGGCGGCGAGTGCCGGCCCGGCGCACACCAGGCCGCTCCATGACAGTCGCAAGGTTGTCAGATTCATCCGTTCTTTCCAGAGGAATACGATATCCCTCGGTCGCCGAATATCGAACCAACAATGTTGTCGCCACATTGGGACTAACATTTCGCGGGCTCGGCGATTCCGGTCGTCAACGCCTCGCCCGGACGGCCGCCGCTGCGGCTACGGTGATCTGTATGCCTTCGGCTAGCCGCTCGTCCGCAGATCAGGTGAAGCGGCGCCCAAAGGACCGCAAGATCCAGATCGCCCGCGCCGCTACCGATGCGTTCAGCGAGTTGGGTTATCACGCGGTCAGCATGGAAAACATCGCGGCACGAGTGGGAATCTCCGCTGCGGCGTTGTACCGCCACTCGCAGGGCAAATACGACCTGTTTCGCGAGGTCTTCCTGGCGCTGGGACAGCAACTGGTCGACGCCACGGCGTTCGCGGACGCCTTAGCCGCCGATGGCGATGCCGAAGAGCAACTCCGCGCTCTCATTGGAGCGCTGATCGACACTACGATCGTCAACCGCACCGCCGGTGGACTATATCGGTGGGAGGGCCGCTACCTGCGTGGTGGCGATCAGCGCGCTCTGGCCGAGCAGATCAAACTGACCAACCGTCGCCTGCAGCGCCCGCTGATGAGACTGCGGCCGAAATTGACCTCGCGGCAACGCTGGATCCTGTCGGCGGCCACGCTGAGTGTCATCGGCAGCATCACCGACCATCGGTCCCGGTTGAGCAATGCCGAGATCCGCGCGACGCTGGCCGATATCGCGATCTCGGTGTTGCGCGCCGAGCTGCCAAGCCAGCGTGGTCGTGGCTCCGACCGGCCGCGCCCCGCGACACTGACCAGCGCCGCCGGAAGTTACGAACTTCTCTTGCACGAATCGATGCGCCTGTTCAACGAGCGCGGCTATCGCGAAACCGGGATGGAAGACATCGCCGCAGCGGTCGGCATACCGGTTGCCAGTATCTATCAATACTTTCCGGGGAAGGCCGCCATCTTGGCGGTCTACTACCGGCGTGCCGCCGACCAACTCTCGGGTGACCTCTCCAGCATCCTGGCCACCAACGCCGACCCGGAACAGGCGCTGGCGCAACTCATCGAGGCCTACGTCTCGCGGTCGTTCGCCAATCCCGAACTGGCCTGCGTGTATTACACGGAGCGTCACAACCTGCCCGACACAGACGCGGTGCTGCTCTACAACATTCAGCGCTCCACCGTCGAATCCTGGGCCAGCCTCGCCGTCGCGGCCAACCCCGAACTCACCCTGGGCCGGGCCCGATACGCCGTCCACGCCGCGTTCGCTCTTGCGGTGGACATCGGGCGGCTGGTCTACCCCGACACGGCCGCCAGCCTCACGGTGCGGCGCTTGATGGAGGTCACGGTGCTGGGACGGCCCGCCTCCTCCCGCAATGCGCCACGCGGCGGCCGACCACGTCGCTGACGGGTCTTCGCAGATGGCCCGTACCCGAAGAACCAACCCCCACTTGCTGGTGAGATATCCACCTCGCCGGCGTATCGGGCCGAGCTGAACGCCCGCTTCCAGCAGCGCATCTCCGGTATTCGTTGGCGTGCCCGAGCGCCGCCGATGAGCCCACTGGGCTATCGGATCTTCCGAATCACTATTAACATAGACGGATCTAGTCCGCATGCCGGGTGTGCTGCAGTCCTCATGGCTGTTGTGGGCCGCGGTCAAGCTCGGCGGCGCCCGTGTGAAAGGCATGCCCATGCTCAGCAGGATTCGCACATTCCTGGAGTATCAATTGACCATCGCTGAACTGTTGGGCCTGGCGATACTGCTGGGGACGCCGTACCTGATCGTCGGCGTGATCTGGTCCAGCACCCACACGCAGCATCTGCACGACATGCACGGCGCCGATTTGGTGGTGTCTTTCCTCGGCTCGATCGTGTCGTGGCCGGTGCTGCTTTTCGCCAACGTCTGCATGACGTAGGGGCTCGCGTGACCAACCGCGTGGCGCTGATCGTCTTCACCGCCGTGGTGCTCTTGGCCGGAGGGCTATTGGCACTGTACTTCCCGGTATTCATCGATGCTTTTGACCAGTTCGGCTGGCAAGTCAAGTGCGGCAACGGCTTTACGACCGAACTGACCCAGGCCTCAAGCGCGGCCGGCACGGCGCGGCGCTACGTCGACCAATGCAATAGTGCGCTGATGATCCGGCGGTCATGGGCCATCCCGACGGCGGCGCTGGGCGGCGTGACGCTGACGTGGCAGGCTGCGGCCGCGGTCGTCCACGACCACCGGCGCTCAACGCTGTCGGCGCGCGGGGCGCAATCGCCACTGCGGGGCCGGGAAATGTCTCGGCAAGACGAAATATCCCGCTGAGAATCGACATTCACTGGCCAGCAAATCGCTGGGCCGCGCTACCGTGTGCTCTCGTCGGGTAGGTCGTGGCGCGACTGGTGCAATCCCGGCCCGTCCGGATCCTCGTCCTGGTGCTCGAGTTGCTCTTGCAACTTGCGCTGTTCCTCGGTCGCCTCGCGCGCGTCCTCGGGCGCCGCGGGCGGGTCGAAGTTGACTTGCTGATCCACCGAGATCTCCTTTGTACGTCTGCACTGCCTGTAGTCAGGGTCTCCCGGATGGCAGGCGTCGAAACCCGGCCCAATCCGTCGATGCCGATTGCGCTGCTCACGGCGCCGCCGGTGTGTGACAGCTGGCGTGCCGTCAGCCGAGGTGCGCGGACAGCAGCCAAGCACCCACCGACTTGCGACCGTTGTCCTCGTCGCGAATGTCGGCACCGGCGAAGGCTTCAAAGCCGGCCAGGAAGCTGTCGGGCACGTTGGCATGGATGCGCGCGGGCCGGATCTCGTCGATGACCCAATACTTCGAGACGACACCGCGCAGCTCGGTCTCGGTGACCGCGTTGACGGGGCCATCGGCCGGCATCGCGGCGCGGTCGAACACGAGCACGAAGTACGAGGCTCCCGGTGCGGCGGCCCGCACGATCGACTGCTGATAGCCCTCGCGTAGTTCGACGGGCATCGAGTGGAAAAGGGTGCTGTCGATGATGGTTCCGAAGCGGCCGTCGTAGCCGGTGAAGGCGCTGATATCCGCGACCTCGAAGGTGGCGCTGGTCAGGCCCCGCCGGGCGGCTTTCTGGGTAGCCAACGCGATGGCGGTGGGCGACTGGTCCAGGCCTACCGTGGTGAAGCCGCGCTCGGCGAGATACAGCGACACCGCCGCCTCGCCGCAACCGGCGTCGAGCACGTCGCCGTGGAACTTGCCCTCCTGGATGAGGGCCGCGATCTCGGGCTGCGGCTCACCGATGCTCCACGGTGGTCGGGCGCCCTCGCCCATCTCGGGAGCCTCACCCCGATAAGCGGATTCGAACATCTCTTGAGTCGGTTGCGTCATGACTCCTTTATATCAACGACACTGATATATGTCAATGAGGCTGACATGCTCTCTTGAGCGTCGCCGTCATCTCGGTGCGTGCCACGCCCAGCTCCTCTCCGCGGTCAGCGCTGATTCGCTAGCTGGGCTAAGTGACGGCTCGACTGTGCCTTCGCTCCCAATCGGCCGGTGCGGGCTCGGCCCGGGGAATGTGGCAACGGTGACCCGGTGTTCGCTGTAGGTATGGCTGATGAAATCGAATTGAGCCCGAGGGGCTGGGTGCGCGACCAGACCGAACGGATTTTGAGTCAAGGCACGACCGATGGAGTCGAGGTCTTCGACCGGCCCATCGTTCTGCTGACCGTCACCGGGGCGAAGTCCGGCAAGCAGCGCTACGTACCGTTGATGCGGGTCGAGAAGGATGGTCGCTACGTCATCGTCGCGTCGCACGGCGGCGCCCCGGAACATCCGGTTTGGTACTTCAACCTGAAGGCGAACCCGGCGGTGACGCTGCAGGATGGCGACAAAGTTGTCACGTTGACCGCTCGCGAGCTCGACGGCGCCGAGCGCGAGGAGTGGTGGCAGCGGGCCGTTGAGGCATTCCCTCCCTATGCGGAATACGAGGCGAAGACGGCACGTCAGATTCCGGTTTTCATTCTGGAGTAACCGCTTTCCATCGGACGGCGTTATTGCAAGTGATGAATACCGAAAAATTTGCATTCGATATGCGCTCGGCCCGTCCGGTTGACCCCTTGTGCTCGCCCCACATACCTTCGAACGCATAGGCCAGGCATGTCCGCCGAACAAAGACGTTCGTGGTAGCTCTAACCGCCTGTGCTGCACGGCTTTACACATTTCCTACCTGCCGTGATCGGGTGGTTGTCGAACGCCCACCGCTAATTGACCTATTCGGGGGAGGGCCGGTGCAACAGGTGGAACAGCCAGTTCGCGAGGATGTGGAGAAGGCAGCGCCATCCCGAATCGACCGGATGCGCGAGACGCTGCCGTATGACCTGCCGGCCTCGTTGGTGGTCTTTTTGGTGGCGCTTCCGTTGTCACTCGGCATCGCAATTGCTTCGGACGCGCCGGTTCTCGCGGGTTTGATCGCAGCGATTGTTGGCGGCGTGGTTGCCGGATGGATCGGCGGCTCACCTCTGCAGGTGAGTGGGCCGGCCGCGGGACTTACTGTCGTGGTCGCCGACCTGGTCTCTCAGTTTGGCTGGGCAATAACATGTTTTATCACCGTGATCGCGGGGATCCTGCAAGTCCTGTTGGGATTCAGCCGGATTGCGCGGGCCGCACTGGCAATCTCGCCCGTCGTGGTGCATGCCATGCTGGCCGGAATCGGAATCACGATCGCTTTGCAGCAAGTACACGTATTGCTGGGCGGCGCTTCCAAGAGCTCGGCCTGGAGCAATGTCATCGGCCTGCCCGCACAGATCCTCGGCGCCCACCGACCGGGTCTTTTCCTGGGCCTGTTGGTGATCGCCATTCTCGTTGCCTGGCGCTGGGTTCCGGCCCGGGTTGCCAAGGTTCCCGGCCCACTCGTCGCGATCGTCGTGGTCACCGCTATTTCGGTGATCTTTCCGTTCAATGTATCCAGGATTGTCCTGGATGGCTCCGTCATCGAGGCGTTGCACCTGCCGTCGCTGCCGCAGGGGAACTGGGGAGCCGTTGTCGTCGCCGTCATCACCGTCACCCTGATCACCAGCGTGCAGAGCCTGCTGACCGCGGTATCGATCGACCGGATGCATACCGGCGCCCGAACCGACTTCAACCGCGAGCTGATTGGGCAGGGCGCGGCGAACATCGCGTCGGGTGCGGTCGGTGGGCTTCCCATCGCGGGTGTCATCGTGCGCAGTGCGGCCAACGTGAATGCCGGTGCGAAAACGCGCGTCTCGACCATCTTGCATGGCATTTGGATACTGGTCTTCGCCGTACCATTCGCGGGGCTCGTCGAAAAGATCCCCACTGCGGCACTCGCCGGCCTTCTCATCGTGATCGGCATCGAGCTGCTGAAGCCGGCACATATCGAAACCGCTTTGCGCAACGGCGATCTCGCTGTCTACGTGGTGACCGTGCTCAGCGTCGTTTTCCTCAATCTGCTGCACGGCGTCATGATCGGACTCGCACTTGCTGTCGCCGTGACCGGATGGCGGGTGGTGCGGGCCAGGATCGAGGCCAAACCCGTTGGTGACGGATGGCACGTCGTCGTCGAAGGTGCGTGCACCTTCCTGGCATTGCCACGCCTCACCGGCGTCCTGTCATCCGTTCCCGAACGCACTTCGGTCACGATTCACCTGCTCACGAACTATCTTGATCACGCCGCGCACCAGGCGATCAGCGACTGGCAACGACGGCACTGCGCTACCGGCGGACAGGTCCACGTTCGTGATTCGGTCGACGCGCGCGACCGTGACGCCCTGGCCTCTGGCGGACTCATGGAATCCGTTGGCCCCGAGGCGAAGCCAGCGAAGGCGAACCGCCGCAACGTACACCTGAGCCTGGTCGAGGAGTTGTCCGCGTCCGGCGGCAAGTAAAGCCGCTAGGTCAGGTCGGTGGCGACCTGTTCCAAGGCGGCGAGGTGCTCGTCGACGCTCGCGAAGCCGGCCTTCATGGTGTTCACCGACAGGTGACTGGCACCGGCGGCCTTCCATGCGCCGACGGTGGCGGCGAGCTTGTCGCGGTCTGCGGTCCAGCTGACCCGGCCTTCCAGAGGCGAGAGACTCGGCTTCAAGCATGATGTAGTCGTGACGGCTAAGAAGGTCAGTGGGGTGCTACGGGTCGGCGAGATGGAGCCGACCTTCGAACACGAGTTGGCCACGCGCTACGAGATTCCGGCGCTTCCCGACGGAACCGCGCGAACTGAGTTCCTGGTTGAGCACGGCGCCGATGTGCGCGTGCTGGTGACGTCGGGATCGCCCGGCGCCGATGCCGCCACCATCGCGGCACTGCCCAATCTGGAGGTGATCGTCAACAACGGGGCCGGGGTGGATCTGATCGATTTGGGTGCGGCGAAGCGCCGCGGCATCGGCGTGAGCAACACTCCCGACGTGTTGTCGGACACAGTTGCCGATACGGCAGTGGGCCTGATCTTGATGACGCTGCGGCGTTTCGGTGCCGCCGATCGCTATGTGCGCGCCGGTCGATGGGCTCGCGAAGGCCCTTTTCCCTATGCCAGAGATGTCAGCGGCCTGCAGGTCGGCATTTTAGGGCTGGGCCGAATCGGGTCGGCGATCGCGACCAGGCTCCTCGGCTTCGACTCCGCCATCGCCTATCACAACCGCCACCGCATCGAGGGATCGCCATTCCGCTACGCCGAGTCGACGGTGGAACTCGCAGAGTCGGTCGACGTGCTGGTCATCGCTACGACGGGCGACCGCCACACTCGCAAGCTGGTCGACCGTGCCGTGCTGGAAGCATTGGGCCCCGAGGGTTATTTGATCAACATCGCCCGGGGCAGCGTCGTCGATGAGGACGCGCTGGTGGAACTGCTGGCTGCCGGGCAACTCGCAGGTGCGGGGCTGGACGTCTTCGCCGACGAGCCGCGGGTACCGGCGGAGCTGTTCGACTTGGACAACGTGGTGCTTCTCCCGCACATCGGCAGCGCCACCGCGCGGACCCGGCGGGCAATGGCGCTGCTGGCGATCCGAAATCTCGACAGCTACCTCGACACCGGCGAATTGGTCACACCCGTCTTATCGCCCAACCGTTAGAACCTGTTTAAGGCAGTTCGTCGCTATGACCTGGCGATTCTGGATGGCTATCCAGCTGTGGCCGAAGCGATACTCGCAGAAGGTTATTGCCCCAACCGCATCTGGGTATGTGGCATTTATGGATTCGCTACAGCCGGAGACTGCCACGCCGGTGCGGCTGACGCTCGCCGGCACAGCCCGCCCGGATACGGCGGCGCAGTGGCGTCGTGCGCTGCAACGGTGGCTGCAGCAGGAGGTGCACGCGCCGGAACACATCCGTGAAGACGTCGTCCTGGGCGTCAACGAAGCGCTGGCGAATTGCGTTGAGCACGCCTATCGCTCGCATCACCAGGTCGGCGCCATGAAACTTCAGGCCAGCTACGACCCGGACGCCGAGTCGATTCGGGTGTGCGTCAGTGACCGCGGTAGCTGGCGGAAGCCCACCTCCCGGCACTACAACGACCCTCACGCATCGCGCGGGATCATGCTGATGCACGGCCTAGCCGATCACTGCACCATCCACGCCCGGCCCAATGGCACCAGTGTCTACCTGGATTACGCGACCGACGCGGACCTCGTCGCTCAGCAGCACCGTTGAAGCACCTTTCAGCAGAGTTCAGCCACCTGATCTTGCCGAGGGCGTGAACTTCACCGGCATGTTCTCCAGACCGCTGACGAAGTTCGCGGGACGCAGCGGCAGCGGCTGATCGGACGCCAGCCGCATGTCGGGAAGACGCTTCAGCAGCCGCTCGAGCATGATCGACAGCTCCAGGCGCGCCAGCTGATTGCCCAGACAGAAGTGGGTTCCGAACCCGAATGCCAGATGGTTGTTGGGGTAGCGGTCGATGCGGAAGCTCTCCGGATCTGCGAACACCGCCGCGTCGAAGTTCGCCGATTCGAATAGCAGGATGATCTTCTCGCCCCGCTTGAGCTGCGCGCCGTGAAAGTCCAGGTCGGCGGTCATGGTGCGGGCCATGTTCTTGACCGGGGCGGTCCATCGAAGCATCTCCTCGATCGCGTTGGGTAGCAGCGCAACGTCCTCGACCAGCCGCTGGTGCTGCTGGGGGTGCCGCAGAATCTGCGCGGTACCGCCGGAGAGCGTGTGCCGGGTGGTCTCGTCGCCGCCGATCAATAGCAACAAAACCTCCGTGACGATCTCGTGGTCGGCCAGCTTCTCGCCGTCCACCTCCGCGTGCACCAGCACGCTGACCAGGTCATCGGTCGGATCCGCCTTGCGCGCCGCGATCATGCCGGTCATGTACTCGGTGTAGGCGGCGAACGCGTCGACCGAGACCTGAAAGTCCTCTTGCGCGGTCGTGCTGCTCAGCAGGGTCACCATGTCGTCGGACCAGCGAAGAAACATTTGGCGTTCCTCCGGAAGCACCCCGAGCATGTCACCGATCACGGCCATGGGGAGCGGAGCCGCAAGGTCCCAGACGAAGTCGCACTCGCCCCGTTCGCAGACGTTGTCGATGAGCGCATCGCACAGTTCGCCGATCGAGTGCTCCCTGTCCTTGACGCGTTTGCGGGTGAAGCCCGCGTTGACCAGCTTGCGCCGAAGCAGATGCGCGGGGTCATCCATCGCGATCATCATCGGCGGCGCGTCCTGGTCCGGGCGGATACCGCCGGCGTTGGAAAACAACTCCGGCGCCCGTTCGGCTTCGATCACCGCCTGGTAGGTCGCTGCGGCCGCCAGGCCGTTGCGGTCCCGAAAGACCGGTTCGTTCTCGCGCATCCACCGATAGACCGGCCGTGAGTCGCCCGCATAGAAGGCGCCGTCGGTCAGATCAATATCGGGTCGTAACTGGTCGCGCGTATCGCTGGTGCCTGGCACGGTTCGCCCCTCCCGCATGCGGTTACTTACCGTGGACCTTACAGTAGGAGCTGTGGTATTCCCCACCAAAGGATTCGGCGGACGAATCTGCCGTCGTATCGCCTGCCGCACGCGCACGTGGTACGGCAAGCGACGCAACGCATTCAGATGCCTGCGATGAGTTCCAAATCCTTCAGGGCCGCCTCGAGGTGACCCAGCATCCGCTGTAAATGCGGGACGCTGCGGCGGCAACCGACCAGACCGAAGTCGAGATTGTCTGCGTTATTGGTGACGGTGATGTTGACCGCCTGGCCGTCCAGGGGGATCGACAGAGGATAGTTCCCGTCCAATCGTGCTCCGCGCCAATACAATTGGTCGCGGTTGCCGGTCGACACATTCGAAATGACGATATTGAAGGGCGGCGAGGCCGCGGACAGGTAGCCGGGGATCAGGCCGAAGAACAGCCCCCCGATGTTGAACGCGGACAATGCCAACTGCTGAACCGGGGGAAGCTGCCAGAACACCTCTTTGGTCTCGCGGATGGACGCGCTGATGGTCTCGAGCCGCTTCGCCGGGTCGTCGAGGTTCGTTGCGAGATTGCACAGGAAGGTCCCGACGTTGTTCCCGCCGCGATCGTCGTCGTCCTTGCGCAGATTGACAGGGACCATGGCGGTCAGGGGCGCGTCGGGGAGGGCGTTCTGATCGATCAGATAGGCGCGCAGGGCCCCGGCGGACATCGCGAGGACGACGTCGTTGATCGTCGCACCGGTAGCCGACTTCACCGCTTTGATGCGCTCCAGCGAGTAGGACTGGGCCGCAACCCGCCGGGCGCCGCCGATCCGCACGTTGAACATGGAGCGCGGCGCCCGAAACGGCAGGGTCAGTTGTTGTTCGAGCAGCGCCGCGCGCGCGAGCTTGAGCGTGGACGGCGCCAAGGCGAATGCCGACCCAGCCGTGCGACCGACCCGGTCAAAGAGTGACGACTGGTGGCCTCGCCCGCTGCGCTTGCGCGGACCCAGGTTCCACGGCACACGCACCTCGTCGTCGTGCGGATCCGACGTGAAGGCGCGCTGCATCAGGCGTAGCGCTGAGACGCCATCCATGAGGGAGTGGTGATACTTCGTGTAGACCGCATACCGACCGTCCTGAAGCCCTTCGACGAGGTGTGCCTCCCACATCGGACGGTGCCGGTCGAGCAGGCTGCCGTGCAGCCGGGAGGCCAGTTCGAGCAAGTCCCGGACTCGTCCGGGTTCGGGCAGCGCGGACCGGCGCAGGTGGTAGTCGAGCTCGACGTCCTTGTCGAAGGACCACGCCACGTTCGTGATGCCCCCGAAGAAGGCGGGATGCTTACGGAAGGTCGGCTGTACGTCGGTGCACTCGAGCATCGCTTGATACGCCTCGCGCACGAAATGAGGACCGGCATCCTCCGGGGGCTCGAAGAGCTGCAGTGAGCCCACGTGCATCGGATGTTCGCGCGACTCGCCGATGAGGAACAACGCATCCATCGGTGATATCGGTTCCATAGCCGTTCCCATCCCCTCCGCTGTGCCGCACATCCGGCGCACGCCCCTTTCGTATTAGCCACAGGAAGCGTTTGCTAATCCCCGCGCAGCGTTCGGGCTCGCGACCGGTCAGCGCGCTTGCGCACGCATTCGTTTGGGTATTGACGCTCAAGGGGGTGACGATGGCGGCGGATTCGGGTTGTCCCAAGCGGATGGAGTTCGGGCCGTGCGGAGGGGTGCGCCCGGACGGACTGTGCGAGATGCGCCCGAGTCCGTGTGTGTTCGACGACGTGGTGCCGTGGTCGGGCCATCGCCCCACCCCCCGCTTCGCGAGCGCTCCGCGGGTGCTCACCGACTTCAGTGCCGCCCCATTCGATCCCGGTGACATCGCAGCGACCGCGGCCATCCTGGCGCCGGGCTGCGACGCCGTCCTGGTCGGCGAGCATCAGAACAAGCCCGACTTCCCTCCGACGCTCATGGCGTCGCTGCTGCTCGACGCCGGCGTGACGCCGTGGATCACGCTGTCGTGCCGGGACCGCAACCGCGTGGTCCTCGAGCAGGAGTTGAGGGGATTGCGCAGCATCGATGTCGACACGGTGTTGTGCGTGACCGGGGACGGACGCGGCTACGACGTGCGTCCCGACGTCACGCAGACCTTCGACCTCGACGGGCCCCGCCTGGTGTCGCTGGCCGCCTCGGTCGGCATGGCCGCCGCGGTACCCGAGACGCCCACCGCTCCACCCGTGCACCGCCGGCCGGCTCGGTTGGTCGAGAAGCAGCGAGCCGGAGCGAGCCTGGCGGTGCTGAATCATGCGCCTTTTCCGGACATGATCGGCGATTTCATGACGACAGCGCGATCGGCCGGCTTGACCATCCCGGTGATCGCGTCGGTCGCGGTGTTCACCGACAGCATCTCTGCGGCGGTGCTGGAAGGCCTGCCCGGACTTGAGCTCGATCCCGCTGTGACGCAACGGGTCTTGAGTTCGCCGGATCCGGTGGCCGCCGGTATCACGGCGGCGGTGAGCGAGGCGCGGGCGCTCTTGTCGATCGAGGGCATCGAGGGTGTCAACGTGTCGGGACTTGCGTCGGCGTCGGGTCCTCGTGTCGGCGCGGAGATCAAGGCCGAGGTCGGTCGTCGGATCCGGGCGGATGCCCCGTGAACCGCGCCGCGACGATGCAATGGGGATGCAGCGATGGGGAGGAGGGGCGCCCGTGACGGATGCGATGGAGGCCGAGTTCGACACCGTCGCCGAATGGACGGCGCAGGTGGCGGCGGAACTCGGGCCGGACTACCACCTGCCTGCCGGCTGTCGGGGAAGCGGAAGTCCGGCCGCGCTCGACTGGCTCATCGACCGGATGGAGCTGGCGCCCGGCGGCTTGCTTCTGGATTCCGGCGCGGGTGTCGGGGGCCCCGCCGCCTACGCCGCCCGATCCGGCGCGGTGCGGCCCGTGCTCGTCGAACCCGAAACGGGCGCCTGCCGCGCGTCGCAGAAACTGTTCGGCTTTCCTGTGGTGTGCGCACTGGGATCGGCCCTGCCGATGAGAGACGCGAGTTTCGACGCCGCCTGGTCGTTGGGCGTGTTGTGCACGACACCGGACCAACTCGCATTGCTCACGGAGTTGCGCCGCGTCGTGCGGCCGGGTGGGCGCATCGGCTTGCTGGTTTTCGTCGCACACCGGGCCGTACCGTCAAACACTCTGGAAGGCAATCACTTTCCCACGCCAAGCGGATTGCGTGAGCTATTGACAGGGGCCGCACTTCACGTCGAGCATTGGCTCGGCACCGCGGACCTGCCGCCGATCGCCGACAGGTGGAACGAGCGCGTCGACACGGTGGAGAGCGTCCTCGGCGACCGGCACGGACACACGGAAGCCTGGCAGTTGGCCGAACGTCAGAGTTCACGGATTGGTCGGCTGCTCGAGGACGGCACGCTGACCGGTGAGTTGTTGGTGCTGCGCCGCCAGCCGGATGGCTAGCGCCCCGTGGCCTGGAAGATGACCCGGCGCGCGATCGCGACCGCATGGTCGGCGAAGCGTTCGTAGAAACGGCCCAACAGGGTGGCGTCCACGGCGGCGGCGACTCCCTGCTTCCAAGCGGGACTCATCAGCACCGCCAGCAGCTGATGGTGCAGCTCGTCCATCGCGTCGTCGTCGTGGCGAATCTGGGCGGCCCCGCGCGGGTCTTGCGACACCAGCACTTGCCGTGCTCCGAAAGCCAGTGCCTCGGCCGCCTCGCCCATGGCGGCGACGTATGGCCGCACCTCGACAGAAACGGCCGGGTAGGGGTGACGGCGGCGGGCGATCTCAGCAATGTGCACGGCCAGCTCGACCATCCGTCGCGCGTCCGCGGCGATCCGGATGGCGCTGACGACCGCGCGCAAATCCGTGGCCACGGGCGCCTGCAACGCCAATAACGCAAATGCGGTTTCCTCCACGTGAGCGTCGAGAGCGACGATGTCCCGATGCCCGGCGATGACGCATTCGGCCGTCGTCAAATTCGTCTCCAGCAGCGCCTCGCTCGCCTGCGTGATCGCCTCGGCCGCCATCGCGCACATATCGGCGAGCTGGTCGGTCAGCATGTCCAGCTGCTGGTGGAAACCGGTCCTCACCCTGAAAGGGTTAGCTCGTCAGCGCGCGAGATAAACGTGCCCACGCAAGAACGATGCAAGGTTCGCCCCCGATTGCCCGCTAGCTGATGCCCTCGGCGAGCGCGCGGGCCTCCCGCTCGGATTCGACGGCGGGCCCGGAGCCGGGCAACGGTTTGCGGGCGACTTCCGGGGTGAACAGCAAGGTGATGGCTCCCACCACACCAGCGAAGATCAGCATGTAGGCCGGCACCATCACATTGCCGGTGCCGGACACCAGCGCCTGCGCGATCAGCGGTGTGATGCCGCCGACGAGTGAAATCGAGATGTTGTACGAAATCGCCAGCGCCCCGTAGCGCACGTTGGTGGGAAACAACGCCGGCAGCATGGCCGGTCCGGTGCTGTCGAAGCACAGTTCCATCAGGCCGATCAACAGCACCCCGATGAAGATCACCGGGTACCAGGCACCGAAGCGGATGAGCAGGAACGCCGGGACGGAGGCCGCGATGAGCAGCCCACAGCCCGTCCACATGATGGGTTTGACGCCGATCCGGTCGGACAAGCCGGCGACGAGCACCACGGTGACCATCAGGATCGCCAGCGTCGACACGATCATGACCAGTCCTGCGGTGTGCCCGACACGGACGAAGAGCCTGAGATAGGTCGGCAGGTATCCGGTGAGCATGAAGTCGGCGACCTGGGAGGTCAGCACCAACGCGGCGCAGATCAGCATCGGGCGCCACTGCGCCGCGACGGTGCGCAGAATCTGCTGCCCGCCTTGGCCGCCAGGCGCGGGCGCGGCGTCGTTGGCGCTCTGGTAGGCGGAGGACTCTTTGAGCCGGAGCCGCAAGTACAGGGCGACCAGGCCGAAAGGGAAGCCCAACAGCAAAGGGATCCGCCAGCCGTAGGTCAGCATGGCGTCGTCCGGCAGCCAGGTCTGCAAACCGGTCACCAGCAGCCCGGCAAGAACGAATCCGACCAGGTTGCCCATCGGCAAGAAGCCGACCATCATGCCGCGTTTGTGGTCCGGGGCCTGCTCGACGAGATAGGTCATTGCGCCGACGTACTCGCCACCGGTCGATAGGCCCTGAAAGATTCGCGCGACGACGAGCAGGATCGGCGCCCAGATGCCGATGGTGCTGTAGGTGGGCAGCAGGCCGGTCATGGTGGTGCTCACCGTCATCATGAGGATGGTGACCACCAGCACCCGGTGCCGTCCGATCCGGTCGCCCAGCGGGCCGAAAATGAATCCACCGAGGGGGCGCACCACGAATGCCGCCGCCAGCGTGCCGAAGGTCGCGATGAGGTGGACGCCGCTCACGCTCTTGCCGGGATAAAACACCTGGGCGATCGTGGTGGCGATATAGCCGTAGACCCCGAAGTCGTACCACTCCATGAAGTTGCCTATGGCGGTGCCCATGATGGTTTGGCGCATAGCCGGATCGGCGACCCTGATGTCTTTACGTGCCCATTTCCTCCGGCGGCGGTGTGGAATACCCATCGGTTGATGGCTTACCCGAAACGTTCCCGGGACGAACCGGCGGGGTCGGGTAATCAGGCGCACCGACGGGCTGTCCGCAGGCCGCCGCGCTGATGCGGCGAGGCCGTGGGTGGATGCGAGTGCGTCCGGAAATTGCCAGCTAGCACGCGTCGGTGGCGCCGGCGTCGACGGCCTCGCTCAGGGGCCCGGACCGAGATTCGTTATTCGCGTCACGTCGGCGTGACCTAGGCGCGGCTCATTGGCCTTTCAGGCTCCCGATGCGCAGCGAGAAGTCGGTGGGCTTGGGCTGCGTCGGCCCCTCGAACTGTTCGACGTAGCGCCGGGGGTCACGATCCGTGATCGGCAGGCCCTCGGTGGTGGGGTGCTCGGCCATGAACTCGCTGTATTGACGGCCGAGGGCTTCACGAAGCCCAATGGGCGCGTTGCGCCGAAAATCCGACAGCCCCTCTCGTTCCTCCTCGGCCATGTGATCGTCGTTGGCCACCCGGGTGCGCCCGACGGCCGCCCACCACTGTTCACTGCCGAGTGCGGCGGCGTCGGCGTCGCGCACGCCGTCGCGAATGTCATTGTGGTCGCCGATCGCGTCGAGGGTCTCGCCTTCGGCGTCCTCACCCCCGCGTTGGAGCAGTTGGGGGTAGAAGATCTTTTCTTCGATGTAGGCGTGCACGTCCAGCTTGTCGGCAAGCGGGCGCCACACTCGGTTGAGCGCGGCCCGGTCGTCGGGGCGCTGGGCCTGCAGATCGTCCAGTCGCGCGAATTGTTCCCGGAACCACTCGTGGTCGGCGAGGATCAACCTGGTGATGTCTGCCATCGGGAGAGTCCCGCCTCTCTGAACGCCGGTCAGCCGGGCTTACCCGGTTTACCAGCTGAGGTAACAACTCGGCGCGTGATCCGTCAACCGCGCGCGTCCGCTGACTCACGGACCTTTCTCGAGTTTGCCTGCGCCACAGACGCTTTACTTCGTTGACGCTCGCGTAAGTCATCTGGTGGCCGTGCGCTGTCAGGGACGCCGTCCGCGCGGTTTTCCTTGGCGCTGTGGCCCTGAACAGGAACTCGCCGGAAGGGCGCGGTCATCCGGGCGGATACACTGGTGCGTCAGTCAGGCGATCAGCTTCGATCGCACCCGAATCAAATAAGAATCAGTCAGAGGTTGTGCCTTGTCCGAAACACCCGGCGATGCCGTCAGCTTGGAACCGCATTTCGAGGACGTACAAGCGCACTATGACCTCTCTGACGAGTTCTTCGCGCTCTTCCTAGACCCCACGCGGACCTATAGCTGCGCCTATTTCGAGCGCGACGATATGACACTGGAAGAGGCGCAGTACGCCAAGGTCGACCTCTCCCTGGGCAAGCTTGGACTGCAACCCGGCATGACGCTGCTCGACATCGGGTGCGGGTGGGGCACCACCATCGTCCGCGGCCTCGAGAACTACGACGTCAACGTCGTCGGTCTCACGCTCAGCCGCAATCAGCAGGCACACGTGCAGCGCCGCCTGGACAGTCACCCTTCGCAGCGGTCGAAGCGGGTGCTGCTGCAGGGCTGGGAGCAGTTCGACGAGAAGGTCGACCGGATCGTTTCGATCGGCGCCTTCGAGCACTTCGGACGCGACCGGTACGACGAATTCTTCAAGAAGGCCTATGAGGCGCTACCGGCCGACGGCGTCATGATGCTGCACACCATCATCAAGCCCAGCGACGAGGAGTTCGCCGAGCGTGGGCTGCCCATCACCATGACCAAGCTGCGCTTCATGAAGTTCATCATGGACGAGATCTTTCCGGGTGGCGACCTGCCACAGGCCAAGGGCGTCGTGGAGCACGCCGAGCGCGCCGGCTTCGGTGTGAAGCTGATCCAGCCGCTGCGCCTGCACTACGCCCGCACCCTCGACACCTGGTCGGCCGCGCTCGGGGCGCGCCGGGACGATGCCATCGCCATCCAGTCCGAAGAGGTCTACGACCGGTACATGAAGTACCTGACGGGATGCGCCGAACTGTTCCGTGAGGGCTATACGGACGTCGCCCAGTTCACCCTCACCAAGGGCTGACGGCAACTCTCCCGCCGGCGGATCGGGCTCCCCGGTCGGCCGGAGTGCGGTTTACCGGTCAGATTCTGCGGGTAATTCCACGGCAACAACCTGTTTCGGTGCGCGCCGGTGTACTTCGGTGTAACGCCGCTGGAAGGATTGACCGTGAGCGCCAAACACCGCATGCCGGAGCCACTGGAGCAAACTGCCCACCGTGGCCGTTGGCGTGGGCTGTCGGGCCCCGCGTCGGTATGCGACATCGTCTCCGCTTCGCTGTTGGGTGCCGCCTGCGTGATGGCGCTGGTGCTCAACGGAGCCCAGCCCGAGAGGCGCGCTGTCGCCGCCGATCTCGAACCGCCGGCCACCTCGCAGCCGGTGAGTCAGGAAGGGACCGTGGTGGCCGTGTCGGCGGACTCGGTGACGATGCGCGGGGTCGACGGGCGTATCCAGACCTATCGGCTCACCCCGGACACCACCGTGGTCACCCGCGGTGCGCGTCAACCCATCACCGCCGTACCGCATTTCACGGTCAACGACAAGGTCGTCGTGGTGGGGACGATCGAGGGTGGAACGGCGCTGGCGACCGCGGTGGCGTACCGGGGTGCGGGACATGGCGAAGCTCCCCCGTTGGATTACCTTGACGGTCAAGCGGTTCCACCCGGCGCCGCCTGAGCCGACAACACGGGCAACGGGTTGGTGTTCTACAAGCCACTGGAGCGATAGAGTTTCGAGAAAGCCGGTGCGCGTTCACTTTCCGGTGCGCTCTCGGTGTTTGCAGCCCGGCCAGCAGCAAGGCCGGCGCTTGCCCTCTTCCAACTCCTCCTGGGTCCGACGGATGCGGCGCTCTCGGGTCGACTGCTGCTTGGCATCCTCGACCCAACAGATGAATTCGTTGCGGGCCAACGGCGTGATGTCCTTCCAGGCGGAAAGCGCGGTGGCATTGCCGATCAGTGACTCGCGCAGATCAGCCGGCAACTTGTGCACGACACCGCCCGGCACTCGCTGGCCGCTCATCGGCCCACCAGGTGCGCGCTGTCATCGTGTAATTCGTCCCGGCGCAGCGTCATTGGGGTGAGCGCCGGAACGTCGCCACCCGCGACCACGGCGCGCGTGAGGGGGGTGAGCGCCTGGAACAGCACCTCCACCTCGTCGTCGCTGAGGGCGTCGAGCGCTGACAAGGCCAGCGTGTCGGTCGTCAACTCGATGTGGTCCTTCAGTTCCCGCCCGGCCGCGGTCAGTGTTCCGTTGTCGTCGAGCAATCCCCGCTCGGCCAGTGCGTGTTCGTGTTGACGCCAGGATGTCTCGTCGTAATCACGGGTGCGGGCAATGTAGTCGCGAGCGACGTTGCCCGCCGCGGCGTGTAGGACGTTGGATTCCCGACCGGAGACGCCGGCCGCGGCCAGCACTGCCACGTGCGCGTCGCCGCGCTGTTCGCGCAGCAGCGTGGTGGCGTGCCACAGGGTGGACAGCGGATCGTCCGGCCAGGGCAGCGCCACGTTCGCCGCGAACAACGGCCGCGCATCCAGGGGCGCGTGGCGGGCCGCCCTACCCGCCAGTTCGGCTGCAATACGCACATTTTCATTGTCTGAGTCCAGGCCGTAGCGGCGTAGCGCCGCCACCGCCGACTCTTGCCGTGCCCGCAACGCGGCCTGCGGATCCGCGATCTCCCATGCCGCCGGCAGTGCCTTGGCGACCCGTTCGGGTGCGAAGTTGTAGAAGACCGCGGTGACCACCTCCCGAGGCGCCACACCCAACGGCGCCGAGCGTGCCGCGAAATAGCCCATCCAGAAACCCCGATAGCCCAGTGCGTCCAGCGCGGCACGCGCCTCCGGAGCGAAATAGGTCACCGCGTGCACCGGTTCGTAGCGATCGAAAAAGCGTCGGGCCAGCACCGGTTGTCGTCGCATGCTCGCAGTTAACCACTGGAGGTGTCCGCGACAAAGCACGGGACCTGCGGCGGGAAAAGCGCCCCACCTTAGGCTCGAGTGGTGACCATTGCCTATGACCAGCCTTTGCGTGACCGGATTCGGAACAATCTGGCAGGCCACAACCGCCGCGCGGTAACCGATCCGACGAAGCGGCATGCGGCCGTCGCGGTGGTACTGGTCGATTCGCAGGTGGGGGAGGACCGCGTCGATCCGGTCGCAGTGGACGACTGGAATGCCGGGCGTCCGATGCCCGCCGCCCATCTGGACGGCCGGATGGTCGACGTGTCCGGTGGTGCCGCTTTTGTGCTGTGCCGCAGGGCATCTCGTCTCAGTTCGCATGCGGCGCAGTGGGCGCTGCCGGGCGGGCGCCTCGATCCGGGTGAGACCGCGGTCGACGCGGCGTTGCGGGAGCTGCGTGAGGAGGTCGGCGTCGAGCTGTCCGATTCGACCGTGCTGGGTTTGCTCGACGACTACCCCACCCGATCCGGGTACGTGATCACCCCGGTGGTGGTCTGGGGAGGGGGACGGTTGGAGCTTCGCCCCGCGCCCGACGAGGTCGTCGCCGTGTACCGGGTTGGGCTGCACCAACTCCAGCGCGACGATTCGCCACGGTTCATCACCATCCCGGAAAGCCCGCGACCGGTCGTGCAAATCCCCCTGGGGAATGACCTCATCCACGCGCCGACCGGCGCGGTGCTGCTGCAGCTGCGTTGGCTGTGTCTGGAAGGGCGAGCCGATCCGGTCGACGAGCTGGAACAGCCGGTTTTTGCGTGGAAGTAGCTCTCGCACAACGCCTGGCGCCGTCGGGCTTCTCGCGTCGCTGACCTCAGCGCGGGCCAGGGGCGCCGAACAGCGCGTTGGCCAATTCGACCAGCGATGTGCCCGAGACGTCGAACGTGCCCGTGGGTTCGGAGTCCGGATCCCGGCCGGGCCCGAATTCCTGCGGCCGAGAAACGAAACCGGTCGCCAGACCGCTGTTCTTGGCCGCGTCGAGGTCGCTGGGATGTGCCGCCACCAGCATCACTTCACCGG
Source organism: Mycobacterium sp. NGS58 (assembly GCF_059812385.1). Classification (NCBI taxonomy): domain Bacteria; kingdom Bacillati; phylum Actinomycetota; class Actinomycetes; order Mycobacteriales; family Mycobacteriaceae; genus Mycobacterium; species Mycobacterium sp. NGS58. Next base: position 131,303 of record NZ_JCALCO010000002.1, on the reverse strand, counting down.
GTTCCAGACCGAGCAGGTGTGCGGGCGTTTGGTACGCACGCGGATCGGGCTTGTAGGTCTTGCCGACATCGGAACCGAGCACCACATCCCACGGCAGACCGGCGTACTTCGCCATATCGACCAGCAGCCCGGTATTGCCGTTGGACAGCGGCCCGACGATGACGTGCCGCTTCATGGCCGCGATGCCGTCGACGCTGTCCGGCCACGGCGGCAGCCAGCGCCACGCGCGGGCCAGTGCCTCGACCTCGTCACCGGGCAGCACCTCGGTGTCGATCCCGAACTGCTCGAATGAGGCGAGCAGGTTTTCTTTATGCAGAACGTCAAGCGACACGAATCCGCGACGGCCCGAGAGAACCTCGGACATCGACGGCAGGTACCGGCTGCGCCATTCCAGCGCGAACTCACCGGCGTCGACGCCCAGACGGTGGCGCTGCGCGAAATCGCGGACTGAGGCGGCGATCCCGGAACGCCAGTCGACGACCGTCCCGAAGGTGTCGAACAAAACGGCACGCACTGCCCGGCCCGTCGAGGGCGATCGGTATTCGGTCATTCCTCAGGCTAACGTCGCGCGCGACGGGGCGACCGGGTCGTTTTCCGAACTCAACGGCGGGTAGCAGCCCTGCGCCGCGAACGCCCGGAGCCCGCAGCGCCTGCCGACAGGCGACGTTCGGCGATGCTCAGCGCGTGTTCGGCCCACCGGATGTTCTCCTCCTCGAACGAGATTCCGCGCATCAACGTCAGGTAGGGGCCAATTCGATCGGATTCGACCAGGTACTCGTCCTCGCTGCGCCCGTCCAGCATTCGCGCCCGCAGCCGCTCGTAGCGCTGCACCTTGGCGGCCGCCCATTCCAGCCGTTCGCGAATGAATCCGCGGACCGCGTCGAGGTCGCCCGCGTCGGAGGCTTGGACCTTGACCAGCAACTCATCGCGGATGACCGACGGCTTCGGCGCCCTGGCGGTGAACTGCCGGATCGCCTCACGGCCGGCGCCGGTCAGCGAGAACATGCGCTTGTTGGGCCGGCGTTCTTGCTGCACGATTCGGGCCCGAATGAGGCCTTGCGCAGCCAGCCGGTCGAGTTCGCGATACAGCTGCTGTGGGGTGGCCGGCCAGAAGTTGGCGACCGAGGCGTCGAAATCTTTCGCCAGGTCGTATCCGGACGATTCGCCCTCGAGGAGGGCGGCCAACACCGCGTCACGCAGCGACATCGATCGATGCTACAACAATGCTATTAGTCAACAAAGTGATTAACCGCACTCTGGACAACCGCCTGCGAGCGCCCTAGCGTCGAACCCACCTACTCAACTAGTTGACTATGTGAGGTCGCGATGCATCCGTTCCGCAAGGCCGTCGAAGAGCGCGATGAGAACGGCATCCAGGCGATGTTGGCCGACGGCGTCGTCTTCACCAGCCCGGTGGCGTTCAAGCCCTACGTCGGCAAGCCCATTACCGCCGCGATCCTGCGCGGTGTGTTGCGAATCTTCGAGGACTTCCGCTACATCCGCGAGATCCACGACCCAGGCGGGCACGATCACGCCTTCCTGTTCGAGACCGGGATAGTCGGGGTGCCAGGGGTGAAGATCACCGGCTGCGATTTTGTGCACTTCGACGACGACGGTCGCATCGACGACTTCATGGTGATGGTGCGACCCCTGTCCGGCGCGACGGCGCTGTCGGAAGCGATGGGCGCACAGTTCGAGCGCATCCAACAGGAGGCTCTCGAATTGGCCAATCAATCCGGTACAGCGTAGAAGTAATGACCATGCGGATTGGGCTGAGCGTCAATTATGCGGGCGGTTTCAAGGACGTGGCCGCCGAAGTGGCCGACCTGGAACGCGCCGGACTGGACATTGTCTTTGTCCCCGAGGCGTATTCGTTCGACGCGGTGAGCGCGCTGGGCTACCTGGCCGCGAGCACCGAACGCGTCGGGTTGGCCTCGGGCATCCTGCAGCTCTACACCCGCACGCCCACCCTGACCGCGATGACCGCGGCCGGCCTCGACTACGTATCCGACGGCCGGTTCACCCTCGGCCTGGGCGCCTCCGGGCCGCAGGTCATCGAGGGCTTCCATGGTGTTCCCTACGACGCGCCGATCGGCCGCACCCGTGAGGTCATCGACATCTGCCGCCAGGTGTGGCGGCGCGAGACCCTCCAACACCAGGGCAAGCACTATACGATCCCGCTGCCCGCCGACCAGGGCACCGGGCTCGGCAAGCCGCTCAAGCTGATCAATCAGCCTGTCCGCGAGCGGATTCCGATATTGGTCGCCGCGCTGGGGCCCAAGAACGTCGAACTGGCAGCGGAGATCGCCGAGGGCTGGCAACCGATCTTCTATCTGCCCGAAAAGGCGAACGAGGTGTGGGGAGATTCTCTGGCCGCCGGCCGGGCGAACCGCGATCCCAGCTTGGGCGAGCTCGACATCTATGCCGGACCCGTCCTGGCCATTGGCGAAAACGTGGAACCCTTACGGGAATTCGTCAAGCCGCACCTGGCGCTCTACATCGGCGGAATGGGCGCCAAGGGCAGGAATTTCTATCACGCCTTGGCCACCAAATACGGCTACGGTACCCAAGCCGACCGTATTCAAGAGCTTTACCTGGCCGGTGACAAAGACGGCGCGGCCAAGGTCGTGCCCGACGATCTGGTGCGAGACGTCAACCTGATCGGCAGCCGCGAGTTCGTCAAGGAACGTTTGGCGGCGTTCCGTGCGGCCGGGGTAACCACCCTCAACGTGGCACCCATCGCATCCACGACGGGTGAACGGGTCAAGCTGATCGAGACGCTGCGCGAACTCATTTGATCGGGGAGGCACCAATTCAGCCTTGCCGGTGACTATCCCGTCGTAGCCGCACCGCCCTGGTGACCGCCACTGCCGAGGCAAGAACCGCCATCACGGAAAGGATCACCACCGAAACCGCCGAGCCGACGGTCGCCAGGACCAGCGGAAGCCCGAAGCCGACGTACGTGACGACATAGAACACTCCGGTCAGCGCGCCGCGCAGCTGCGGTGGGGCGGCGGCCTCCAGGTCGATCAGCCCTTCGCGCAGGCACAGACCCGAAGCGCAGCCGAGTACAAGCAAGAGCGGAAACCCCAACGCCTGGCTGAGGGCGGGCGGCGCCATCGCGGCCAGCGCGTAGCCGAGCGCGGCCAGCACCGCGCCCGCGGTACCCGCCTGCGGCCCCCACCGGAGCACGCGGGCCAATACCTGGACGACACCGCTGACACCGTTGACGATCAGGGTGGCCGTGCCCGCGGCCATCGGAGCCGCGAGCGCGGTGTGTAGCCGGGTGGGGATGGTGACGAAACCCAATGTCGCCGAGGCGTATACCCACGGCGCGAGCGGCATCGCCCAGCTCAGGGCGCGGCTGAATCCGCGCGCCGCCGGCGCCGCCCGGCCCGCGTCGTAGTCCGTGGCCGGCCCGGTCACTTCGGTGCGTCGGGCAGCGCCGATGACGGCGAACGTCGCCAGCACCACAATGGCGGCGGCCACACCGAAGGAGACCTGGACACCGGATCGTCCGGCGCAGACGATGAACCCCCCCACGAAAGGGCCGAGCGCGAAACCGGCCGTCAACACCGCTCCGGCGGTAGCGGCACCCGCGGGGCCCCTCAGATCCGATGCCCACGCGGTGCACGAACTGATGGCAAGGCCCACACCGATCCCGACGATGAGCCGGCCCAGCAGCAGTGCGCCCGTGTGCTGGGACAGCAGCATCACCGCCGTCCCCACCAGTGCGGCCCCCGAACCCGTCAGCGCCACGGACCGGCGCCCGAGCGCGTCCGACACGCGTCCGCCCACGAGCAACCCGGGCAGCAGCCCCATCGCATAGATGCCGAAGATCCCGTCGAGCGTGGCGGTGCTGAGGTGCGCGCTTTCGCTGATCGCCGGCATCAACCCGACGAAGTGATTGGCGACCCATCCCGTGGCCAACAGCAGCGCCAACACGCTGGCAAACAACGCCTGGGTCGCTACCGGCTCACGCCCCGACCGGGCCCTGCCATCGTGGCCGACGCGCACATTCGACGAGGTCACGGAGCTCCTCCCTCCCCAATCCAAGACGCGTGAGCGGCCGACCGACCATGGTAGAACGCGCACTCACCCGGGCGGTTATTCCCGCGGTTATTCCCGATGGGGGCGATCACACCGCCGCGTGGGCGCGACAGCACCGGTTCGGCGCGCCCGCCTGCAAACACGGCGCTCACGGGTTCGGAGCACCCTTCGTGGTTTGAAATCAGGCGATTTGGTGTACTGATACCACTACTCGCACCCAGGAAGGCAAATGATGAAGTACATTGCGGCAGCCACGATCGCGATCTCCGTCTTGCTGTCCAGCGCGTGTTCGGCCTCACAGGTCATCAACACCGGCGGCGATACGAAGTGCAAAGATTTCACCACCCAGGACGAGAAGAAGCAGAACGACGAAGTCAGCAAGATGCTCAAGGACAAGAACGGAGCGGATCCGAGCAATGTGGAGATCTCCGCAACGCGGCTCTCGGCGATGACGTACTGCCAGACACTCGGCAAGCCCGACACCAAGATCTCCGAGGCACCGCACGGCTGACGGCGGCTGCCGACGCGCGCAGCCGGTTCCCGCATGGGCGTCCGCTGCACGCAATCACAAAGCGCCTCGCGGTGTTTCGCGGCGACCGGCGTGACGGTTGGGTCGGGCGCTCGAATCAATCGGCCGGCTTGGGCACGCTCACCGATGGGGCCCTGGGAGCCGTGGAGACCCGGATCGCGGGGCGGCGTGGGTAGCCCGCGTCAGCAGACACGCGGCGGTGAGCAGTTGCCAGGCGATGATCGAGTACACGCTTCCGCGTTCCCATGCGCCGTTGGGCAGCAGGACCGACTTTGCCGTCGCCGAATTGACCATCAGCATAGCGATAGAAGAAAAGCCTAAAGCTGCAATCACTTTGGAAGCCAAGCGGTACCAGCGGCAGTCGGCAAGCGCCTCGATGGCGTCGGGGCCCGTCAAGATGGCGGCGTTGCCCCCGACTATCGCGAGCGCAGCGCCGTCGACGTGCACCGTGCCGCTGTGCACTGTCCCGATCACCACGTTGCCGACCGCATTTCCGGCGACGGCACCCAAAAACATTCGGGCCCTTCGGTTGTCGGGTACTCCCACGATCAGCGACGCTCCGAGCAGGAACAGAATGCCCTGCAGGTAGAACGCCGCGTGCATCAGGTACGCCCGCGGTGAGTACACCGTTCGTCCGCGAACCAGCCTGCCGCTGGGGAGGCCGAGATCGCTGATGTAGTCGCGGGCATAGCTGTAGGCGGGCTCGAAGCCCGCGGCGGCGACGGCCTCCAGGACCAGGTAACCACCCGCGGCCACGCACCAGAGGGCCGCTCCACGCGTGCTGGCCAAGTTGGCCGCTCCTTTCTGGCGGGCTGGACGAACGACCGGACGCTGCTCCGTCTGTGACGCCATGCTTCCACGTGGGCCGGCATACCCGCACAATTACGCGATGCGTGCAGTGCTGGAGACCTCAAGAATCGCGGCTTATCCATCGCGCGCCGTTGCGGGTGTTCGTCGATGTCTGCCGACCGTCGCGCTGTTGCTCGCGCTGATGGGATGCGGGGGAGAAGCACACAACCCTGGCGCACCGGCGGCAGGTCGCGAGTTCGCGGGCCCGATCGACATCGGCGGCGGCCGGCACCTGTATCTCACGTGCCGTGGAAAAGGCGCACCCACAATCATTTTGGAGTCCGGATATCACAACTCGTCGGATCCGTGGGGCCAGTCCGACGCCGCTACGCCGGCAACGGGTCCGGCGGTGCTGCCGTCGCTCGCCGCGGACCACCGCGTCTGCGCCTACGACCGGCCCGGCACCCTGCGCTATCCCGATCCGCCCAGCATCACCGACCGCAGTTCGCCGGTGGCGATGCCACGGAGCGCCCAAGACGTTGTCCAGGATCTTCATGCGCTGCTCGCCGCCGCCCACCTTCCGGGCCCGTACGTCCTGGTCGGGCACTCGCTCGGTGGGCTGTTCATTCGGCTGTACGCCCAGACCTACCCCGACCAGGTGCGGGCGCTGGCGTTCGTCGATGCCTTTCCGGTGGAAATACCGGACCTGATGGGCTCGGACTGGCCTGCCTACCGCCAGGCGTTGGACCAGCCGTTGCCCCAGTTCGCGGACGCGCCGTCGTTCGAGGAAATCGACATCGACAAGAGCGTCGCCCAGGTTGGCGCGGCCCCCGCGTTACCGCCCGTAGCGACCGTCGTGATGACCAGGACCGAACCGTTTGCGGTGCCCGGCACCGTCACGCCCGAGCAGAGCGGGAAGCTGGAGCAGGCGTGGCGCGAGGCCTCGGCGGATCTGATCGCGCTGCGGCCTCAGACACCGCACATGATCGCGACCGGCAGCGACCACTTCATCCAGGTTCACCAGCCCGACTTGGTGGCGGCCGGTGTACGTCTGGTGATGCAGAGGTCGGAAACGACGCGGTGACCAGATCGGGCCGCGTGTGGGCGCCGTTCAGAAGAACGTCCCGGCATGCGGTGCTTCGGGCACGGCGAACAGTTGATCGGCCACGTCCAGCGCCACCGCATCGTCAGCCCGGGCCAGCCCCGCCGCGGCAAGGCTGCGCCAACTCGTGCCGCCGAGCAGCGCGGCGCCAAGCCCCTCGATCTCGACGCGCACATCGGCGCGGCGGGTTGTCGGTTCGGCGCCGGCGCCGGTGATCGTGAAGCTCGCCGAATTCTTCGGCAGCAGCGGGTCGTTCACCGCGAGTGTGACGGTTCCGCTACCGCTATAGGATCGCGCCGTCAGCGCACGCTCCGCGTCGATGACACGCAGCCATGTTTCGTCGTACACCGCGGTGACCTTCGCCGCGCGGCGATCGACGAACAGCCAGGGCAGTGCGTCGTCGATAGGTAGCATCCAAAACATGACTCGGTGAACAAGATCCAGGCCGAGCAGGAAACGCAGCAACCCGTAATAGGCGCCGGCGGTCGGCGCGAAGAAATCCTCGACCACGATGGTGCGCTGGTCGCTGACGAACCAGTCCTCGGTGCCGCTCGGCCGGTAGCGGGCGAAACCCGTCTCGGCGCCCGGTTCGCCATGCGCGGCGACATACCAAGCCCCCGAGGAGGATTCGGCTCGACGCCGGGCGCCCTCCCACCAAACTCCGGGGCGGTCGATCGTTCCGGGACGGGACGGGCGATTGGCCTCGTAAACGCGCGGCAGAACGTCCCAGGTTTCGGCGGCGCCCAGCAACCGCACCGGTCCACCCAGGCCGACCGAGGGACGAAACGCGGCCCGCGCGTTCGTAACCTCCACGCTCTGGGCATAACTCGCGACGCCGTAGCCGTAACGTTCATAGATGGTGGCCTCCGACGCCCGCAGCGACGCGACGACCTCACCACGCGCCGCGATGTCGCGAAGCTGGTGATGGATCAATTCGGTCGCGACGCCCCGTCGGGTGAACGACGGCAACACACCCACGTGGGTCACGGCGGCGTGACCCACGGTGGTTCCGCCCGGAAGGGTCAGGGTGCTCGTCACGGCGTCGGCGGTGCCGACGAGTCGTCCGTCGACGAACGTGCCGATGGTGCGGCCGGGCTCGAACAGCTTGCTGAGCTGGCCGCCCGGCGGGTTCTGCAAGGGCGGCAGACCCACCATCGCGGTGCGGAACAACTGAGCTGCGGCGAGGAGGTCGTCGTCGGTGTCCAGGATCCGGATCGCGGTGGTCATTCGGCCATCATGTCGTGCGCGGGGCGTGGGCTCGGTCGAACCCCCGGCCGCTAACGGATGGGCAGGCCGGTCACCGCCCGCGATATCACCAACCGTTGGATCTCGCTGGTGCCCTCGAAGATGGTGAAGATTTTGGCGTCGCGGTGCATGCGCTCCACGGGGTAGTCGCGGGTGTAGCCGTTGCCGCCCAGGATCTGGATGGCCTCGTCGGTGACGTAGACCGCGGCCTCGCTCGCGACCAGCTTGGCCATCGAACCCTCCGCCGAGTCGAAGTTCTGGTTGTTGCGCGCCATCCAGCCGGCCCGCCACACCAGCAAGCGGGCCGCGTCGATGCGGCTCTTCATGTCCGCCAGCTTGAATGCCACCGCCTGAAACTCGCCGATCTTGCGGCCGAATTGCTCACGCTGGCAGGCATAGTCGAGTGCGTACTCGTAGGCGGCCCGCGCCACGCCGACCGCCATCGCCCCGACCGTGGGTCGGGTGCGCTCGAAGGTCTTCATGGCCGCCTGGCCACCGGTCGAGGCGCCGGACTTGACCCGGGCGATCCGCGCCTCGAACTTCTCCCGCCCGCCAAGGATGGCGTCCTCGGGCAGGCGGACGTTGTCGAGCACCACCTCGGCGGTGTGCGACGCTCGGATCCCGTGTTTCTTGAACTTCTGTCCCTGCGCCAGACCTTTGGTGTCCGGACCGATGACGAAGCTGGCCTGGCCGCGGGTGCCGAGTTCGGGATGGACCGAAGCCACCACGATGTGCACGTTGGCGATGCCGCCGTTGGTGGCCCAGGTCTTGGTGCCGTTGAGCACCCACTCATTGGTCGCCTCGTCGAAGCGAGCCCGGGTGCGGATGCCGCCGACGTCAGAACCCGCGTCGGGCTCAGAGGAGCAGAAGGCGCCCAGCTTGGGCTCGTCGGACGTACCGAACATTTCGGGCAGCCAGCGCCCCAGTTGTTCGGGAGTTCCATTGCCCGCCAACGCCGCTGCGGCCAGGCCGGTGCCCATGATGGACAGCGCGATGCCGGCGTCACCCCAGAACATCTCCTCGAACGCCGTCAGCATGCCCAGGCCGGTCGGCTCGGCCGCCTGCTGCGCGAAGAAGTCGGGGGAGTACAGGCCGACCTTCGCGGCTTCCTGGATCACCGGCCACGGGGTTTCCTCCCGTTCGTCCCATTCGGCCGCGGCCGGACGGATGATGTCGGCCGCGAACTTGTGCACCCAATCGCGCACCTCGATCACGTCGTCGCTGAGTTGTAGTGAAAATGTCACAGTTGTGCTCCTGAAATAGGTTGGGAGACTAACGGTTTCTGTACTGTTTGAGGACGCTGACCGTTTGCTTGACCCACGCCTCGAAATACCGCTCTTCGTCGGTGTTGCCGGGCAGGCGACCGGTCAGCGCTTGCAGAGTCGCGGCGTAGGACAGCGACCCGATGGCGACGGCCGCGGCCGCTTCCGGATCGGGAATGCTGGTGCGGCCGGACCGGTTCGACGCCACCAGCTCGTCAGCGAAGCGCTGGTAGGCGTTGTCGGTGATCACCTGCCACGTCTTTTCGTCGAGATCACCGAGCTCGTCGGGTTCACGCAGCATCACCTTGAGTAGATCCTCGCTCTGTTTGAGGTTGCTCCAGATCAGCTGCCCGGCGATGCGCACCGCCCGCTCAACGCTGCCCGGTTGCCCGGCGTCGTATTCCTCCCGCGCGGCCACGATGCTGTCGATCCGGTGCGCAACCGCTGCCTCGAGAAGCTCGCGCTTGGAGCCGAAGTGCTTGTAGAGCGCACCCGAACCGGGCGCCAGGCCCGATTCCCGCTGGATGTCGGCCACCGACGTCGCCGCGTAACCCTTGGCGGCAAAAAGCCGCAGCGCTGCCGACAGCAGCCGGTCACGTCCGGAGGCGAGCATGGTGAGAGAGTACTCACTCACCCTGGTCAAGGCAAGATTCGTCCGGTTTTGGCAGGTGACGGCGGAGAAGGCGATGCGGCTAGCGTTAAATTCTTGCGAAACACCACCGCGCCTGCCGGACCGGTACGGCTGCGAGGGTTGTACTCAGGTTGGTTGACAAAGGGTCAGCGACCCACCGAAGGAGCCTGAAATCCGCGTCCTACCGCGTGTGCAGCTGCCGATGCGGGTGCTTTCGCTGCGCACCATCCTGATCGTCGCCGCCATATCGGTGATGACGCTCGTTGTCCTGCTGGGCACCTGGGTATGGGTGGGCGTAACCAACGATCAGTACAGCCAACTCGATCGGCGGCTCGATTCGGTCAGCAGCCTGGGCGACATCAGCAGCCTGCTCAACAACGCGGAGCGCACCGGTGCGGACCGGCCCGCCCCGGATGGCAACCTCGTGCGTACCGCCCGCATCGGCGGGGTGACCGTGTCGGTGCCCAGCAGCATCGTGTTGCCGCGGCTTCCCGACGGTTACGCCAACACAACCATCAACGGTGTGCAGTACCGCGTCAGGACCTTCACCGCGGGGCCGGCCTCCATCGCACTCGCGGCTCCATTGGCCGAAGCTCAGCATCGGATCAACGAATTACACCTGCGGGTGTTGCTGATCTGTGCCAGCGTGATCGGCGGCACCGTCGTGGTGGGCTGGGTGATCTCGTTGATCATGGTCAATCCTTTCCTGCTGCTGGCCCAGCAGGCCCGGGCGATCAACGCCCAGTCGAGTCCCGACGAGGTCCAGGTTCGCGGCGTGCGCGAGGCCGTGGAGATCGCAGAAGCGGTCGAGGGGATGCTGGCCCGCATCGGCAAGGAGCAGCAGCGCACCAAGGCCGCGCTCGAGTCGGCCCGCGACTTTGCGGCGGTCGCTTCCCATGAACTGCGCACACCGTTGACCGCCATGCGCACCAACCTGGAGGTGCTGTCCACCCTGGATCTGCCGCTCGACCAGCGCCACGAGGTCATCGGCGACGTCATCCGCACCCAGAGCCGCATCGAGGGGACGCTGACCGCGCTCGAGCGGTTGGCCCAGGGTGAGCTGACAACCGTCGACGACTTCGTCCCGTTCGACATCACCGAGCTGCTGGACCGTGCCGCGCACGACGCGCTGCGCATCTACCCCGATGTGGACGTCTCGCTGGTGCCCTCACCGACCGTGCTGATGATCGGACTGCCCACGGGGTTGCGGCTGGTGATCGACAACGCGATCGCCAATGCCGTCAAGCATGGCAATGCCCGCAAGATCTTGCTGACCGTCGGCAGCTCCGGTGCGGGCGTGGAGATCTCGATCGACGACGACGGCACCGGGGTTCCGGAATCCGAACGCGCCACCGTCTTCGAGCGGTTTGCCCGAGGCTCGACGGCCTCACGGTCGGGCTCGGGGCTGGGCTTGGCGCTGGTCGCCCAACAGGCCGAATTGCATGGCGGCACAGCGGCATTGCAGACCAGCCCGCTCGGTGGCACTCGATTGTTGTTGCGGCTGGCCGGCGATGGGCGTGGTCCGGCCTAGCGGCGGGCCGCTTGTGCCGCCGCCATCGCGCGCATAACGCGCTCGAAGAGCCGTTCTTTGATGCCCGGGACGGGTTTCCTATCGGAATGCCCAAAACAAGCCGTGCGTGTACCCGATTCGTTTATCTCGGTTGTTCATTTGTGCGGCGTCGATCGCCGGTGCATTCCCGACGTGGCCGCGTCCTTCGAATGGGTGCCGCGATAGTTGACCGCTCGTTTCCCAAGGCCCGGCAATTATGGTGGACTTTTTGTTCTTACCATTCGGCACCAAACGCTCAGCCGTATGCCGCCGCGATTCGGGGCTTCCTGAAAGCGCTATGACCTGATCGCCGTGTCAGGTGACGGAGGTACTTTTGTGACTGCCGAGTCTCCAGTGGCCACTGAGGTTTGTCATCGACTCCTTTTGGTAATCCAGCATTTTCACGCGCGAGGTCGGCCGGGCTTGACGAAATTCCGTGCCCTAAGTCCGTCCCGGGCGGAGTGAATACAAGATCAACGAAATCCCATTACACTGTGGCCCCAGGATTTGGGTTGAGCGTTCGGAGGGAAATCATGGGTCCTGTCACGTCCGTACAGTCAGAGGCGGTTCTCGCGTCGGCCGGTGCCGAGTCGGCGATCAGCGCGGAGACCGAGGCAGCGGCTTCGGCGGCCGCGCCTGTTCTGCTCGGTGTGCTGCCGATGGGCGGTGACCCGGACTCGGCCATGTTTGCGGCGGCGCTCAACGCCTGCGGCGGTAGCTACCTGGGCGTAGTGTCTGAGCACGCCGCCCAGCGCGGCCTGTTCGCGGGCACTCAGAGCATCGCCTCGAGCACGTACGTCGTCACGGAGCTCATGCGCAGCCTGACGATGGCAATCGGGGCCTAGATCCCGGCGACTTGACAAAGGGGGAAAGTACGCATGGCCGATCCGGGATGGGCTGCGCGTACGCCTGAGGAAAACGACATGCTGCTCAAGGCGGGGGCCGGCGTCATCACTCACCTGGCGAACCAGGCCGCCTGGACCGCCTTGGCGGCCACCCATCACGGCTCCAGCATCGCGTCGACCATCAACACCGTCGCAACGTCGGCGAGCTGGACGGGCTCGGGTTCGTTGGCTTCGGCGGCAAACGCGACCGCGCTGAACGCGTCGCTGCACGGGCTGGCGGGCTGGGTCGACGTGAAGCCGGCGGTGGTGTCGACCGCGGTCTCGGCGTATCAGATGGCGTACGGCTCGATGCGTCCCGCTCCCGAATGCATCGGCAACCGCACCGAGACCGCCGCCGACTACGGCATCAACCCGCTGGTTCTCGGCGCATTGACCCCACGCATCACGTCGCTGGAGCTCGAGTACTTCGGGTCGATGTGGCCGAACAACTCCGCCGTCGGGGCCAGTTACGGAACGATCCTGACGGCCTTGTCGCAAAGCCTCACCATCCCTCCGCCGATCGCGTCCATGGGTGCGTCGCCGGCCGCGCCCGCGCAAGCGGCGGCGGCGATTGGCGAGTCGGCGGCCGAACAAGGAGCCGGCGACGGCATGCGCGCCGCCATGCAGGGAGCACAGACGGGGGTGCAGGGGACCGGCCAGGCCGCCTCGGGTGGGCAGGACTTCATGAATCAGGCCAGCACGCTGATGCAGCCGGCTCAACAGCTGATGGGGGCGATCCCGCAGGTGATGCAGGCTCCGATGCAGATGATGCAGGCTCCGATGCAGATGGTTCAGCCGCTGATGGGCATGTTCGCCAATCCCGGCGCCCTGGGCATGGGCGGGGCGACGCCGGCGGTGTCGGCGGTCTCGGCCACGACCGGACTCTCCGCGGCGGAGGCGGGTGCCGGCGGCGGCGCGTCCCTGGGCGGGGCGGGCATGCCCGCAACCAGTTTCACCCGCCCCGTCAGCGCCTTCGAGCCCCCAACCAGTGGCCGGCCGGTCGGGCTGCGGCCCGCCGGCGCGTTGGGCGCCGAGGCCATGCGACCGCAGACCACGACGGGGGGTGGTGCCCCGATGGGCGGTATGCCGGTGGGGCACGGGGCGGGAAGCAGCGACCGCGGCTCCCGTGACAAGGCCGACCAGCCCGCGACCGTGCGGGTCGTCGATGCCCGGGTGTGAACCCACTGGTGAAGGGTGAATCGACAGGTCTAATTAGCCGCCATACACTTCGCTTCATGCCCACACGGGGGGCGGCCCACCGGAGAAGGAGAATTCCGTGACAATCAAAGTAACGCCGCAAATGCTTCGCGATGCTTCCAACGCCATTCAGGCGAACATGGAGCACGCGATCGGGATCGGCCAGGGATACGTCGCGAATCAGGAAAACGTGATGAACCCGTCCACCTGGTCTGGTTCGGCGGTGACGGCGTCACACGCGACGGCCATCGAAGTTCAAAACGACTTGAACAAAGTCTTGACCGGCGGCACGCGTCTGGCCGAAGGCCTTACGAAGGCGGCGGCCTTGATGGAAGGCCACGAGGCGGATTCTTCCCACGCCTTCAGCGCGCTATTCGGCGGCCACGGCTCCTAACCATCCACTCATTCGCATTTCCATCAATGGTCTTTTGAAAGGAACTTCACGATGTCCGACCCGATCACCTATAACCCCGGAGCCGTCGCCGACTTCGCCACCGACGTCGCCTCCCGGGCGGGCCAGTTGCAGTCGATTTTCGATGACACCTCCAACCGCACCCACGCCCTGCAAGAATTCTTCGCCGGCCACGGCGCATCGGGCTTCTTCGAGGCGCAGGCACAGATGCTGTCCGGGCTGCAGGGTCTCATCGACACCATCCGCCAGCACGGCGTGACGACATCCCACGTGCTCGACAATGCGCTCAGCACCGACCAGCACATCGCCGGCCTGTTCTGAGTCCGCTTGACCAAGCGAAGGTGGGGCAGATGCGCCGGGCGCGTGTGCCCCACCTTTGGTCTGCTATCCACCGATCGACGGTCTCACTCACCGAGGGCGAGGCGACATGCTGACGACGACGGTCGACGGCTTGTGGGTGTTGCAGGCGCTCACCGGGGTGGAGCAGACCTGCCCTGAATTGGGGCTGCGGCCGATGCTGCCGCGCCTGGACACCCCGGAGCGCGCGCGGAGCCACCCCGCGGCCGCCGAGTTGGTGGCGGCCGGTGCGCTCGATGAGGCGGGCAACGTCGACCCCATGATTCGTGAGTGGCTGACCGTCCTGTTGCGACGGGACCTCGGACTGCTGGTGATGATCGGGGTTCCGGGCCGCGAGCCGACGCGTGCGTCGATCTGCCGCTTTGCTACGTGGTGGGTGGTCTTGGAACGCCACGGTGACATGGTGCGGTTGTATCCCGCGGGGACGGCCGGCAATGAAGCCTCGGCCAGCGACCTGCTCGTGGGTCAGATCGAGAGACTGTGCGGCGTGGCCGAGGCGGCACCGCTGAAGCCGGTCACCCTGGACACCGAGCAGTTACTGAACTCGGTGCGCGACACCGCCAGCCTGCGTACATTCCTGCTCGAACAGCGCCTCGACGCCGACCAGCTACAGATGGTCCTGGCGGCCGCAGATCCCGCGCGGTCCGCGCACGCGAACATCGTCGGCTTGCAGGCCGGCGTCGGGCCCGACGAATTGGCGCGAATTGCCGTCGGCGATTCGACGGTCTCCATCGTCGACACCCCCGCGGGACGGATCTGCATCGAAAGTGTCGCTTCGGGGCAGCGTCAATACCAGATCCTCTCGCCCGGCTCACGCACCGACATTGGCGGAGCGATTCAACGGCTCATCCGTCGATTGCCCGCCGGCGAGGAGTGGCACTCGTATCGGCGAGTGGTATGACGCTGCGCTTTGCTATCGGAAGCAAAACGTAAGGGGCGCCGCGGAAGCGAAAGTCACTTAGATAACCAAAGTCTTGGAATAGCAACGTCTGTCACACTGCGACCGTTTTTGTACGGGGTAAACGCGGTATCGCCAACCGTGTTAGCATCGCGTCGTGACGAGCCCTTGGAATGACCCGAATATGTCGGACGAAGGAGCGCTCAGACGGGGGGATCCGTCAGGGGCCAGCAACTTCCCGGATTCGGTATCCGACACAATGCGTATTACCGATCTGGCCGCCCCGCGGAAAATTCCACCGGGGTCGGGCTGGCGGAAATTCATTTACTCCATATCTTTTCATCAAATAAATCCCGGCGAATCCCCGCGTGAACGGCACTACCGAGATCTGCAGAATCGCATCCGGCGGCATATTCGACGGCAATACGTCATCACGGTCGTGTCCGGCAAGGGCGGCGTGGGCGTCACCACGCTCGTGGCCTGCCTCGGGGGTGTGTTCCGGGAATGTCGCCCGCAGAACGTCATTGCGATCGACGCCGTCCCGGGTTTCGGGACACTGGCCGACCGCATCGACGAGTCACCGCCCGGGGATTACACCGCCATCATCAACGACACCGATGTCCAGGGGTACGCGGATATTCGAGAACATCTGGGACAGAACGTCATTGGCCTTGATGTCCTGGCTGGAAACCGGGCCTCCGACCAGCCCAGGCCGTTGGTGCCCGCCATGTTCTCCGGGGTGCTTTCGCGGCTGCGGCGCACCCACACGGTGATGATCGTCGACACGTCCCCGGACCTCGAACACGAGGTGATGAAGCCGGTGTTGGAAAACACCGACACCCTCGTGTTCGTCTCCGGTATCACCGCGGACCGGTCACGCCCGGTGCTGCGCGCGGTGGATTACCTGCGTTCGCAGGGCTACCACGAGTTGGTGTCCCGCAGCACGGTGATTGTGAACCACACCGACCAGATCACGGATAAGGACGCGCTGGCTTACTTGACCGAGCGGTTCACCAAGGTCGGGGCGACGGTCGAAGTGCTGCCGTTTGACCCCCATCTCGCCAAAGGCGGCATCATCGATACGGTTCACGAACTGAAAAAGAAGTCGCGACTACGCCTCTTCGAAATCACCGCCGGGCTGGCGGACAAATATATTCCTGACGCCGAGCGGTCGGTGCCGTGACAGCGCCGCATAAGGTCGCCTTCCCGGCGCGTTGTGCGGTCAACATTTCTTACGAGAAGCATCTGTGCTCCCAGGTATTTCCGGCCGGAATCCCTATGGAGGGATTCTTCGAGGGAATGGTGGAGCTCTTCGATGCCGACCTGAAGCGCAAAGGTTTCGACGGCATCGCATTGCCCGCGGGCAGCTACGAACTCCACAAGATCAACGGCGTCCGGCTCGATATCAACAAGAGCCTCGACGAGCTCGGTGTTCAGGATGGCGACACCCTGGTGCTGGTGCCGCGGGTCGACGGTGAGTCGTTCGAACCGCAATACGAGTCACTGTCAACGGGTTTGGCAGCCATGGGCAAGTGGCTGGGCCGCGACGGCGGCGATCGGATGTTCGCGCCGGTGACGCCGCTGACGGCCGCGCACACCGCGGTCGCCGTGATCGCGATGGCCGTCGGGGTCGTCGTGGCCCTGACACTGCGGGCAAGGACATTCACCGACGGCCCCATCCCGGCCGCGGTGGCGGGCGTCGTCGGCGCCCTGCTCGTGGTTGCCACGTTGGTGGTGCGACGGGGGTGGCGAGGGCGCCGCGACCTGTTCGGTGGATTCGCGTGGCTGGCGGTGTTGGCGCTGGCCACCGCCGGTGCCTGCGCGCCCCCCGGTGTGCTCTCCGCCGCCCATGGGCTGATCGGCGCGGTCGTGGTGATCCTGGGTGCGATCGCCATCGGGGTGACCGCTCGAAACCGTTGGCAGACAGCGGTGGTCACCGCGGTGGTGACGGTCTGCGGGCTTCTGGCCGCCGTGGCGGCCGTGCGCATGTTCCGGCCGGCTTCGGCCCAGGTGCTGGCGGTCTGCGTGCTGGTCGGATTGCTTGTCCTGGTACGGATGGCCCCACTGATCGCGCTGTGGGTGGCGCGGGTCCGACCGCCGCACTTCGGATCGATCACCGGCCGGGACCTGTTCGCCCGGCGCGAGGGGATGCCCGTCGACACGGTGGCTCCGGTCAGCGAGGACGAATCAGAGGACGAGGACAACGAACTGACCGACATCACCGCGCGCGGCGCCGCGATCGCCGCCTCGGCGCGGTTGGTCAATGCGGTCCAGGTGGGCCTGTGCGCCGGGGTGTCGATAGTGCTGCCCGCGGCGGTATGGGGCGTGTTGACGCCTGGGCGTCAGTGGGCATGGTTGGCGCTGGTGGTCGCCGGGCTGGTGGTGGGCATCTTCGTCACGCAGGGGCGCGGATTCGCCGCCAAATATCAGGCCATCGCGCTCGTGTGCGGGGCGTCGGCCGCGGTGTGCGTGGGGGTGGTCAAGTATGCCGTCGCCGCGCCGAGAGATGCCATACCCGGCTTGATGTGGCCGGTGGTGACCGTGACGATCTTCGCCGGGTTGGGTTTGGCCGCAGCACTTTTGGTGCCGACCATGAGGTTCCGGCCATTCATCCGGTTGACGGTGGAATGGGTGGAAGTGCTCGCGTTCATCGTCTTGCTACCAGCTGCGGCAGCCTTGGGAGGGCTCTTCACGTGGATTCGCCACTGAAAAGGGCCGCGGTGGTCACCGCCGCCGTCGCCCTGGTAGCGATGTCAGCTGATATCCCCGCCGCACTTGCCATCACACCGCCCTCGGTGGATCCGGGGATGGTTCCGCCGGACGGGCCGCCGAGACCCGACCAGCCGATGCGCCGCGCCAACAGCTGCTCGACCCCGATCACCGTGCGAAATCCCGACGTCGCTCAGCTGGCCCCGGGCTTCAACTTGCTGAACATCACGAAGGCCTGGCAATACAGCACCGGCAACGGTGTTCCCGTCGCGGTCATCGACACCGGGGTGTCTCCGAACCCGCGGCTACCGGTGGTCCCCGGTGGGGATTACATCATGGGCGAGGACGGCCTGTCGGATTGCGACGCCCACGGCACGATCGTCAGCTCGATCATCGGCGCTGCGCCGCAGGGGATTTTGCCGATGCCGCGGCCGATGCCCGCCACTCCGGCCTTCCCTCCGCCGGCCGGTCCGCCGCCGGCCGCCGGCGCACCGCCCCCACCGGTCGAGGTCCCGCCCCCGGTGGCACCCCCGCCCCCGCCGCCGCCGGTGACGATCACCCAGGTCCTCCCGCCGCCGCCACCGCCCCCGCCGCCACCGCCGCCGGAAGGAGGCGGTGCCACCGCCGCATCCAACGGCCCCGCCGACCCGCAAACCGAGGACGAACCCGCGGTACCGCCGCTTCCCCCCGGAGCGCCCGACGGGGTCGTGGGGGTGGCCCCCCACGCGACCATCATCTCGATCCGCCAATCGTCACGCGCCTTCGAACCGGTCAACCCGCCGCCGGGAGATCCCTACTCCGACGAGAAGGTCAAGGCCGGAACGCTGAATTCGGTTGCGCGCGCGGTGGTTCACGCCGCGAACATGGGGGCCAAGGTGATCAACGTTTCGGTCACCGCGTGCTTGCCGGCCGCCTCCCCGGCCGATCAGCGCGCGCTGGGCGCCGCCCTGTGGTACGCGTCCACCGCGAAGGACGCGGTGATCGTCGCGGCCGCGGGCAACGACGGGGAAGCCGGCTGTAACAACAACCCGACCTATGACCCGCTGGACCCCTCGGATCCCCGGGACTGGCATCAGGTCAAGATCGTCTCGGCGCCCTCGTGGTTTTCTGATTACGTCCTGTCCGTGGGTGCCGTCGACGCCAGCGGTGCCCCGCTCGACAAGAGCATGTCGGGTCCCTGGGTCGGCGTGGCCGCGCCGGGAACCCACATCATGGGCCTGTCGCCCCAAGGCGGCGGTCCCGTCAATGCCTACCCGCCGTCGCGGCCGGGCGAGAAGAACATGCCCTTCTGGGGAACCAGTTTCTCGGCGGCCTACGTCAGCGGCGTCGCGGCGTTGGTGCGGGCGAAATTCCCGGACCTCAGCGCGCACCAGGTGATCAACCGAATCGTTCAGTCGGCGCACAATCCGCCTGCGGGCGTTGACAATAAGGTCGGATACGGGTTGGTGGACCCCGTCGCCGCGCTGACCTTCAACATCCCGCCGGGCGAGCGGATGCCCCCTGGCGCGCAAAGCCGCGTCATCACCCCGGCGCCGCCGCCCCCGCCGCCCGACCACCGGGCACGCAACATCGCGATCGGATTCGTCGGATTCGTGGCTGCCGGGATCCTCGTGTTCGCAATCGCGGCGCGGCTGCGGAGGGCTCGATGAGGCCGGACTTGACCGGGTTCACCCGCGGCAGCAACCGGCGGGTGGTCGGCGTGTGGGTGGTGTTCGTTCTCGCACTCGCGGGCTGGCTTGCGGGCGGCTACATCGGCGCGGCTGTCGCCGTGGTGGTGGGGATCGTGCTGACCTTCGTGCGCTGGTGGGGTCAGCCGGCGTGGTCGTGGGCCGTCTTGTGGCGGCGGGGTCGGCGTCCGGTCGACTGGACTGCCCCGATCACCGTGGCCAACAACCGATCCGGTGGTGGTGTCCGGGTGCAAGACGGCGTCGCCGTGGTCGCGGTGCAGCTTCTCGGCAGGGGCCATCGACCGACCATGGTGACCGGCTCGGTGACGGTCGAGACCGAAAACGTGCTCGACATAGTCGAATTGGTGCCGATGCTGCACCAGGCGCTGGGCCTGCAGCTCGATTCGATCAGCGTCGTCACCATCGGTTCTCGGCACGGCACCACCGGGGACTTTCCGCGGGTGTACGACTCGGAGATCGGAACGCCCCCCTACGCGGGCCGGCGCGAGACATGGCTGATCATGCGGCTGGCGGTGATCGACAACGCCGAAGCACTTTTCTGGCGCACCACCGTCGGCGCGGCCGCCATCTCGATCGCGCAACGCATCGCGGGATCGTTGCGCTGCCAAGGATTGCGGGCGAAGGTGGCCACCGCCACCGACCTCGTCGAGCTCGATCGCCGGCTGGGGCGGGACGCGGTGTCGGGGAACGTGCAGAGATGGAGGGCCATCCGCGGGGAAGCGGGTTGGATGACCACCTACGCATATCCGGCGGAGGCGATCACGTCGCGCAACCTCTCGCAGGCGTGGACGTTGCGCGCCGACGAGGTCATCCAGAACGTCACCGTGTTCCCGAACTCCGAATGCACCGCGACGATCACCGTACGCACGCCGACGCCCGCACCGACGCCGCCCAGCGTGATCCTGCGCCGGCTCAACGGCGAGCAGGCAGCGGCGGCGGCCGCGAACATGTGCGGTCCCCTCCCGCACCTGCGCGGCATTCGGCGCAGCCCGCTGCCCGCACAACTCGTCAGCGAGATCGGACCGTCGGGGGTGCTGATCGGCAAGCTGAGCAACGGCGATCGGCTGCTGATGCCGATTACCGATGCCGGCGAGTTGTCGCGCGTGTTCGTGGCGGCGGACGACCCGATTGCCAAGCGGCTGGTGATCCGCACCGCCGGTGCCGGCGAGCGGGTCTGCGTGCACACCCGTGACATGTCGCGCTGGCTCAGCGTGCGCATGCCGGAGATCAGCGTCGTGAGCAGCTCGCGTCCCGCACCACGGACCACGGTGAGCGTCGTCGAGTACGCCGCGCGGCGGGGCAACGCCCTTGGCGCGGGCGAAGGCTTGGGTATCGAGGCGGCGATCTCACCCACGCCGCGACCGGCAACCGTGATCACCGTCGCACCCGCGGGGGCCAGCCTCGCCGAGGGGCAACGGCACGGCTTCGAGGTGATCATCGAGCAGATCAGCCCGGCGGTGGTGAACGTCAGTGCAGCAGGGCAGGATTGGCTTGTCGAGATGGACATGTTCCGCGCCGAGAATCGCTACGTCAGTCTCGAGCCGGTGAGCATGTCGGTCGGCACATAGCAGGTCGTAAAGGCAAGTTTTGAGACACAGTGTGATGAGCGCACGCACCGGTTGCGGCGACAACTCGACTCGGCCGAAGGGGGCAGCCCATAACCTCGGCGCCCGGAGTCGCGGTGCTTGTGATGGGGGACATGATGGGTGATTTGCAAACAGCCCGAAGGCATTTCGACCGTGCCATGGCGATCAAGAGCCGACAGGGCCGGGCGGCGGCGTTACCTGAGTTCGTTGCTGCCACCGACGCCGACAAGTCGATGGCCGACGCGTGGCTGGGGCGCATCGCGTGCGGTGACAACGACCTGGCCTCGTTGCGACAGCTCTACGTCACCAGCGAATGGCTACACCGCGAGACCACGCGTATCGGGCAGACACTGGCCGCGGAGATCCAGCTCGGCCCCTATATCGGCATCACCGTCACCGACGCGTCACAGGTCGGGCTGGCGTTGTCGTCCGCGTTGACGATCGCCGGGGAGTACGCCGAGGCCGACAAGTTGCTGGCCAACCCTGACCTGCTGGACTCGTGGACGAACTACCAGTGGCATCAGTTGGCCCGGACGTTTTTGATGTACCGCACGCAACGCTGGCCGGACGTGCTGCTGGCCGCCGCCGAGGAGCTGCCCGCCCATGCCATCGTGATGTCGGCTGTGACGGCGTCGATCTGCGCGCTGGCCGCTCACGCGGCCGCCCACCTCGGGCAGGGCCGGGTCGCCCTGGACTGGCTGGACCGCGTCGACGTGATCGGGCACACCCAGTCGTCGTCACGCTTCGACTCCGATGTGTTGACGGCATCGATCGGGCCGGCCGACATCCCGTTGCTCGTCGCCGATCTGGCCTACGTGCGGGGGATGGCGCACCGGCAGCTGCGCGAGGAGGACAAGGCCCAGGTCTGGCTTTCCAAGGCCACCATCAACGGGGTCCTGACCGAGGCGGCCAAAGAAGCCCTGGCCGACCCGAACCTGCATCTGGTCGTGACCGACGAGCAAACCATCCGCAGCCGCACCGACCGCTGGGACGCCTCGTCGGCCAAGAGCCGCGACGAACTCGAGGACGACGCCGCCACCGGCCGCCGCGCGGAGCTGTTGGCCGAGGGGCGAAAGCTGTTGGCCAAGCAGGTGGGACTTGCTGCGGTCAAAGAAGCCGTCGCTGCGCTGGAAGACCAACTCGAAGTGCGGACAATGCGGCTCGAGCATGGCCTGCCGGTGGAGGGCCAGACCAACCACATGCTGCTCGTCGGGCCGCCCGGTACGGGTAAGACGACTACCGCCGAAGCCCTGGGCAAGATCTATGCCGGCATGGGAATCGTGCGGCACCCCGAGATCCGGGAGGTGCGCCGGTCGGATTTCTGTGGCCACTTCATCGGCGAGTCGGGGCCCAAGACCAACGAACTGATCGAAAAGTCGCTCGGGCGAATCATTTTCATGGATGAGTTCTATTCCCTGATCGAACGTCACCAGGACGGCACACCCGACATGATCGGCATGGAGGCCGTCAACCAGCTCCTGGTTGCGCTGGAAGTACACCGGTTCGATTTCTGTTTCATCGGCGCGGGTTACGAGGACCAGGTGGATGCGTTCCTCACCGTGAAGCCGGGTTTGGCGGGCCGGTTCAACCGCAAGCTCCGCTTCGAGTCCTACTCGCCGGCGGAGATCGTCGAGATCGCGCACCGGTACGCCACGCCACGCGCCAGCCTGCTCGACGAGGGCGCGCGCGAATCCTTCCTGGACGCGGCCACGACCATCCGCAACTACACCACTCCCGGCGGACGCCACGGCATCGACGCCATGCAGAACGGTAGGTTCGCCCGCAACGTCGTCGAACGCGCCGAGGGCTTTCGTGACACCCGAGTGGTCGCACAAAAGCGCGCGGGTCAGCCGGTGACCGTGGAGGATCTGCAGATCATCACCGCAGCCGACCTGCAGGCCGCGGTGCGCAGCGTCTGTTCCGACAACCGCGACATGGCGGCCATCGTCTGGTGACGGCTAGGCCGGCTCGAAGCGGAACACGGCGAGACGCCCCGCCAGCGCTTCGAATTCGTCGGCTGTTCCGTCGCGCACCATCCCCGAGCGTTTCGCAAACGCCACACCGACCGGAACTTCGGAGGGGAACGCCCGCAGCACCGACCGGGCCTCTTTAGCGGACAGTTCGACGATCCGGACGGACCGCGACCGCCGGCCACGGCTGAGCGTGCCGACGCCCGCGGCGCGGGCATTCGCGGCCCAGTCGGCGCCGGGATAACCGGCCACCACGTAGAGGCCGCCCTGGAAATGGAAGGGCGTCATCGGGGTGCTGCGTGGTTGACCCGACTTGCGGCCAGGCACGGTGAGCACCATTGCGGGCCCGGTTGGAATCCCGAGCCGTTGCACCGCCATCATGAACTTGTTCATCGGCTTGAGGTAGCGCGGGGGACGCGGATCGGCCATCTCAGATTCCTACTTTCTCGTTGTCGAACACGCCACGGTGCTCGGAAACCCAGTGCGCGAACGAAACTGGCGGACGGCCGAGGATCTTCTCCGCATCGTGTGTGACCAGTGCGGGCCTGCCGAGCGTCTCGCCGAGCATGGCGATGTAGGCGTCGGCGAATCCGGCGCCGAACCCCAACCCGATAAACCGTTGCCGCACCGCCTCGGTGGGGATCTCGCGGTATTGCAGCGGCCGGCCCAGGACGCCGCCGATGACCTCGACCAGTTCCGCGTTGGTGTACGCCCGGGGCCCGGTGAGCGGGATCCGTTGTCCGACAAGTTCATCGGAGAGCAACGCATGCCTCGCGACGCCCGCGATGTCTGCCTCGACGATCGGCGCGGTCGACGCTGCGGCGTACGGCCCGGCGACCACGTCGCCGGCGCGGATCTGCGCGGACCACATGCCGGCGAAGTTCGTCGCGAACACCGTGGGCCGCAGGCTCACCCAGGCCAGGCCGGAGTCGACCGCCAGACGTTCGACCTCCCTGTTGCGGTCGCCGCGGAACCGGGACGGCTGCCTGGCGTCGTCGTCGTCGGCATTGATCGCTGACAACGCGACCAGCTTGGTGACTCCGGCCCGCCCGCATTGCGCCACCACGTCTTCCAATTGCCCGGCCAGCGCCCGCGAGTTCAGGAACATCGCGGACGCACCCGACAACGCGTCGGCGGCCGAACCGAACACCTCTACGCCCGGGGGAAAGCCGGCCGGCGCCGGTTGTCGGGTGACCGCCCGAACCCGGGCGCCGGCGGCGAGTAGTTCGGCGACGAGTGGGCGTCCGACGTTGCCGGTCGCGCCGGTGACGACGATGGTCATGAGGGGCTTCCTTCCGTGAACTTCTTGCACTGCTGAAACGACGGGACAAAAGGTGGGAAAGTTACATCGCAAACCCCGTAACTTTTTGCCCTAGCAGTTCGTCGAAGAGCCATGAAGCAGTCGCAGTCAGCCAGCGACCAGGTCAGCGAGGCCTGGCGTCGCCACCGCCCGTACCTGGTCAATCTCGCCTACCAGATGCTGGGTGACATCGGCGAGGCGGAAGACATTGCGCAAGAGGCCTTTCTGCGGCTTTCACGCGCCGACGCAACCGAGATCGAGGACGTTCGTGGCTGGTTGACCGTGGTGGTGAGCCGCCTCTGTCTCGACCAGGTGCGCTCGGCCCGCGCCCGGTATGAACGCCCGGGCGACGTCGAGGAACGACCGGCACCGCGCCAATTCGACCCAGCCGACCGCGTCACCCTCGACGACGAGATTCGCACCGCGCTGCTCGAAGTACTGCGCAGGCTCAGTCCCGGTGAACGGGTCGCCTTCGTGCTGCACGACGTATTCGGTGTCCCCTTCGAGTCGATCTCACAGACCGTGGGCCGTCCGGTCGGCACCTGCCGTCAACTGGCCCGGCGTGCGCGGTCCAAATTTCATGCCGCACAACCGAACCTGACCGACGTCGCACCGGCGGAGCACCAGTTGGTCACCGAAAAATTCATCACCGCATGCGCGAACGGCGACCTGCAAGGGCTGGCCGCCGTCCTGGACCCGACGGTGTGGGGCGTGGGGACGGTCCTCTCCGACCCGCCACCGCCACCGCAGATCAACCACGGGCCGGATGCCGTGGCCACCAACCTGTTGCGCTACCTGTGGCCGGACGTGACCCTGGTCAGTGGTCCCGCCGGGGCTCCGGTGCTGCTGGCCTTCAGCGAGCGCCGCCTGTTCGCCGTCATCGTGCTGACGATCCGCGAATCCCGGGTGTGCAAGATCGAGGCCGTCGCCGACCCCTCGGCGCGGGCTTAGTTCTTCTTTTCCGTCGGGCGCGAATCTTTCGTGCCGTCGGGACGGGCCGCGAAGTAGCCGGCGATGGTCGCGGTGACCTCGAGGAACTTGCGACGCGTGGCCGGCGCCATCTCGTGGGCCACGTCGATGACGCCGCCGGGCCGGAGGTGGGGATCGTACGGCACCTCGATGACCGGGCGGCCGTGATCGGTGAATTCGCGAGCGAGCAGCGCCCGGGTGCGTTTGTCGGCATGCCCGTCGGAATCGTTGAGCACCACGATGCTGCGCTGCAACAGCGTGCTCAGCCCGTGATCGGTCAGCCACTCCATGGTCCGCGCCGCGGCGGATGCGCCGTCGGCCCAGGGCGAAGACACCACGATCAGCGCATCCAGGTCGCGCAGGACTTCCTGGGTGAGCGGCGAGTCCATCGTCGAACCGCAGTCGATGACCGAGATTGTGAAATGGCGGTCCAGCCGCAGCGCGGCTTCCCGGTAGATCGCCGGATCGAGCACCCGGCGCGGGCCCGACGCCGGTTCGCCGGCGAGCACGTGAAGGCCCGCGGAATTGCGGCCAAGCCGCGCCACCACATCGTCGAAGGAGCGAAGGTTCTTGTCGGCGGTGAGTTCCCAGAACGACCCCGTCGATGCCGGATCGATTCGGCTGCTGAGCCGGCCGAACGCGGTGTCGGCGTCGATCGCCACGACGTGGTCTTGGCGGCGGAGTGAGGCAAGCAGTGAGCCCACGCTCGCGGCCACCGACGTCTTTCCCACACCGCCCTTGCCCAGCACGCCGACCTTGTAGTTGCCGTACAGGCGGGTCCGGATGGCCGCCTCGAACTGGGCCTCCTGCTGCTGGGCGGGCGACGGGCCCAGCTTGATCAGCCCGAAGGTGGCCAGCCGCAAGACGCGTCGCCAACCGCGCTCGGCCAGCTCCCCGCCGCCCTGCTGGAGATCGGGTTGCGGTCCCGTCTGGGGCGCCTGCGGTGGGGCGGCAGGAGGAGCGGGACGATTCGGCTGCCTGGGTGGCGACCGGAACGACGACGGGGCGGCCGGAACCGACTGCGTCGCCGGTGACCAGCCCTGCGGTGGCGCGGGGGGACGGGCCGGTGGTGGCGGCGGAGCCGATGGCGGCCGCGGGGGGGCTGGCCGCTGGGCGACCGGAGGAGTGGCGGGCCGGGATTCGTGGGGCGCGGGCTGCGGCTGCCGCGAGGAGGGACCGGACGGTTGCGCCGGGGTGCTCGGCCGCTCGGGCTGCAGACGGTCCCGCAGGAATTCGTCGCGCTCGTTCATGGGCTCCTCGCGTGCCGGGGGGTCGATCGTCGCGCCGATGGGCCGGCGGCGACGAACGTATTACGTGATAAGCGCCACCGTCCAACCTGCGACGCCGGTTGTGACCAATTCTGTCCAGTATCTCCCGTCGCGTCGTATGCGCGAACCTGCAAACTCGGCCTCGCGCGGCTACGGACCGCCGTGACGCACCCGGCTGGGCGCTGAGCACGCTCATACCGGCGCCCAGCAACATCACCGACCGGCTCACCGGGCTCGCCAGCAAACTCGCCGAAAGGGGCGGACCCGGACCAGGAATTCTCGGAGCACCCGCAGCTACCAAAGGATTCCGCGGCCCCGGACCGGGGGTGGGCACAATTGCGCATCAGCGGCGGCAGCGAAATTTACGACGCCGCCGACTGGCGGTTAGACTTGACGAAGTTGGCATGTCAGGCGGGTATTGTCATATCGTTTTACGACTTGTCGAGACAGGTTCCAGGCCGCCGTTCAATGCTGCACGGACATCCCTAACAGGATCATCTCCGCCTGGGGCACAGCCCCTCGAGACAAGGCCGAAGGAGTTCTAGCCCGCAACCTCCGGGTGCGACCTCGTCGGGGCCGCTGGTAACGGCCGCACAGAACGTTCAGGTGAAGGGTCAGGTGCATATGACGCCCAAGCGCGTCGGGTTATACAACCCCGCGTTCGAGCACGACTCGTGCGGGGTTGCCATGGTCGTCGATATGCACGGCCGTCGTAGCCGCGACATCGTGGATAAGGCAATCACCGCGCTGCTGAACCTTGAGCACCGGGGTGCCCAGGGCGCCGAGCCCCGCAGTGGTGACGGCGCCGGCATCATGCTTCAGGTCCCCGACACCTTTCTTCGCGAGGTCGTCGACTTCGAGTTGCCCCCCGAGGGTAGTTACGCCACCGGCATCGCGTTTCTGCCGCAGTCGTCCAAGGACGCCGCGACGGCGTGTGCCGCGGTGGAGAAGATCGCCGAAGCCGAGGGCCTGACGGTCTTGGGCTGGCGCAATGTGCCCATCGACGATTCGTCGCTCGGCGCCTTGTCCCGTGACGCGATGCCGACCTTCCGGCAGGTATTCATGGCGGGCGCGTCCGGCATGACGCTGGAGCGCCGCGCCTATGTGGTGCGTAAGCGCGCCGAGCACGAACTGGGCACCAAGGGTCCTGGCCAGGATGGGCCCGGGCGCGAAACCGTATATTTCCCAAGCCTTTCCGGTCAGACCCTCGTCTACAAGGGCATGCTGACGACTCCACAGCTCAAGGCGTTTTACCTTGACCTGCAAGACGATCGGCTGACCAGCGCGCTGGGCATCGTGCACTCCCGGTTCTCCACCAACACGTTCCCGTCGTGGCCGCTGGCACACCCGTTCCGTCGCGTCGCGCACAACGGTGAGATCAACACCGTCACCGGTAACGAGAACTGGATGCGTGCGCGCGAGGCGCTGATCAAGACCGACGTTTTCGGGGCGGAAGCCGACGTCGAGAAGTTGTTCCCGATTTGCACGCCGGGGGCGTCCGACACCGCGCGTTTCGATGAGGCCCTCGAACTCCTCCACTTGGGCGGGCGCAGCCTGGCCCACGCGGTGTTGATGATGATCCCCGAGGCCTGGGAACGCAACGAGACGATGGACCCCGCGCGACGGGCGTTCTATCAGTACCACGCCTCGTTGATGGAGCCGTGGGACGGCCCGGCGTCGATCACGTTCACCGACGGAACCATCATCGGCGCCGTGCTCGACCGTAATGGCTTGCGCCCCTCGCGAATCTGGGTCACCGAAGACGGCTTGGTGGTCATGGCGTCCGAGGCCGGCGTGCTGGACCTAGACCCGGCCAAGGTGGTCCGTCGCATGCGCCTGCAGCCCGGCCGCATGTTCCTGGTGGACACCGCGCAGGGCCGCATCGTCTCCGACGAGGAGATCAAGGCGGAGCTGGCCGCCGAGCACCCGTATCAGGAGTGGCTGGACAGGAACCTGGTCCCGCTCGACGACCTGCCGCAGGGCAACTACAAGCGGATGCCCCATGACCGACTGGTCAAGCGCCAGCAGATATTCGGCTACACCTACGAGGAACTCAACCTCTTGGTCGCGCCGATGGTCCGCAGCGGCGCCGAGCCGATCGGGTCGATGGGCACCGACACCCCCGTCGCGGTACTCTCGCAGCGGCCCCGGATGCTCTACGACTACTTCCAGCAGCTCTTCGCGCAGGTGACCAACCCGCCGCTGGACGCCATCCGCGAGGAGGTGGTGACCAGCCTGCAGGGCACCACCGGCGGCGAGCGCGACCTGCTCACGCCGACCGAGCGCTCGTGTCACCAGATCGCGCTGTCACAGCCGATCCTGCGCAACAGGGAGCTGGCGAAGCTGATCAACCTCGACCCGGATGACGAGGTCAATGGTCGCCCGCATGGCATGCGCTCTAAGGTGATTCGCTGCCTGTACCCGGTCGCCGAGGGCGGCGCCGGCCTGGCCAACGCGCTCGAGGAGGTGCGCGCGCAGGCGTCGGCGGCGATCGCTGACGGCGCGCGGGTGATCATCCTGTCCGACCGCGAATCCGACGAACAGATGGCGCCCATCCCGTCGCTGCTCGCGGTGGCGGGGGTGCACCACCACCTGGTGCGCGACCGGACCCGGACCCACGTCGGCCTGGTGGTGGAAACCGGTGACGCCCGCGAGGTCCATCACATGGCCGCGCTGGTCGGCTTCGGTGCCGCGGCGATCAACCCGTACATGGCGTTCGAGTCCATCGAGGACATGCTCGATCGCGGCGTGATCGAAGGTATCGACCGCAAGAAGGCGCTGAGCAATTACATCAAGGCCGCCGGCAAGGGCGTGCTGAAAGTCATGTCCAAGATGGGCATCTCGACGGTGGCGTCCTACACCGGCGCGCAGTTGTTCCAGGCCGTCGGCATTTCCGAAGACGTGCTCAGCGAGTACTTCACCGGTTTGAGCTGTCCCATCGGCGGCGTCACCCTGGACGACATCGCCGCCGATGTCGCCGCCCGGCACGCGCTGGCCTACCTGGACCGCCCGGACGAGCGCGCCCACCGCGAGCTCGAGGTGGGCGGGGAATACCAGTGGCGCCGCGAGGGCGAGTACCACCTGTTCAACCCCGAGACCGTCTTCAAGCTGCAGCACGCGACGCGCACCGGCCAGTACAAGGTGTTCAAGGATTACACCCGTCTGGTCGACGACCAGAGCGAGCGGATGGCGTCGCTGCGCGGCCTGCTCAAGTTCCGGGCCGGGGTCAATCCGCCTATTCCCGTGGAAGAGGTGGAGCCCGCCAGCGAGATCGTCAAGCGCTTCTCGACCGGGGCGATGAGCTACGGCTCGATCTCCGCCGAGGCGCACGAGACGCTGGCAATCGCGATGAACCGCCTGGGTGGCCGGTCCAACAGCGGTGAAGGCGGCGAGGACGTCAAGCGGTTCGACCGCGATCCCAATGGCGATTGGCGGCGCAGCTCGATCAAACAGGTCGCCTCCGGGCGGTTCGGCGTCACGTCGCACTATCTGACGAACTGCACCGACATTCAGATCAAGATGGCCCAAGGTGCGAAACCCGGTGAGGGCGGCCAGCTTCCGGGGCACAAGGTGTACCCGTGGGTTGCCGAGGTGCGCCACTCCACCCCCGGCGTCGGCCTGATTTCGCCGCCGCCGCACCACGACATCTACTCCATCGAGGATCTGGCGCAGCTGATCCACGACCTGAAGAACGCCAACCCGGCCGCGCGGGTGCACGTCAAGCTGGTCTCCGAGAACGGCGTCGGGACGGTCGCCGCGGGCGTGTCGAAGGCCCATGCCGACGTGGTGCTGATCTCCGGGCACGACGGCGGCACCGGCGCGACCCCGCTGACTTCGATGAAGCACGCCGGGGCTCCGTGGGAGCTGGGGCTGGCCGAGACACAGCAGACGTTGCTGCTGAACGGATTACGTGACCGCATCGTGGTCCAGGTCGACGGCCAGCTCAAGACGGGCCGCGACGTGATGATCGCGGCGCTGCTCGGCGCCGAGGAATTCGGCTTCGCCACCGCGCCGCTGGTGGTCTCCGGCTGCATCATGATGCGGGTTTGCCACTTGGACACCTGCCCCGTGGGGGTGGCCACCCAAAACCCGGTGCTGCGCGAACGCTTCACCGGTAAGCCCGAATTCGTCGAGAACTTCTTCATGTTCATCGCCGAAGAGGTTCGCGAATACATGGCGCAGTTGGGATTCCGCACGATCAACGAGGCCGTCGGCCAGGTGAACTCCCTGGACATGACGCTGGCTCGGGCCCATTGGAAGGCGCACCGGCTGGATCTGGCCCCGGTGTTGCACGAGCCGGAATCGGCGTTCATGAACCAGGACCTGTACTGCAGCTCGCGCCAAGACCACGGTCTGGACAAGGCGCTGGACCAGCAGTTGATCGTGATGAGCCGCGAGGCGCTGGACTCCGGAAAGCCGGTGCGGTTCTCCACGACCATCAGCAACGTCAACCGCACGGTGGGCACCATGCTCGGCCATGAGGTCACCAAAGCTTATGGCGGACAAGGGTTGCCGGACGGAACCATCGACATCACGTTCGACGGCTCGGCGGGCAACAGCTTCGGTGCGTTCGTCCCTCGTGGCATCACGCTGCGCGTCTACGGCGACGCCAACGACTACGTCGGCAAGGGCCTGTCCGGTGGCCGGATCGTGGTTCGGCCGTCCGACGACGCCCCCCAGGACTATGTCGCCGAGGACAACATCATCGGCGGCAACGTGATCCTGTTCGGGGCGACCAGCGGCGAGGCGTACCTGCGTGGCGTCGTCGGCGAGCGATTCGCCGTCCGTAATTCCGGGGCGCACGCCGTCGTCGAGGGCGTCGGCGACCACGGTTGCGAATACATGACCGGCGGCAAGGTTGTCGTTCTCGGTCGCACCGGCCGCAACTTCGCGGCGGGCATGTCCGGCGGCGTGGCCTACGTATACGATCCGCAGGGCGAATTCCCAGGCAATCTCAACGCTGAGATGGTCGAGCTCGAGAGCTTGGATGAAGATGACTACGAGTGGTTACACGGCATGATTCAGGCACACGTTGATGCCACCGATTCCGCTGTCGGCCAGCGGATTCTGGGTGACTGGTCGCAACACCAGCGGCACTTCGCCAAGGTGATGCCGCGGGACTACAAGCGGGTGTTGCAGGCCATCGCCGAAGCAGAACGCGACGGCGTGGATGTCGACAAGGCGATCATGGCGGCCGCGCATGGCTGATCCGAGCGGCTTCCTGAAATACACGCATCGGGAATTGCCGAAGCGTCGGCCTGTCCCGCTGCGGTTGCGCGACTGGCACGAGGTCTACGAAGAGTTCGACAACGAGACGTTGCGCGAGCAGGCGACCCGATGCATGGACTGCGGTATTCCGTTCTGCCACAACGGTTGCCCGCTGGGCAACCTGATTCCGGAATGGAACGACCTGGTGCGCACGGACCGGTGGCGCGATGCCATCGAACGCCTGCACGCCACCAACAACTTTCCGGACTTCACCGGGCGGCTGTGCCCGGCGCCGTGCGAGCCGGCCTGTGTGCTCGGCATCAACCAGGATCCGGTGACGATCAAGCAGATCGAGCTGGAGATCATCGACAAGGCCTTCGACGAGGGCTGGGTGCGGCCGTTGCCGCCGGACGTGAAGACCGGAAAAAAGGTCGCCGTGGTCGGTTCCGGGCCTGCGGGCCTGGCCGCCGCCCAGCAGCTCACCCGCGCCGGGCACACGGTCACCGTGTTCGAGCGGGCCGATCGCATCGGTGGGCTGCTGCGCTACGGCATCCCGGAATTCAAGATGGAAAAGCGCGTCCTCGACCGCCGGCTGGACCAAATGCGGGCCGAGGGAACCGAATTCCGGCCCGGGGTCAAGGTCGGCGTCGACATCACCGCCGAGCAACTGCGTGCCGATTTCGACGCCGTGGTGCTGGCCGGAGGTGCCACCGCCGCGCGTGATCTGCCGATCCCCGGCCGCGAACTGGACGGCATCCACCAGGCGATGGAGTACCTGCCGTGGGGGAACCGCGTGCAGGAGGGTGACGACGTGGTGGGGCCCGACGGGGAGCCGCCGATCACTGCCAAGGACAAGAAGGTCGTCATCATCGGTGGCGGCGACACCGGCGCCGACTGCCTGGGCACCGCGCACCGGCAGGGTGCGAAAGTCATCCACCAGTTCGAGATCATGCCGCGCCCGCCCGAGACGCGCGCGCCGTCCACCCCGTGGCCGACCTACCCGCTGATGTACCGGGTGTCCTCGGCGCACGAGGAAGGCGGCGAGCGGGTGTTCTCGGTCAACACCGAGGAATTCGTCGGCGAAGACGGTCACGTGACGGCGCTTAAGGCGCACGAGGTGACGATGCAAGACGGCAAGTTCGTCAAGGTGGAGGGGTCCGAGTTCGATCTCGAGGCCGACCTGGTGTTGCTGGCGATGGGATTTGTCGGTCCCGAGAAGGAGGGCCTGCTCACCGACCTCGCGGTGAAATTCACCGAGCGCGGCAACGTCGCCCGCGGCGCCGATTTCGACACGTCGGTACCGGGCGTCTTCGTTGCCGGCGACATGGGTCGTGGCCAGTCGCTGATCGTCTGGGCGATAGCTGAGGGCAGGGCCGCCGCAGCCGCGGCGGACCGATTCCTGATGGGGACGACTGCGCTGCCGGCGCCGGTCAAGCCCACCGCCGTACCGCTTCAGTAGTAACACCAGTCACACGAGAAACACGGCCGACTTTGTTCGGCGAGTCTCCCACTGTTTGCCAGAGGGCAGGTGTCTAATAACCCGTTGTGAGCCCGCTCACACGGGGTCGCACCGGTTTACCGGTTGAACGCACCGATCGCAGGAGAGATTCTTGTGCATATCCACCCATTACCTCGGACACGGATGGGGCGAATCGCCTGGTCATGGTTGCGTCACCCGGTGAAAAGTCGTGAGTTTCCCGCCAAGCATGAGCGTCTGGTGACGGCTCAGGACTTGCTGCTCTTTGGTGCGTGACCGCCGCGCGGGCGCCGCGGTTGGGGCCCGTCGAGTTTGCTCAGCGCGCGCCCGCGGGATTTTCACCGGGCGGTCGGGGAACACGCCGCGGAAACTGCGTCAGCGATCCACCAAGCCCGAGTCGCGGATCGCCTCGGCGAGCGGTTCCAGCACGGCCGGGTCGTGTGGTGGGGGAAGGTAGACGATGCCCAGATCCAAGCCCTCGGCGGCCAGCGCGGCCGCGTCCTCGATGAGCTTGCCGTAGTTCAGGTCCGGCTCCAGGCGCAAGTGTGCCGAGAGCATGATCTCCTTCGGGTCGCGGCCGATGTCCGCGCAGTGCGAGGCCAGGACGTCACGCTTGTGGGCGAAAACGTCGGGCGGACCGCCCACGAAATTCCAGTGCTGGGCGTAACGGGCGGTGATCCGCAGCGTGCGCTTCTCCCCACTGCCGCCGATGCAAATCGGCGGGTGCGGCCGCTGGGGACCCTTGGGCTCGTTGCGGGCACCCTTGAGCTGGTAGAACTTGCCGTCGAAGTCGGTGGTCTCCTGGCTGAGCAGGCTGGTCAGCACCTCACACGCCTCCTCGAACCGGTCGAAGCGTTCCCTGATGCTGCCCAGCTCGATGCCGTACGCGCCCGACTCCTCTTCGTTCCAGCCGGCGCCGATCCCCAACTCGAGCCGCCCGTTCGAGATGATGTCCAGCGCGGCAACCATATTGGCCAGCACGGCGGGGTGGCGGTAGTGGATCCCGGTCACCAATGTCCCCACGCGCAGCCGGTTTGTGGCCTGCGCGAGCGCGGTGAGCGTCGTCCAGCCCTCCAGGCAGGGTCCGCTGCTGTCGGAGAAGATCGGATAGAAGTGATCGAACGTCCAGCCGGACTCGTAGACCTCGATGTCGTCGGCCGCTTGCCAGACGGCGAGCATCTGTGCCCAGGTGGTGTTCTGCGGAGAAGTCTTGAAAGCGAATCGCATGGCACCGACGTTAGCCGGTGTTTATGAAGGGCAACTAAACTCAAGCGCGCGATGACTGGCTCCCTCGGAATTGACACCAAGATCACCCTGCTGGCGGCGGGCTTGATCTTCATGCTTGCGCTGGTGCTGGGGGTGTGGAAATACCGCGAGATGATGACGTCGGAGACCCACCTTGCGCATCCCTATGTCGATATCGCGCACCGGGCCGCACTGCTGTATTCGTTCGCGACGCTGCTGCTCGCCGTCTTCGTTCAGCTGAGCGCGTGGCCGGGGTGGGTGAACCTGACGGCCGCCGGCGTGGTCGTCTTCTTCTTCGTGGCGGCCATCCTGGCGTACATCTACCACGGAGCACGGCGCGACACCGTCAACCAGTTCGAAAACGCCGACCGGAGTATCGCGGTGGCGATGGCGTTTCTGATCGCAGGGGAGATCGGCGGGTTCGGCGTGCTGCTCGCCGGATTCGTCGCCGGCCAGCTCTTGTGAGTGGGGCGGGCACACTGGGGTCATGGATCCGGTAGCGGCATTGCGGGAGATCGCCTACTTCAAGGACCGAAGCCGGCACGATCCCCGACGCGTGATGGCCTATCGCAACGCGGCCGACATCATCGAGGCCCTCGACGAGGCGACCCGGGAGCGGCACGGCCAGGCCAACAGCTGGCAGTCGCTGCCGGGGATCGGCCCCAAGACGGCCAAGGTCATCGACCAGGCCTGGTCCGGCCGCGAGCCCGACGTGTTGGTCGAATTGCGTTCCAGCGCAGAGGATCTCGGCGGCGGCGACATCCGCTCCGCGCTGCGCGGCGATCTGCACCTGCATTCCAACTGGTCGGACGGCTCCGCGCCGATCGAGGAGATGATGGCCAGCGCGGCGGCGCTGGGCCACGAGTACTGCGCGCTCACCGATCACTCGCCGCGGCTGACCATCGCCAACGGCCTGTCGCCGGAACGGTTACGCAAACAGCTCGACGTGATCGACGGCCTGCGGGAGAAATTCGCGCCGATGCGCATCCTGACCGGGATCGAGGTCGACATCCTTGACGACGGCAGCCTGGATCAGGAGCCCGAGCTGCTGGAGCGCCTCGACGTTGTGGTGGCCAGCGTGCATTCCAAATTGTCGATGGACGCCGCCGCGATGACCCGGCGCATGCTGCGGGCGGTGGCCAACCCGCACGCCGACGTGCTGGGTCACTGCACCGGCCGGCTGGTTTCCGGGAATCGCGGCATCCGGCCGGAATCCAAGTTCGACGCCGAAGCGGTGTTCACCGCATGCCGCGACCACGGAACGGCGGTGGAGATCAACTCTCGTCCCGAGCGGCGCGATCCGCCGGGCCGGCTGCTGAATTTGGCGCTCGAGATCGGTTGCGTGTTCACCATCGACACCGACGCCCACGCCCCCGGCCAGCTGGACTTCCTGGGCTATGGCGCCCAGCGCGCGCTGGACGCGGGCGTTCCCGTTGACCGGATCGTGAACACCTGGCCCGCCGAGCGGCTGCTGGAGTGGACCGGCTCCTAAGGTTGCCGAGGGCGTCAGGACGGGCTCAACGGCCGCAAAGGTTCCTCATCGCCGACCCGTAGAGAAAGTCGGCTTGTTGCTCATCTAGCCCTTTGCTCCCGTTCTGCTTGCTCTGATTGACGATGTCTTGAATGGAGTCTGCCCGCGACTTTCCGCTCTTGTTGGCGCATGCCAGATATCCCATACGCACCAGTTGTGCCCTCGGCCCATTGATGTTGCTGTTGGCGAGGTCGTTGACATAGTCATCCTCGCCGGCCGATGCCACCCCCGCGCCGGCCAGCGCTCCGATCGCGAGAGACACGACGGTCCCTACTAGGACCCCGGCTACCGTCTTGGCGCCGCTCATGGTCCGACCCCTTCGGTCTCGCCGATGAATTCATCACCGGGTTGGCTTGATCTCTACATCGCCCAGTGTGGTTCGCCTAAATGGTTGGCACACGCGTAGTGGACTACCTCACCTCGGTGCAGACCGCCACGGCGGTTGGAGTACCCGACTACGCAGGTCGCCGGGGTTCGGCGGGCATACGATCCGATTCTCGGACGAGATCCGCGAGGGACCACATCATGACGACCACGGAACGGCAACCGCACACTGACAACCAGGCGCAATCGCCGGCACCTGCCGTAGCGCCGAAGGCGCTTGAGGGACAACCCTCCGACGGAAGAGTCGTCCCCCACCCGTCATCACGGTCGACGCGCGAGGGCGTGGAGCGATTTGGCTTGCACGACCCGCATGTCATGGTCGGCGACAACAGCCAGGCGCGTAATCACCGCGATCGACCCCAAGGTGTCGAGGTGAGGGTCCACGGCATCGGTGATCACGACAGATACAGCGCACTCGGACGGCCCAGCTACAAAGAGCTGGTCGACAGCCGGGTGTGGATCGGCCAGGTACCGCGCCTGCCGTCGCACGAACTACGCCTGGTGAACTGGAGTCGCGCGAATCGTAAGCTGACTCGGCACCTCAGCTGGTACCTGGCGTTTCCGTTCACACTGGTCAACGTTGCGGGCTACATGGAGCCCAGGCAGAAAATGTTCCGCCCCCTCATGCGAGCCGGGGTCGCTGTCGCAGGGCTGCTGCTGACCATCTCGATGGCCGCGTGGATCACGGTGATTCTGGAATCGTGTTGGCAGAAAATGGGACTACGGGACGACCGGCTGACCGCGGTGGTGCTGCAGGTTATCGGACCCGGCCTCTTCATTTTGTTCATCGCGTATCGGATGGTCATCGGCCGGGTGTTGGTCGACAAGGGTGGAGCACTGGTCTCGGTGATTTCGATCGCCGCGCTCGCCGGGATGGTCCCGATTCTGCACACGAAGCCCGCATCGAAGACCGGCGACTGGCTGCACCGGCTGTTTTTGCCGGACGGCGCTCCGGACAACACCGTCGATGCGATGACCGCCCTCGTGGTCGTGTCCACGGCGATCATATGGATAACGGCAATGGGACTGTGTGTCCTCGCGCTCTGGAAGAAGCAAGACTGCCCCGCCTTCGCGGGGGCCGCGGCCCTACTCGTCCTAGCGGTGTCTCTCATGCATACGGCCGGTTCTATGCTCCGGCTGTTCACCGATAGCCTGCTCCGATTCGTTCCGGATGCGCAGGTTCCGTTCCGACACATCGCGCCGGGCTCGTACATCTCTAATGTCCTGCTGCCCAAACCGACCGGCTTTAAGACCGCGGAGGTCTCCTTCGCCGGCTCTGCGTTATGGATCGATCTCACGCCCGTCTTCTTTCTCGCCATGCTGACGCTCGCCGCGATCGCCGTACGCATCGAATTGCGACGGCAACGCAAGCGGTTAGCGGTCACACCGGGCTCCAAGAGGCCCGGCTTCAAGGAAGCGACCGTGACCCACGCATTGGTCGAATCGTTGCCCAAACACTTGGCCCCCCTCGTCGCCGTCGCCATCCTCTGCACCGGAATCCTCTGGATTCTGATGGGGTACGCCTTCGTGTGGGCAACGCCCCGTCAGAGGGATGACATTCTCCTAGGCCTGCAGATCGCCGGCGCGATCGCGATCGTCCTCGTTATTATTCGACGTCCCGAAAAACTGGCCGATCGGCTCCGCCGCACCTTCGGTTCTATCGCAGACATTGCGGGTTTCTGGGCGCCGGATCTGCATCCGTTAGCTGGCGCATCGTATCGTCGAGCCTTGCTCGCCGGGATCCGCCAGACGATCAATGACCTGGTGATGGACTTCCCCAATCTGCCTATCGCCCTCGTCGGACACAGTCAGGGCTCGGTGGTTTGCGCCTGGTTCGTCCGCGGCGGGCATTGGACCGAGCAACCGACCGAGGGCAAAACCGACCGCCGCGCGCTCAAGGAAAACCTGCATCAGGCCGGCAATACCGCCCGCTCGGGGCGCATCGCGTTGTACACCTGCGGATCACCGCTGTCCACGCTGTACCAAACGTTCTTTCCCCGCTATTTCGACTGCGACTTCTTCCGCAAGACGGCAAACATGACCTACAACGGGTCGTGGTGGCGCAACTATTGGCGCAAGACCGATCCGATCGGATCTGAACTGCCCACAAAACGGCCCCGCGACAACATAGATGTCACCGAACGCTCATGTGCGGAGACGGTTGGTCATGGCGAGTACTGGCGAGAAGAGCGGCTGCGCGGCGGTATCGAGAGTTTTTTCGGCATCGCGGCCGTGAAAGCGCCGGTACGCCAGGACAAGTCGGTGAACCCGGCAGCCTCCTGAACATGAATCCACGCGGCCGCGACGTCAGCTGATCGTCTACACGCCCGTCAGTCGGGCAAATGCGGCATCTCGAAGCCCGGATCATGGCCCAGCAGCACCGCGGGCGCCAGCGCCGACTTGCCGTAGCGCCGGCGCACCCGGTCGATGGCCGCGTCGATGTCGTCGCCGCGGTGCTTCGGCTCGCCGAAGGGCAGCATCAGCTGCTGGGACCCGCTGCGGTCGATACCCGATACGGCGAAGCCGACCAGCGTCAGGCCGCGCTGCGCGATAAGCGGCGCTGCGTCGGCGACCAATTGACGTGCGGCGGCCAACAGGGGCGCGGTCGACGAGGTGGCCCACGGCAACGTATGCGATCGGGTGGCCCGGGTGAAGTCGTCGAAGCGCAGCCGCAGCACCACCGTGCGACCGGTACGCCCCGCCGCCCGCATGCGGTCGGTGATGCGGTCGATGAGATTCACGACGACGGCGTCGATTTCGTTGTCCGACATGGTGTTTCCGGCGCGGCCCAGGGCCCGCTGAGCGCCGACGGACCGGCGGTGCACACCGGTGGTCACCCGGCGGCGGTCGATATTGCGGGACAACGCATACAGCTGGCGGCCCATCGCACCGCCGACCATCGAGCCCAAAGCGGACTCGCTGAGCTCGGCGACGTCGGCGACGGTCACGATGCCGTGCGCGCGTAGTTTCTCGGCGGTCACCGCGCCCACACCCCAGAGCCGGCGCACCGGCAGCGGCCGCAGAAACGTCAGCTCCTGATCGGGCGGAACCAGCAGCAGCCCGTCGGGCTTGGCTTCCTGGCTGGCGACCTTGGCGAGGAACTTCGTGCGGGCGACGCCGACGGTGATCGGCAGCCCGACGCGGTCGCGCACGTCCGCCCGCAGCCGCTCGGCGATCGCGACCGGCGTGCCGCTGACCCGGCGCAGCCCGCCGACATCGAGGAACGCTTCGTCCACCGACAGCGCCTCGACCACCGGGGAGCAATCGCGGAACACCTCGAAGACGGCGTCGCTGGCCCGTGAATACGCGCTCATCCGCGGGGGCACCACGACGGCCTGTGGACAAAGCCTGCGCGCCTGCTGACCGCCCATGGCCGTCCGCACCCCGTAGGCCTTGGCCTCGTAACTCGCGGCCAGCACCACTCCGCCGCCCACGATCACCGGGCGGCCGCGCAGGGTCGGGTCGTCGCGCTGCTCGACGGACGCGTAGAAGGAATCGAGGTCCGCGTGCAGGATGGACGCATCGCACCGCACGAACATATGTTCGCATACGGCGCCGACAAGCCCGGTTCAGCCGGCTGCGCCGTAGACGCTGCTGACCCAGACGTGGACCAGCGTGTCGAGCAATTGCTCGCTGGGCACCGACGGCCGCCCGTCGGCGAACGAGCTGAGCATGACCTTTTCGTTGAGCAGATTCAGTGCCGCGGACAGATGGTGGGCCGGCAGCGTGACCGGCGCGGCGCCGCGGGCGCGCTCGGCTTCGATCACGGTGGTGGTGTGGTCGACCCATTTCTGCATGAAGCGCGACCACAGGTCGTCGACGTCCTTGTTGGTGCGCGCCGCGTCGGCGGCCAACGACACCGCCCGATGCGCTCCGAACGTCTCGACGAACACGTTGATCCCGATGCGCCACAACGCTTTCAGATCGGCGGGCGGGTTGGCGACCATGGTCTCCAGGGCGGAGTCGGCTTCCATGATCACGCGTTCGAACAGGGTGAACAACACCGCGTCCTTGGAGGGAAAGTAGAAGTAGAACGTCGGCCGGGACAGGCCGGCCCCCTTGGCCAGGTCGTCGACCGAGATTTCGGCGAGCGGGCGGTCCCTCAACAGCCGCTCGGCGGTGGACAGGATGGCCAGCTCACGATCGTCGCCGGACGGGCGCGCGGAGCGCCTGCCACGGTGGGTGCGGGCCGAACCGACGGTAGTCACGGCCGCTACCTTACACGCTGTTGAAAGTTTCGACACGGTGTTGACTAGTTCGACATCGCGTTGATAGCGTTGCCGTCATGACTGAGCACCTTGACGTCCTCATCGTGGGCGCCGGTATCTCCGGCGTGAGTGCGGCCTGGCACCTGCAGGAACGCTGCCCGACGAAGAGCTACGCCATCCTCGAACGCCGCGCCGACCTGGGCGGAACCTGGGACCTGTTCAAGTACCCGGGCATCCGGTCGGACTCGGACATGTTCACGCTGGGCTTCCGGTTCAAGCCTTGGCGCTCGGCGAAGTCGATCGCCGACGGGGCCTCGATCAAGGCCTACATCAAAGAGACCGCCGTCGAGAACCGGATCGAGCCGAAGATCCGCTACCGCCATCGGGTGGTGGCCGCCGACTGGTCCGACGCCGACAACCTCTGGACGGTGACCGTCGAGAGCGATGGCCGGCAGAGCGAGATGACGTGCTCGTTCCTGTTCGCCTGCACCGGCTACTACAACTACGACGAGGGGTTCTCGCCCACCTTTCCCGGCTCGGAGGACTTCGGCGGCACCATCGTCCATCCGCAGCACTGGCCGGAGGACCTCGACTACGCGGGCAAGCGCGTCGTCGTCATCGGATCCGGTGCCACCGCGATCACCCTGATTCCCGCCCTGGTGAATTCGGGTGCGGGTCACGTGACGATGCTGCAGCGTTCGCCGACCTACATCGGGTCGCTGCCCGGCGTCGATCCCTTCGCCGAGAAGGCCAACCGGCTGCTGCCCGAGCGCCTCGCGCACATGGCCAATCGCTGGAAAGCCATCGCGTTCAGCACCTTCCAGTACCAGCTGTCCCGTAAGGCTCCGGGCTACATGCGCAAGACGTTGATGACGATGGTGAAGCGACGCCTGCCGG
Source organism: Mycobacterium sp. NGS58 (assembly GCF_059812385.1). NCBI lineage: Bacteria > Bacillati > Actinomycetota > Actinomycetes > Mycobacteriales > Mycobacteriaceae > Mycobacterium > Mycobacterium sp. NGS58. The sequence goes on along the minus strand of NZ_JCALCO010000002.1, from coordinate 89,958 downwards.
AGGGCTACGACGTCGAAAAGCACTTCGGGCCCCGCTACAACGTCTGGGACGAGCGGCTGTGCCTGGCCCCTGACGGCGACTTCTTCCGGACCATCCGGCACGGCAAGGCCGACGTCGTCACCGAGACCATCGACCGGTTCACCAAGACCGGCATCAGGCTCACTTCGGGCGAGGAGTTGGCGGCCGACATCATCATCACCGCAACGGGTTTGAACATGCAGTTGCTGGGCGGGGTGAAGCCGACCCGCAACGGTGAGGACATCGACCTGACCTCGCTGATGACCTACAAGGGCCTCATGTTCTCCGGCGTTCCCAACTTCGCCATCACCTTCGGCTACACGAACGCGTCCTGGACGCTGAAGGCCGACCTGGTCTCCGAGTTCGTCTGCCGATTGCTGAACTACATGGATGCCAAGGGCTTTGACTTCGTGGAGCCGCAGCATCCCGGCGACGCCGTCGACGAGCTGCCGTTCATGGACTTCACCCCGGGCTACTTCCGACGTTCGATGCATCTGCTGCCCAAGTCAGGGTCGCGGGAGCCGTGGCGCCTCAAGCAGAACTACTTTTTCGACATGCGCACGATTCGGCGCGGCAAGGTCGACGACGAAGGCTTAAAGTTCGCGAAAAAGCCTGCACCGGTAGCGGTTTAGCGGATCACCCTGCTGCGGCGACGACGATTCCGTCGTCGTCGCTGTAGGCGATCTCACCCGGCACAAACGTCACCCCGCCGAGGGTGACCTCGACATCGCGCTCACCGGCACCGGTCTTGGTGCTCTTGCGCGGATTGGTGCCCAACGCCTTGATGCCGATGTCCATGCCGCGCAACGTGGCCGAGTCGCGCACCGCGCCATTCACGATGAGCCCGGCCCAGCCGTTGGAGCGGGCCAACTCGGCGATGACGTCGCCGACCAGCGCGGTGTGCAGGGAGCCGTCGCCGTCGATGACCAGGACGCCACCGCCGCCGGGCTCCGAAAGCACCGACTTCAGCAGAGCGTTGTCCTGAAAACACCGCACGGTGCTGATCGGTCCGGCAAATTCGGCCCGCCCGCCGAACTGGCGAAATTGCACGTCGCAACTGCGCACGTCGGGACCGATGCTGTCAACGAGGTCGGCCGTCGGCCGGAAAGACACCGTCACGTCTGGCACTTCGCCGCTCAGCGGCGACGCAGCTGGCGGATGAGCAGGATGGCCAGCAGGCTGACGGCCAGGGCGACGATCAGCGGCAGCGGGGATTGACCGGCCACCGGTCCCGCGGCCGCGGGAGTGACCGGGTTGTTCGCGGCCTCAACCGTGGACTTCGCCTGGGCGGCAGCATCTTTGGCGGCGGCGGTTAGGTCGCCGTTGCGTTCTGCGCGCTGCTGCACATCGACCGGCCGCTCGGCGGGCTGCTCGGGTGGTTTCGGGGGCGCGGGTGCGACGTTCTTTGCCGGCACCTTCTTGGCCGGTGCCTTCTTGGCGGGCGCCTTTTTCGCAGGTGCCTTCTTGGCAGGCGCTTTGGCGATCTTTTTCGCCGCCTTGGCGGGCGGTTTCTTCTCCGGCGGGGTGCCGGCGCCGTCGGGTGCGCTGTTGGTTGGGTCCTGCGGGTCTGCCATGCGGCCGCTCCTTGAGCTTCCTCTGTCGTCGTTCCCTAGCTCGCCGGGTTCAAGGTCCCATCATGCCAGGACGCCTCGGGGCACCTCGGTCGCCGGTCGCCGGTGACCGCTCTCACCGTCGGCGCCGTGCCGCCCACCACGCGCCACCGGCGACGAGCGCCCCCGCCGCCGCCACGAACGGCCAGACCGGGAGAGCGCCGCCGCCGTCCGGTGCCGCCACGGGAGGACCGGGCGTGCCGGTGCCGGCCACCGTGAGCCTGAACGACCACGACCCGGACACCACGTGGCCGTCGGCGGACGTGACCCGATAGTTCACCGTGTAGGTGCCGGCCGGTCCGAGCGCGCGCAGGTCGACGCCGACCACCGCACCCTGCACGGTGGGTTCTCCGGCGGACCACACGTTGCCGTCCGGCCCGACCACCGTCATGGCAGCGAATGCGGTCTGCAACTGCTCGTTGAAAGTGGCGCTCACCCGCCGGGGGCCGGCCGCCAGCGCCGCGCCGGCCGGGGGATCGGTCGATATGCGGGTGGCGTGGGCGCCCGCGGCCGGCGCGGTCAGTGTGGCGATCACGAACATGACGCCGACGCACACACCAACCGCCAGCCGCCTCATGCCCGTCGACGGATCAGTGCGATCGCGACGCCCGCAGCCGCGACCACCAGAGCCGCTCCCCCCAGCAACCGGGCGGTGTTATCGGCCGCAGTCGACCGCGCCGCGGCGGGCGCCGGGCTGGGTGACCCGTGGTGTTGGTGCGGGCCCGCCGGGGCGGTGGCGAGGGTGAGCGTGGGCGCAGGGTGCTCCGGCTCGCTCCCGTCGGGCAGCGGCTGCTGATCCCAATTCACGACGGTCCCGTCGGCGTAGGTCTGCGCGGCGGGGAAGCTGACGGTATCGGTGTCTGGCAACTTCACCGACAACCGGAATAGCCCGAATTGATCTGGGCCGATTCCGCCGTTGGGGGCGGCCGTCCACGTCACTGAGCGCACGGTGCCGGACGCAGGGTCCCGGTCGAGCTTGGCCGTCCAGCCGGGCAGGCTTTCAGTGCGCGCCGAGGCGACGTTGGGAAGCGTGATGGTCAACGCCGTGGTGAGCGCCCCGGTGTTCGATTCGTTGGGCACCTGGAACGCGACGATCGCCATGGACCCGCGGACCGCGTTGTCGCTGCTGGCGTGCACGTGCGCAGAGGCGGCGGGGGTTTGGGCCGCCGCTCCGAAATACAGGGCGACCGCCGCGAAGATCGCGATCAGGCTGCGCGGGATCCACCTGCTGCGAGTTGACATGCCGGCTGCTGCGGTCCGTGTGCGGTCAGCTCAGACCGAGGCGGGCCATCAGGTCCGCCTCGATGCCGTCGAGCTGCGACGAGATGGCGGCGTGGGCCGCTCGGCGCCGCGCGGCCGGCATGTTCTCCGCGGCGGTAATCGCCGCCGACAGATCGGTGAGCCGCTCGGCGATCGCGGCGCCGAACTGCTTGGTTTCGGCATCCTTGGGCTTCTTGTCCTGAACCATCCGCAGCGACTTCTCCGCCCCGGCGATACGGGCCGACAGCTGGGCGCCGTGACCGGAGAACTGGCCGATCTGGGCCAACGGAATGCCGAGCTGATCAGCGCGGCGCTGATCGATCTGCGCGCGGACCGCGACGGCCGCACGGTAGATGATTGGGGTGAGAATCGGTGCGAGCAGCCGAGATACCGTCAGCACCCGGCGAATTCGTGTCGGTGCGAAGATCTTGCCCTCCCGCGCGGCTTTGAGTTCGGCCTCGGCTACTTTCAGCGCATTGCGGTCGCTGTCTCGTTGCGCCTTGATCTGCGCGCGCAACGCCTTGGCCTCCGCCCGTTGGGCGGATTTGGCGCGGCGAACCTCGTTTTTTGCGGCCAACTTGGCCTCGAGCTTCGCGCGGGCCTTGATCGCGCGGACTTCAGCGCGACGCGTCGCGCGACTCTTTCGCTTGCGGAACAGGCCCATTCCCGGCCGCCTCCCGGTCATCTCGTGGATTAGCTCTCGCGGTTGCGCGATCCGCTGAGCCAACCCTAATCGGAATGGGCGGGCGGCAGCCCTGCAGGGCGGCCTCCACGGCCGGTGCCCTGGCGTGGACGTCAGGCGTCTAAGTGCTCGGCCCGGCGCAACTCGTTGACCCGCTCTATGACCTCACGCTGCGCCTCGGGGGACAGCTCGGCCGTGCGCACGGCGATGCGGCGCACGTTATCGTCGCGCGTCGTGGCCAACCACGACAACTCCTTGTCGAGCTTCTCGTAGTACTCGTCGTCGGTGAAGTAGGCCGACTTGATTCGGAAGAAGTTGGCCAGGGCGGCCATGGTCGCCGTCGACGGGTTGGTGCGGTTGCCTGAACGCAGCTGGGAGAGGTAGGGAGCAGACATCGTTATGCCCTCCGCCTTAAGTGCCGCGATCACTTCCGCGGAGGTGTGCGGTCCGCGCCCGGGCGGATACACCGTGTCGAACAGGCGGTTCAGGCGAGCAGCGAACGTCGTGCTCATCGATAAGACCTCCACTTGGCTGTAGAAGTGAACTATTACCTAGGTGTATTTGCTGATCATGGTAGCGAGGCTTGGTAACCGTAACCAGGTGCAAACCCCGAGGGAACGTCGACCGGCATTGCTGACGGCCACCAACTCCCCACTTGACGAGCGTCTAACTGATTCGCTGGGGTGTCCACTAATTAAGTGAAACTCACAGGTTATCCGCAGAATTCGAGGTTCGGCCGGAGATGGCGGGCGATTGGCCCACTGACGCGTGCGATAATATGCCGCGCGGTGCTGGGCGATCGCACCGCAACGGAGCAGCAATCCGGAACGGGTTAGCACGCCCTTTGCTGTCGAATGCCAAACGCGGCCCGCTGCCCGGGAAAGAGCACCCGGACACCGGTGGGCGAGGCGTCGTTAACTTAGCCCGTAGGCGTCCGTCCGGCGCCGATCGCCGCCACCGGTCGGCGGCGCCGCAGCGTCTGGGCGACCGCGAATACGACAGCGCCGATCGCTACCGCGACGGCCGCGGCGACGGCCACCCAGCACCAGCCCAATGCGCTGTCGAACAGCATCCACAGCCCGAAAGCGAGGAACAGCAGACTGGCCGCCACGTGCAGCAGTTTCTCCGGAAGTCGCCGATGCAGCAGCCGCCCCGCGACGATCGCCAACCCATCGGCCAGCACCATGCCCGCCGTCGAGCCGATCCACACTCCGATCCAATTGTGATAGCTGGCCAACGTCACCGTCGCCAAAGCGGTCTTGTCGCTCATTTCCGCGAGCGCGAACGACGACACCACGGTCAGGAAGGCGAATCGCGGTTCGCGCGGCTGCGACACCGCCTCGTCTGTCGTCGCGCCTTCGCGCCACGCCCATACCGCGAACGCGAGGAACGCGAACGCCGACGCGAAGGCGAGCGGCCGCGCCGGCAGGGCAGCGCCCAGGAAGTGTCCGACGGTCACCGACACCCCATGCACGGCGAACGCGGCGAGCGCCACCCCGCTCAGCACCACCCACCACCGGTAGCGCAGGGCGTAGGTCAGGGTGATCAGCTGGGACCTGTCGCCGAGTTCGGCGACGAACACCACTCCCAGCGTCAACAGTGCGGCGGCGAGCATGGCGGACGACCTTTCGACACGTCGTCGACGACAAGTCGTCGAACTCCGGTCGAAGGTCTCGCCCACCGGATGAACCGGTTCGCCGGCCGGGCTGTGCGCCAGTATGTCGACTCGACGATTTGGGGCTACTCCCCTTCGCTAACGGTCCCAGGTTAATGGACGCGTTCACAGTCCGCCAGCGGGGAAGCGGAGTTCGGCCAGCCGTATTTCTGGAATTCGAGTCCCGAACTGTTGCCGGACATTTCGTTATGCGGCAAGCAGCATTGCCAGTATTGCCGTATCGGGGTGGGTGATCGGGTCGACACCGACTCGGCTCACCATCGACGTGATGGTGCCGTCGGCTTCGGCCTCCACCCACGCCGCCCGATGCTCGAGTCCCAGATATGGCAGTCCGGGCAGCAATACGCATCCCGAGGCCGCCCCGGTGCACTCGGGAAGCGACGGCGTCGTTTCTGAAGGCGGGTGCAACATCAGCAGGGCAGGGGGCTGATGATCCGCGAAATAGCCTGGCTGGATTGCGGATTCACCGAATACGGTGCCCTCGGCCAGCACCAGGCCCACCGTGCCCGGCTCGGGCTCGTCCGGCAATTCCTCGCGGGCTCCGAAGACCGTTGTGGTGGAGAGTAATCCAGGCAAAGAGGCGATCCTGACCGCGACGATGAGCAGCTGCGCCCATTCTTTGGTCGAGTCGGGCCAGCGGCCGGAGATCACGAACCCCTTCAAGGCCCCACGAGAATGGAACGGGGAGACCCCGATAGGCCCGTCCGACCCAGTTTCCATTTCGACCTCCGCGCGACGCCTCCGCTTGGAATAACCACACTGGTAAGCCCGAATAATTAAGCATGCCTGCGGTTTAGGCGCGGTGCAACACGACACGGTCACCGGCGCAGAAGCGCGCTTTCCCGCAGTCGAAAAATGGTCAGCAATACGACCGGGGCGCCGCGCGAATTGCGCGACGCCCCGCCGATTGAAATGGAAGTCAGCCGAAAATCAGGCCCTTCGTTTGCGACGTCGCAGCCGCGTACCGCTTCTGCACGTCCGCCCAGTTGACGACGTTCCAGAAGGCCTTCACGTAATCCGCCTTGACGTTCTTGTACTGCAGGTAGAAGGCGTGCTCCCACATGTCGACCTGCAGCAAGGGGATGATGCCAAGCGGAACGTTGGCCTGCTGGTCGTATAGCTGGAAGGTCAGCAGCCGGCTGCCGAGGGTGTCGTAACCCAGCACCGCCCAGCCCGACCCCTGCAGTCCGTTCGCGGCAGCGCTGAACTGCGCGCGGAATCGGTCGAAGGACCCGAACGCGTCATCGATCGCGGCGGCCAGTTCGCCGGTCGGCTTGTCGCCGCCGTCCGGCGACAGGTTCTTCCACCAGATCGAGTGGTTGACGTGACCGCCCAAGTGGAAGGCGAGGTTCTTTTCGTTCAGGAAGATCGCAGCGTGGTCCTCGTTGGCGCGGGCCTCTTCGAGCTTGGACAGAGCGTCGTTCACGCCTTTGACGTAAGTGGCGTGGTGCTTACTGTGGTGGATCTCGTTGATCTGCCCCGAGATGTGCGGTTCCAACGCTGCATAGTCCCAGTCCAAGTCGGGCAGAGTGTATTCAGCCACGGCGTTCCTTTCTTCGGTTGTCGTCTTGACGCTCAGTCGCGCGGGACCGCCTCGCGGCGGTCAGCCGTTATCAACCCTGCTCCATGACCGCGCGCTCCGCAAGAACGACGCTTGTGAGCCGGAACGCGGATACCCGCTCAGCGGCGATTCAAGACAAGACGATGATCACGAGCACCGCGAGCAGCGCCAGGGCGATCAACCCGGCGCGCAGTGCGGCGATGCTGTAACTGTGATTCCACGCCGCCGAACCGCAGTACGACTTCGACGAGTCCGGTGAAGTCGGACCGAACGAATGCGTGGCCATCACTCGCCTTCCACCCCAGTCACCTCGCATCAGTGAAGTGAGTCACAAATACATTTCGCGAACGCGATCATAGCGCTTCGTGGCGGGCTTGAGAAATGATCGCTGAGCCTTGGTCCGGCGATAACCGCTGGCATAAGGGAAAAGTCGAGGACCGGCTGGTACGACCGTGCCATTGCTTAGCAAGCCAATCGATTTCGCTCAACGACCGATTCGGGGCCGTCTCGACGTGGTTGCAAACCCGAGGTGTTATCCACAGAGGCACCCCGTTTGCCGCCAGAGGCTGTAGCGATGCTGTCTGTACCCACTTCAGGGGTGTGGATAAACCTGTGGAAACTGTGGATAGTATTTGCCGGCTCAGTCGGTTGCCCAGTCCGCTCGAATGGTCGTCGATGACGCAGTGCACGCACGGCCCGTGACCGGTGTTCCCTGGCCGCCGTCGGGACGGCGTTAGTCTGGTCCGGTGATCCAGGTGTGCTCCCAGTGCGGCACGCGCTGGAACGTGCGCGATCGAGAGCGCGAATGGTGCCCCCGCTGCCGCGGGGCCCTCATGGCGCCCACGCACGATGGCCCCCCGGCCGACCCGCGATGGGGTGCGCCCGGCGCACCGACGCAGGCTCGCCCCGCGACGACGCCGACGCGGCAGCGCACCCCGCCGCACCTGCCGCCCGGCTACCGCTGGATAGCGGTGCGACCGGGTGCAGCGCCGCCCACCCGTCGTGGCCGCCGTCCGCTCGGGCCCACGCCGCGATACGCCGTCATACCGCGCTGGGGTTTGGCCGATCGCGTCGCACAGACGTCCGCCGCCGCACCAGCGCCAGTGCAGGCCGGGCCGCCTGCACAGATCGTCCGCACCACGTCCTTCGTCAGTGTGCTGGTGCTCAGCATCGCCGCCCTGGTTTACGTGGTGCGGTATGTGCTGCTGGTGATCAACCGGAACACCTTGCTGAACTCGTGGGTCGCCATCGGAGCCGACTGGCTCGGCGTGCTCGCCAGCGTGGGCGCGGGTGCGGCGGTGATCGCTTCGGGCGTGCAACTGATCCGCTGGATGATCGCCCGCCGCGCCGCCGTATTCGCCCATCATGGGTTGCCTGAGCAGCGCTCGCCGCGGGCGCTGTGGGCGGGGTGCGTCGTGCCGCTGGCTAACCTGCTCTGGGCCCCGGTGTACGTGATCGAGCTGGCGCTACTCGAAGAGCACTACGCCCGCCTGCGCAAGACCATCCTCCAGTGGTGGGGCGCGTGGGTGTGTAGCTACGCCGTGTCCATCGCGGCGATCGCGACCAGCTTCGCCACCGACGCCCAGGGCATCGCCAACAACACCGTTCTGATGGTCTTCGCGTACCTGTTCGCGGCCGGTACGCTGGCCGCCGCCACTCGTGTCTTCGAGGGTTTCCACCGCAAACCCGTTGCGCGGCCCGCGCACCGCTGGGTCGCGGTTCCCGATGACCGGCCCGCCGCGCCGGCGTCGGCCGACCCAGTTGAGTTGAAGGGGCAGGAACCGGCAGCATAGGGGTATGACGTGGGCCGACGAGGTGCTCGCCGGGCACCCCTATGTCGTCGCCCACCGCGGAGCCTCGGCCGCGCGGCCCGAACACACGCTGGCCGCCTACGATCTCGCCCTCAAAGAGGGCGCCGACGGCGTCGAATGTGACGTGCGGTTGACCCGGGACGGGCATCTGGTGTGCGTGCACGACCGCCGGCTGGACCGGACCTCGACCGGGGCGGGCTTGGTCAGCACCATGACGCTGGCCGAGCTGCGCGAGCTCGAGTACGGGGCGTGGCACGACAGCTGGCGAGAAGACGGCACGCACGGCGACACCAGTTTGTTGACGCTGGACGCGTTGGTTTCACTGGTGCTGGATTGGCGTCGGCCGGTGAAACTGTTCATCGAAACCAAACACCCGGTTCGGTACGGCTCGTTGGTGGAGACCAAACTGCTCGCGGCGCTGCATCGGTTCGGCATCGCCGCGCCCGCCTCGGCGGACCGGTCCCGCGCGGTGGTGATGTCGTTCTCGGCATCCGCGGTCTGGCGGATCCGGCGAGCCGCGCCGCTGCTGCCCACGGTGCTGCTCGGCAAGACCGCGCGCTATCTGACCAGCGGTGCGCCCACCGCTATCGGTGCTACCGCAGTCGGGCCTTCGCTGACGACGCTGAAGGACTATCCCCAGCTCGCCGACCGCGCCATCGCCCAGGGCAGGGCGGTCTACTGCTGGAACGTCGACGACTACCAAGACATCGATTTCTGCCGCGACGTCGGGGTGGCGTGGCTCGCCACCCACCACCCGGGCCGCACCAAGGCATGGCTGCAGGGCAACCGTGCGGGCGAGGGTAGCGGCTAGACGGACCGCTATTGCTGCTCGCCCGACGCGGGGGGCGCCGGTGCGTCGGACGCCAACGCCTCGAACAATTTGGCCGCCTCGTCGTGATTCCACACCACAACCGATCCGGCGCCGCCGTTGGTGAACTCGCCGATCGGGACCGTCATGGTGGTGGGGGCCCCGTGCAGCGCCCAGCCGAGCCGGGCCAGATCCCAGACGTGGTCAAACTGGTCGACGGTCAGGGCGTCCGCGGCCGCGCGCGTTACCGCATACCAGCGCCACGGGTTGAGCCATACCGCGGGGCTGGCGGCCCGATGCAGCAGCGCCGTCACGAACTGCCGTTGATTGACCATCCGGTCCAGATCGGCGCGCGGGGTGTCGCGTGACCTGACGTAGCCGAGCGCGTTGCGGCCGGTCAGAGTCTGGCAGCCGGCGGGCAGGTCGATGCCGGCCAACGGGTCGTTGAACGGCGCCTTCGGGCAGACGGTCACGCCGCCGAGCGCGTCCACCAGCGCGGCGAACCCGCCGAAGCCGATCTCGGCGTAGTGGTCGAGGCGCAGCCCCGTGGCCTGCTCCACCGTCTGGACCAGCAGTTGCGCGCCCCCCGTCGCGAACGCGGCGTTGATCTTGTCTTTTCCATGGCCCGGAATGGGCACATAGGAGTCGCGCGGTATCGACACCATGGTCGTCGGCGCTCCGGATCCGATGCCCGGCACGTGAACCAGCAGGATCGTGTCGGTGCGGCCGTTACCGATATCGCCGCCGGTGGCCAGATCCTGTTGCTGCTGAGCGCTGAGCCCCTGGCGGCTGTCCGACCCGACGATCAGCCAGTTGGTGCCCCGACCGGCTGGGGGGCGGTTCGGGTAATCGGCGAGCACTTGCTCGCGGTGCAGTTTGTAGTCGAACCAGACGGCCGTGCCCACGATGCCCGCACCGATCAGCAGCACGCCCGCCAGCAGGACCATCACCACATTGCGAGCCCAGCGGAGCTTGCCGCGCTTGCGGCCCGGTGCTTGCGGCCGGGGAGGCGCGACCCGTGGCGCCGGCGAAGCGGCGGGGGGTGGGGGTGGTGTGGTGTGTGGCTGCAGCGGCCGGGTCCCCGCGGTCGGCGATGGCGGAGGCGCGGCCGGGCGGCGGATCACTTGCGGTGGCTCGGGGCCTGGTTGTCCGGCACGCGGGCGCGGGCTCGGCCCCGGAGGTCGCCGACGCTGCGGTGATCGGTCGCCGTTCACCCGGTTAACGTACGTGCCCCGCGCCCCGCCGCGTCGGTACGCCGCGGTTTCGGCTAGCCGCGCGCGCGAAGTCCGTTGATGAACGGGCATCCCATCAGCACCCGGATGGCCTGGCTCAGACCGGTCATGTCGTCGACCGGTTTGTGGAACGGCAGCCGAACGTCGTGGTCGCGGTCGTCGCCTTCGACGCGGAAGCGGACGCCGTAGCGGTCCAGCCCGAGGGGTCGCACGTGTCCCCGCCGCAGGGGCGCCGGGAGGCGGGACACCAGTCGCGCCAGGACATCGCTGTGGGCGGTGTCCAGGTGCCACAGCAGGTTCGACTCGAGCGCACAGAACGGGTCGGGCCGCGCGTCCAGCAGGTCGGCCACGCTGACCGGCTCCGCGCCGGTGGCATCGGTTACCACCACCGAGGCGATCTCGAGCCGCAGCAGCGTGTAGCGCGGCTCGTCGCTGACGGCGGGGGCGCATCGCGGGGTTTCGACGCTCAGCAGTGCCGGATTAGGGCATTCGGCGGCGATCAGGTCGAGCGTGTCGAGGATCTCGGTCGGCTGCACCTCCTCGAGGTGCCCGCGCACCCAGACCAGCGAACGGACCGGTTCGCGCAGCGGGAGCGGCGCGTAGTCGGTCAGCTCCAGCAGCGCAGGTGACCCGGAGATCGGGCGCGTGAGCCCGCGCACACGTTCAACCGGAACGGCCAGCGCGACGGAGCCGTCGTCCATCAGGTGATGCATGGGAGTCGCGACCGGGTCGTCATGCTCGATTGCCAGCAGCGCGCCGCCTGCGCGGACGCAGGCGCTGCGGATGCGTTCGGCGGTTGTCGGTGCGGAGCAGTTCACCGGTAACAGCATTCTCATCCTTCAATTAGGTAAGCCTAAGTTAACTTACACAGGATGGCGTCGCAAGGGTGCTCCGGCCTGTACGCCGCTAGGGTTGGGACGTGGCACGCATCGCATATCTCGGTCCGGAGGGGACGTTCACCGAGGCGGCGCTGCGACAGATCACCGCCGCCGGCCTGGTGCCCGACCACGGCTTGGGCGCGGTTGAACCCGCGCCCTTCGACAGCAACTCCGCGGCGCTGGATGCCGTGCGCGATGGCGCCGCCGACTACGCCTGCGTCCCGATCGAAAACTCGATCGACGGTTCCGTGACGCCCACGTTGGACAGCCTCGCTATCGGCTCACCCCTGCAGGTGTTCGCCGAAACCACGCTGAACGTCGCGTTCAGCATCGTGGTCGAACCTGGCCGCAGCGCGGCGGACGTGCGGACGCTGGCGGCCTTCAGCGTGGCGGCCGCCCAGGTCCGCCACTGGGTGGCCGCCAACCTGCCCGACGCGAAGCTGCGGCCCGCGTACTCCAACGCCGACGCCGCCCAGCAGGTGGCCGAGGGACACGTGGACGCCGCGGTGACCTCCCCGCTGGCCGCCGAGCGGTGGGGGCTGACCACCCTGGCCGAGGACGTCGTCGACGAGGCCAACGCCCGCACCCGCTTCCTTCTGGTCGGCCGCCCGGGACCACCGCCGGCGCGCACCGGAGCCGATCGCACCTCGGTGGTGCTGCACATCGACAACGCGCCCGGCGCGTTGCTGGCCGCGCTCGCCGAATTCGGTGTGCGCGGCATAGACCTGACCCGCATCGAATCCCGGCCGACCAGAACGGGACTCGGGACCTACCGCTTCTTCGCCGATTGTGTGGGCCATATCGACGACGACGCGGTCGCCGAGGCACTCAAAGCGCTGCACCGTCGTTGTGCTGATGTGCGATACCTAGGATCCTGGCCCACCGGCTCACCCGCCGGAGCGTTACCGCCGTCGGCCGACGATGCCGCGCGCTGGCTCGCGCGGCTGCGCGACGGACAGCCCGACGCGCGGGGGTCGCAGCGGTGAGTGGCCGGTTGATCCTGGTGCGCCACGGCCAGTCGTTCGGAAACGTCGAGCGCCGCCTCGACACGCGCCCACCGGGCGCCGAGCTGACCCCGCTGGGCCGCGACCAGGCCCGTGCGTTCGCCCGCCATTCGGGGCGGCCTGCGATGCTCGCACACTCGGCGGCCACCCGGGCGTTGCAGACCGCCGCCGTGATCGGAAGCCAGCTCGAGATGCCTGCCGTCGAGATGACCGGCGTCCACGAGGTCCAGGTCGGGCGGCTGGAAAACCGCAACGACGACGACGCGGTCGCCGAGTTCAACGCGATCTACCAGCGCTGGCACCATGGCGAGCTCGACGTCGCGCTGCCCGGCGGCGAAACCGGCAACGACGTTCTGGACCGCTACGTGCCGGTGCTCACCGACCTGCGCATGCGCTATCTCGACAACCGCGACTTCCACGGTGACATCGTCCTCGTCAGCCATGGCGCGGCGATCCGGCTGGCCGCCGCGGTGCTGGCCGGCGTGGAGGCCGATTTCGCGCTGGACAATCACCTGGACAACACCGAATCGGTGGCCTTGACTCCGATCACCGATGGCCGGTGGAGTTGCGTGCGCTGGGGACGCTTGACGCCGCCGTTCTACCCGGAGGAAGCGGCAACCCCGGTCGCGGACGCGGTGCGGTCAAGCACCGACCCGATGGGCTGACCTTTCGGTCAGACGGCCAGCGCGATCACTTCGGTGCACGCGCAGCCCACGGCGTCGCAGTCGATCACGAAGGCGTGCGGTAACAACTCAGGAGTGAAGCAGTCCGGCTCCGTGCATTCCGACCGGTGCAACGCATGGCGAATGATGGTGCCGTGACAGTGATCTAAGCCTGCCCGGCAGTCGCGGCAGTCAATGCTCATAGGTGAGTTAATAGCACTTGGCGCGGACAAATCCGTGCTGCCGCGCCCGGGAGGCGGGCACGGGAGTGCTCAGGCCCAGCCCAGCTCGTGCAACCGGTCGTCGTCGATGCCGAAGTGGTGTGCGATTTCGTGGATCACGGTGATCGCCACTTCCTCGACGACCTCGTCCTCGGACTCGCACACGTCCAGCAGCGCCTCGCGGTAGATGGTGATGGCATCCGGCAGGGAGCCGAAGTAGTCGGAGTCTCGCTCGGTCAGCGCCACCCCCTCGTACAGCCCGAGCAGTTCGGTGTCTTCGGGATGGCGGGCTTCGACCAGGACTACGACGTTGTCCATGGCGGCCGCCAGCTCTGGCGGGATCAGGTCGAGGGCGTCGGAAACCAGTTCGTCAAAGCGCTGCGGAGTCATCCGCACGGACACCCGTCTAGCCTCCGGGCGGGGGCTCGGCGGGCGGCGCCTCTGGTGCGGGGTTCGCCGGTGGCGCGGGCGCCGGCGGTGGCGCGGGTGCCTCGGGTGCCGGATTGGCCGGCGGGGCGCCGTTATCCGCGGGCGGCGGAGCCTGCTGCTGCGGGGCCTGCTGGGGCTGCTGCGCCGGCTGCTGGCCGGGCAGGTGCTGGTTGTTCGGCGGGATTTCGGGTGCCGGGCCGGGACCGGTACCGGTCTGGGTGGACGGCGGCTGCGCCGGAGCCGGAAGGGGAATCGGCGGCATGGTGAGCCGCTCTTCGGGAATGTCGGGCGGTGGCACCGGCGGTTGGCCGTTGATCAGCAGCTGACCCTTGGCGCTGTTCAGCAGTGTGGCCCAGCCGCCGTTGCCCAGCGTGGCGCCGATGCTGCAGGCCACTTCGCGGCTGCCCGCCGTCCAACTGGCCAGCGGCACCGTCGGGTAGATCAGCGTCAGGGTGGTGGTGCGCAGCTTGACCGGCGCCAGGTACGCGTCCGTCATCTTGGTGCACGAGTCTTTGATGAAGCCGTCCTGGTCCGGCTCGGCGGGCAGGCCACCGGGAAACTTCTCGCCCAGGTTGACGGTGCCGGTGACTTCCATCGCATGCGGCGCCGCGCACTCGACCGGCGCATCGGTCGGCTGGTTGGTCGCCGAATCGATACCCAGGCACGTGCCGGTCGGCCACACCTTGGACTGGTCGACGTCGGCGACCTTGCCCTTGAAGGCCTGCTGCTGATTGCTCGTGCCGGGCAGCTGCAGGCCGCACAGCATGCGGCGATCGCCGGATTGGCGCCAGGCGCGGTCCCCGGGCCACAGCAGGCTGACGATGAACTTGCTGTTCGGGTCGAACTTGGGCCCCAGGTAATTGCGGACGGCGGCCTCGCACTGCTCCTGGGTGATCTGCTGGATGCGCGCGGGTGTCGGCGGCGCGGCGTTGGGGCCGTACTCGGCGCCCGGGAACGTCCGCATGTCAATCGATTCGGCGACCTCGAACTTGTGCTCGTCGCCGCAGTTGACGATCTTCGCCGATTCGGGAGTGGTTTCCGGCCACATCAGGCATTGCCCGGTGGTGGCACGGTTCAGGGCGGCGTCGCTCTTGGTGCCCGTGCTGCGCACGGGGCTGCTGTCGAGGAACCGTCCCGATCCGGGGCCCCCGACCGGGATCGCGGTGACCAGGCCCGCGATCAACAGGCCACCGAGCGCGGTCAGCAGTAGCGCACGACGGGTCGCCCGGGCCTGCAGGCTGCGTGGCCAAAGGAAGGCCGACGGCTCATGACCGGACGGCTCGTCGGTCGAGGCGACGGACGGCTCGACCCCCCGGCCTTCCGACAGTTCTCTCTCGGGCGCTTGCGACATCCGCTCCATTCTGACAGCAGCGCCGGAGATGCTTGACAAAAGTTACTGATGTGAGTCCTGCGACCACTGCGGGCGGATGCTCCGGCAGCCGGCGAGAAGCGGTGAAAGTAGTCTCAGGGCCGTGATCGACCTGAAGCTGCTCCGGGAAGACCCCGACGCCGTGCGCCGCTCCCAAGTAAGTCGTGGGGAGGACCCGTCGCTGGTAGACGCCCTGTTGTCGGCCGACGCCGCCCGCCGGGCCGCGATCTCGTCGGCCGACGGCCTGCGGGCCGAGCAGAAGTCCGCCAGCAAGAGCGTCGGTGCGGCGTCTCCGGAGGAGCGGCCCGACAAGCTGGCGCGCGCGAAGGAGCTGGCCGAGCAGGTGAAGGCCGCCGAAGCGGCCCAGGCCGACGCGGAGACGGCGTTCACCGCGGCGCACATGGCGATCTCCAACGTCGTCATCGACGGGGTGCCCGCCGGTGGGGAGGACGACTTCGCCGTCCTCGATGTGGTCGGCGAGCCAGCCGCGATCGACGACCCGAAGGACCACCTGGAGCTCGGTGAATCGCTCGGGCTCATCGACATGCAGCGTGGGGCCAAGGTGTCCGGGTCGAGGTTCTACTTTTTGACCGGCAAGGGCGCGCTGTTGCAGCTCGGCCTGCTGCAGCTCGCATTGCGGCTGGCCGTCGAGAACGGTTTCGTTCCGATGATTCCGCCGGTGCTGGTGCGCCCGGAGGTGATGGCCGGCACCGGATTCCTTGGCGCGCATGCCGAGGAGGTCTACCGGGTCGAGGCCGACGACCTCTACCTGGTGGGCACCTCGGAGGTGCCGCTGGCGGGCTATCACTCAGGCGAGATCCTCGACCTGTCCGGCGGGCCGCTGCGGTATGCGGGGTGGTCGTCATGCTTCCGCCGCGAGGCCGGCAGCTACGGCAAGGACACCCGCGGCATCATCCGTGTGCATCAGTTCGACAAGGTCGAGGGCTTCGTCTACTGCACCCCCACCGACGCCGAGGCCGAACACCAGCGGCTGCTGAGCTGGCAGCGCGAGATGCTGGCCCAAATCGAGGTGCCGTATCGGGTGATCGACGTCGCCGCGGGTGACCTCGGCTCGTCGGCCGCCCGCAAATTCGATTGTGAGGCTTGGGTTCCGACTCAGGGCGCCTACCGCGAGCTGACGTCGACGTCCAACTGCACCACCTTCCAGGCGCGCCGGCTGGCCACCCGGTATCGCGACGAGGCGGGTAAACCACAGACGGCGGCCACGCTCAACGGCACGCTGGGCACCACGCGCTGGCTGGTGGCGATCCTGGAGAACCACCAGCAGCCCGACGGCAGCGTGCGCGTGCCCGAGGCGCTGGTGCCGTTCGTCGGTGCCGAGGTGTTGGAGCCCGTCGGTCGATGACCACCATCGGGACGCCGCTGACGCCGGATGCGACCAGGGTCATGCTGCTGGGCTCCGGCGAACTCGGCCGCGAGGTGGTGATCGCGCTGCAACGCCTCGGTGTGGAGACGATCGCGGTCGACTCCTACGACAACGCGCCGGGCCAGCAGGTGGCCCACCACGCGCGGACCATCGCGATGTCGGATCCGAACCAACTCAAGGCTCTGATCGAGGCCGAAAGGCCCGACGTGGTCGTCCCGGAGATCGAGGCCATCGCCACCGAGGCGCTCGAGGAACTCGAGGCGGCCGGCGTCGTACGGGTGATTCCCACCGCCCTCGCGGCGCGCCTGACCATGGACCGTGCGGGAATTCGGGGTTTGGCGGCCGAGACCCTCGGCCTGCCTACCAGCCCGTATCGGTTCTGCGATTCGCTGGCCGAATTGCAGACCGCCACGGAGGTCATCGGTTACCCGTGCGTCGTCAAACCGGTGATGAGCAGCTCGGGCAAGGGCCAGAGCAAGCTTGACGGGCCCGACGACGTCACGGCGGCCTGGACCTATGCGATGGCCGGGGGTCGCGTCAGCCGCGGCCGCGTGATCGTCGAGGGATTCATCGACTTCGATTACGAGATAACACTATTGACGGTCCGGGCGCGCGGTCGCGATGGCGAGGTGTGCACGCAGTTCTGCGCGCCGATCGGCCACAAGCAGGTCAGCGGCGACTATGTCGAGAGCTGGCAACCGCACCCGATGTCGGCCGCCGCGCTGACCAACGCGCAGCGGATCGCCGGCGCCATCACCGAAAGGCTGGGCGGGCAGGGGATTTTCGGGGTCGAGCTGTTCGTCAAGGGCGACCATGTGTGGTTCAACGAGGTCAGCCCCCGTCCGCACGATACCGGCATGGTCACGATGATCACGCAGTGGCAGAACGAATTCGAGCTCCACGCCCGCGCCATCCTCGGGCTTGCGGTCGACACCACGTGCAGGACGCCGGGCGCCAGCGCGGTGATCTACGGCGGTGTGGACGCCAAGGGTGTCGTCTTCGACGGCGTGGCCGAGGCGCTTCGGGTACCGGGCACGGACCTGCGCCTGTTCGGGAAGCCGGAAAGCTTCCTCAAACGGCGCATGGGTGTCGCACTGGCTCACGCCGACGACGTGGACACCGCGCGGCGCAACGCGGTTGAGGCGGCGAGTCGGATCAGGCCGCGACCGGTGTGACCGCGGTGCGCTCGTGCCGGCGTTGGCGTTCCATCGTCGCGAAGTAGAAGGCGAACGGAAACGCGAAGCTGGTGAAGAAACTGGACAGGAAGAACAGCCATGGGCGCCGGATGCCCCGCCGGAGGCCGTCGACGATGGTAAACACCGGCATCAGAATGACATTCGCGATCATGTAGTCCTGATTTCCGGATCCGCAGGCCGGGGTGGCGAACTGCCCCTTGATGAATTCCGGATAACTGGCGGGCCCGGAGATCAGGTTGCCCTGGCCGTGCGCCGCCATCACGAAGTGGATGTTGAACCAATATCCCAACGCGATCGACGCTATGCCCGCCACGTAATACACGCATTCCAATGGCGAAAGCCACGGTCCGCCTTGAGGTCTGGCGTAGATCTTCTGGTTGGAGGCGATGATGCCCGCGATGCAGGCAAGTCCCAGCAGAAAGTGAATGATGATGGAGGCCATGCGCGAAGTGTCGCGCGCGGCCGAAAGTTTTGTCAATAATGTCAAAAGATTTCTTGGTACCTTCTTTCCATGGTCAGGCCCGCTCAGACGGCGCGCAGCGAGCGCACTCGCGAGGCGCTGCGCCAGGCGGCCCTGGTGCGATTCCTGGCCCAGGGCGTCGAGGACACGTCGGCCGAGCAGATCGCCGCCGACGCCGGGGTCTCGCTGCGGACCTTCTACCGCCACTTCGGCTCCAAGCACGACCTGCTGTTCGCCGACTACACCGGGCTGCATTGGTTTCGTTCCGCGCTGGACGACAGGCCGGCCGACGAACCCATCATCGATTCGGTGCAGGCGGCCATCTTCTCTTTCCCGTATGATGTCGACGCCGTGACCAAAATCGCCGCACTGCGGCAAGACGAGCTGGATCCCGGCCGCATCGTCCGGCACATCCGGGAGGTCCAGGCCGACTTCGCCGACGCCATCGCAGCCCAGCTGCAGCGGCGCAGCCGCCGGGCCCACGGCGCGCATCCGACGGCGGACCAACGAGTGCGTGCCGCGGTGACCGCCAGATGCATTGCCGCCGCGGTGTTCGGCGCGATGGAGGTCTGGATGGTCAGCGACGAGCGGTCTCTGGGAGAACTCGCGCGGCTGTGCCATGCGGCGCTGGAGTCGCTGCGAGCCGGGATCACCGACTCCTGGGTCACGGCGGCCGCCCGTTGAAGTTTCGTCATAATTGACAAAACTTTGCCGTCGTGCGAGCCTCCATTCCGGAGGGCAGGACATGACTGATTACGACGCGATAGTTATCGGTGCCGGCCATAACGGGCTGACCGCGGCCGTGCTGCTGCAGAAGGCCGGACTGCGCACCGTGTGCCTGGATCCCAAGCTGTACGCGGGCGGCATGGCTTCCACCGTAGAGCTTTTCGACGGATACCAGTTCGAGATCGCCGGCTCGGTGCAATTCCCGACCTCGCAGGTGGTGGTCGACGAGCTGGGCCTGGACACCATACCCACGATCGACCTGGACGTGATGTCGGTGGCGGTGCGCGGTGTCGGTGACGATCCGCTGGTCCAGTACAGCGACCCCGTCAAGCTGTTCACCCATCTCAACGAGGTGCACGGGGCGGACGCCGTCAACGGCATGGCGGGGCTGATGGCCTGGAGTCAGGGGCCCACCCGTGCGCTGGGCCGATTCGAAGCCGGAACGCCACCCAAGAGCATCGACGAGATGTATGCCTGTGCCACAAACGAATTCGAGCGCTCGGCGATCGACGACATGCTGTTCGGATCGGCCACCGATGTGCTGGACCGTTACCTGCCGGACCGCGAGAAGCATGGAGCGCTGCGCGGCTCGATGACCGTGCTGGCCGTGAACACGCTCTACCGGGGTCCGTCCACGCCGGGTAGCGCGGCCGCGCTCGCCTTCGGCCTCGGCGTGCCCGACGGCGACACCATGCAGATGAAGAAGCTGCGGGGCGGCATCGGGGCGCTCACCTCGCACCTGTGCGACGTGCTGGCCGGCCACGGCGGTGAGGTTCGGTTGCGTACCAAGGTGACCGAGATTCTGGTCGCCGACGGGCGGGTGACGGGGGTGCGCACCGAGGCCGGGGAAACGCTGAATGCCCCGATCGTGATCTCCGGCATCGCGCCGGACGTCACGCTCAACGAGATGATCGATCCCGCCAAGCTGCCCGCCGACATCCGGGAACGCTACGCGCGCATCGACCACCGCGGCAGCTACCTGCAGATGCACTTCGCGCTCGAGGAGGCTCCCGCGTTCGCCGCGCCATACGAAGCCCTCAACGAACCGGCAATGCAGGCCTCGATCGGCCTGTTCTGCACGCCCGAGGAAGTCCAGCAGCAATGGGAGGACGCGCGCCACGGAATCGTGCCGGCCGACCCGACGGTCGTGTTGCAGATCCCATCGCAGAACGACCCGGGCCTCGCGCCGGAGGGCAAGCATGCCGCGTCCGCGTTCGCGCTGTTCTTCCCGATCGAGGGCGATGTGGACTACGGGCAGGCCAAGGTCGAAATGGGCCAGCGGGTGATCGAGAAGATCACCCGGCTCGCCCCGAACTTCGAACGCAGCATCATCCGGCACACCACCTTCACGCCCAAACACATGGGCGTGATGTTCGGCGCCCCCGGCGGCGACTACTGCCACGGCCTGTTGAATGCCAACCAGATCGGTCCCAACCGGCCGGGCCCGCGGGGGTTCCTTGGCCAGCCAATCCCGATCGAAGGGCTCTATCTGGGCAGCGCGGGCTGCCACGGTGGCCCGGGCATCACGTTCATCCCCGGCTACAACGCGGCCCGACAAGCCCTCGCCGACCGGGGCCGCTGAAAGGCGTCCTAACCGCGCCGGCCCAGCAGTTCGTCCAACAGGGCGGTGAACTCGTCGGGGCGCGCCGGAGTAAATGCGGGGGAGGGCCGGGTGCCCGGGACATCCAGCGTGATCAGCGTCGACTTGAACGGCCGGCCGATATCCAGCGGCAGCCAGCGGCGGAAGTCCGAACTGCCCCATATCCGGAACCGTTGGGTGAAGAGACCCAGCCGCTCGGCCTTGTACCCACGGATCGCCTCGAGCGAGATCACCTTCGCCGTTCCCGATGGAAAGTGGTAGCGGCGCAACGTGATCGCCGCACGGTCCAGCTGGACGAGGCCGTCATCGTAGGAGTCGCTCACGCCCGCGAGCTCCTCAGCTGGTGGCCCTTCGCGGTCAGGCAGCGCCCGTCGTCCAGGCGCCACTGCCACCCATGCAGGTTGCAGGTCAACGTGTTTCCTTCGACCACGCCGAATTTCGACAGGTCGGCCTTGAGGTGGGGGCAGCGGCGCTGAATCTCCCATCCGTCCAGCGTGACCGAGGCCGAGTCATCGTGCGTCTCGGCGAACCAGCCGTCGGCGTAAGCGATGCGTTCGTCGGTCAGGCATTTGAAGAACGTATAGAGGTACTCGTTGTAGCCGCCGACCCGCCAGGCCCGGAAACGGGTCGACAGGAAGATGGTGTTGACCCAGTCAGGCTCGCCGTCGCGCAGCACTGTGCGAACCAGCTCCGGTGCTATCGCGAATCCGTACCGAACTTTCTCGTCCGGAATACGTTCCCGCACAGTCCGTTTCGGAAAATCCAGGACCACGGTCTCCGGCCCGAGCACCAGTTCGACGGGGTAGCCGATCCCGTCGCAGATTTCGTCGCTCTGCGACATGATCGGCTCGAACAGCGCGCGCAGCGGCTCCAGCAGCGGCTCCCCGCTCGCCGGCGCCCAGCTCGCCCGCTGCGCGGCGACGACGGGTGCCATCCGCTCGGCGTAGTCGGCGATGTAGTCGGCCTTGCCCGTGGTGAAGATGGCTTCGACCTCATCGGTCGGCAGCGGATGGGTCAGCGAATTCAGGGTTGAGCCGCTGAAGTCGGCGGTCGACCCGGGGATCATCAGCAACCCGCCGTCGTTGCCGTGCCTGCGCATCTGGTCCAGGAAAACCATCTGGTCGGGAAAGATGTTGGCAGGATCGCCGTGGTCGTCGTTGAGGTCGCGCAGCTCGGGATCCAGGAAGCAGGGCGGTCCCGCGGAAGGGACCACCCACGTCGCCCCGACCTGCGCGAGGTACTGGCGGGCGCGGTCCATCTGCCGCTGCCGCTTCTGCACGCCGAACGACTCCTTGGCGCGGGCCGGCATGTCGTAGACCATCGGGTACCAGATGGCCCCCGAGTACTGCAGCAGGTGCACGTCGATGTGCCCGAACTCGGACGCCAGCACGTCCAGGTCCACCGGCCGCGCGTCGTTCATGTTGAAAACCGTTGTCGCGCCGTCGGAAACCAGCAGCGCCGAGTCACCGATCGGGCCGTCGGCCGGTGCCCGCAGGGCGATGATCATGACGTCAAGGTCGCCGCCCGCGCCGCCGAGCCGGTGTTTGACCGAGTCGCTGGTCTCGAAGAACCGGTGAAAACCCAGCTTCTGCAACTCATTTCGCAAATCGGGCACCGGGAAGTCCGGCAGCAATACCACCGCGTCCTTGTTGACGTGCTCGGCCAGATTCTGCGCGTCGAAGTGGTCCTTGTGCAGGTGCGAGACATACAGGTAGTCGCAGTCGCCCAGCTCGTCCCAGTCCAGGGCGCTATTGTCCGGGAACGGGAACCAGGACGCGAAGTACGCGGGATTCACCCAAGGGTCGCAAAGAATGCTGCCCGCTTGGGTCTCGATCAGAAATCCGGCGTGGCCGACGCTGGTGACCTGCACTGATACCTTCCTGGGGCCGGTAGAAGGCCGTTACGGCCTCGGCCGGCGATGACGACTTTTCAGCCCCCGAGCTTAGCGCGAGCAGGCACCCCGGCCCGCCGCCGCCGTCCGGTGACGGCGCAGGGCGGGGAGCATTAGGCTGAGGTGCTGTGGAACCGGTTTACGGGACTGTCATTCAGCTCGCCCGCCTGGTGTGGCGCATCCAGGGCCTGAAGATCACGATCGCGGGTGAGGAGAACTTGCCGAAGAGCGGCGGTGCGGTGATCGCGATCAACCACACCGGCTACCTGGACTTCACCTTCGCGGGATTACCGGCCTATAAGCAGGGCCTGGGCCGCAAGGTGCGATTCATGGCCAAGCAGGAGGTGTTCGACAACAAGATCACCGGGCCGATCATGCGCAGCCTGCGGCACATTTCGGTCAATCGGCAAGACGGTGCGGCCTCTTTCGAGGCCGCCGTCCGGAACCTCAAGGACGGTGAGCTAGTCGGCGTCTACCCCGAAGCCACGATCAGCCGCAGCTTCGAGATCAAGGAATTCAAATCGGGGGCCGCCCGCATGGCCGTCGAGGCCGGGGTCCCGATCGTTCCGCACATCGTCTGGGGCGCTCAGCGGATCTGGACCAAGGATCACCCGAAGAAGCTGTGGCGTCCGGAGGTTCCGATCACGGTGTTGGTCGGCGAACCGATCGAGCCGACGTTGGGCATCGAGGAACTCAAGGGGTTGCTGCATTCGCGCATGCAGCATCTGCTGGAGCGCGCGCAGGAAATGTACGGGCCCCACCCCGCCGGCGAGTTCTGGGTACCGCACCGGCTGGGCGGAGGTGCCCCCTCCCTGGCGGAAGCGGCCCGGCTGGAGGCCGAGGAGGCGGCCGCCCGGGCGGCGCGGCGGGCCCGGTCCGCAGGGTCGCCGGAGTAGTGATCGATGGCGGAGCCGACCTTTCGCGCTTTGGAGCTTCTGGCTCATCTTCTGGTGAAGGCCACCGGCACCAGGATCACCTACCACGGTGAGGAGCAGATCCCCGAGCGCGGCGGCGCGGTAGTGGCGATCAACCACACCAGCTATGTCGACTTTCTGCCGGCCGCGCTGGCCGTACACCGCCGGGGACGTCGGCTGAGGTTCATGATCAAAGCCGAGATGCAGCAGGTCAAGCCGGTCAATTTCCTGATCAGGCACACCCGCACCATCCCGGTGGACCGCAACGCGGGGGCGGGTGCCTACTCGGTGGCGGTGCAGCGGCTACGCGAAGGTGAGCTGGTGGGGGTGTATCCGGAGGCCACGATCAGCCGCAGCTTCGAGCTCAAGGAGTTCAAGTCCGGCGCCGCGCGGATGGCGATCGAAGCGGACGTCCCGATCGTGCCGGTGATCGTCTGGGGCGCGCAGCGAATCTGGACCAAGGATCACCCACGAAATGTGGGCCGCGCGAAGACACCCATTACTGTGCAGGTAGGCGCGCCGCTACGGGCGCGCGAAGACATCGCGCAGACCGACGCTGCCCTGCGCGACTCGATGACCACCTTGTTGCACCGGGCGCAGGAGCGCTATCCGGGCGAGCCCGGAGCGTATTGGCTGCCGCGCCGGCTGGGCGGCGGAGCGCCGACCCCGGCCGAGGCCGCTCGCAGGGAGGCCACCGAAGCGGCGGCTCGATCGGCCAAAAGGGCCGGGCCCCCGCCGCAGTAGGCGAAGGAGAAGGCATGCCGGAGGGTTTCTACCGGTTGGCGGAATGGGTCGTCCCGCCGATGGTCGCGATGCAGGGCACCAAGTTCACGTATCACGGCCTGGAAAACATTCCCGCGCGCGGCGGCGCCCTGCTGGCCCAAAACCACACCAGCTACCTGGACTGGCTGCCGACGCTGATGGCCGTCCGGGAACGCCGGCGGCGCGCCTACTTCATGATCAAGGCGGAAATGGCCGACGTGAAGGCGGTCAACTACGTCATCAATCACGCCCGGCTGATCCCGGTGGATCGGAGGTCGGGACACGACGCTCTCGATGTGGCCGTACAACGCATGCGCGAGGGCGAACTGATCGGGATGCATCCCGAGGCCACCATCAGCCGCAGTTTCGAACTGCGGGAGTTCAAGACCGGGGCGGCGCGCATGGCGCTGGACGCCCAGGTGCCGATCGTTCCGATCGTGGTGTGGGGCGCTCATCGAATCTGGCCCAAGGATCATCCCAAGAAGGTGTTTCGGAACAAGGTTCCGATCACCGTCGCGGCCGGGCAACCGCTGCCGCCGCGCGGCACGCCCGAGGAACTCAACCTGCTGCTGCGTTCGGCGATGAATGACCTGCTGTATTGGGTGCAAGAGGAATATCCGCACCCGAAAGACGAGTTCTGGGTGCCGCGCCGGCTGGGTGGTAGCGCGCCTACGCAGGAGGATTCCCGGGCCCTCCGGTTGTCGGAGTTGCAGGAGCGGATGAAGAAGTACGGTACCGACGGTGTGACGCGAACGGGTCAGACCCAGAGCGGGTTGCATTGAGCGGTCCGGTCTGCAGCCAATGCGGGCGGCGTCGATGACCCTGCCGGCGCTCGTCGCTTGCGACGTCGACGGCACCCTGTTCGACGACGACGAGAAGATCTCCCCCCGCACCCGCGACGCCATCCGCGCCGCCGTGGCCGGCGGTGCGCAGTTCGTGGTGGCGACCGGCCGTCCGCCGCGCTGGATACGCCCCGTCGCCGACGCGCTGGGCTTCGCGCCGGTGTCGGTGTGTGCCAACGGCGCCGTCATCTATGACGCGGCGACCGACCGGGTGCTGTCCACGCGCACGCTGGCGGTCGACACCCTGGCCGAGTTGGCCGAGGTGGCCACCCGCGTCATCCCCGGCGTGGGTCTGGCCGTCGAGCGGATTGGCGAAAGCGCGCATGACACGGCGACGCCCCAGTTCGTCAGCTCGCCGGGCTACGAGCACGCGTGGCTGAACCCGGACAACACCGAGGTGTCGATCCAGGATCTGCTCAGCGCCCCGGCGATCAAGCTGCTCATTCGCCGGTCCGGGGCCCGCAGCGACGACATGGCCGCCGAACTGGCCAAGCACATCGGTGTCGAGGCCGACATCACCTACTCCACCAACAACGGCCTGATCGAGATCGTGCCGTTGGGGACCAGCAAGGCCACCGGTATCGACGAGATCGCGCGGCCGTTGGAGATTGCCGCCGAAGAGGTCGTCGCGTTCGGCGACATGCCCAACGACCTGCCGATGCTGCGGTGGGCGGGCCACGGCGTGGCGATGGGCAATGCCCATCCCGACGTGCAGGCGGCCGCCGACGAGGTCACCACCACCAACAATGACGACGGGGTGGGCCGGGTGCTGGAACGCTGGTGGCTCTAGCGGCGGGTCATGTCGGCGTCGGATGCGACGGCAGCGAGAAGTGCTCGGCCGGTACCGTTGGGCCGCTTGGCGATTCGGTGGTCAGCGGAACCGTGATCCCGTCCACCACCTCGGTGATGTTTCCCGTCAGCCGCTCATAGTTCAGCGTGCCGTGCTGGAAGTTCTGGGTAATCTGCAGCGGCTGTTGGATTTCCGCGCTGGTCGGCAACCCGAGCGGGCCACGTTCGTAGCTCTGCGAGCCCCACGCGTCGTAGATGGCCCCGGTGACCGGCTGAGGGCCGGTCTCGGGTGACCAGTACATCGCGCCGCGGGCAAAGGTGACGAAACGGGCGTCGCCTTCTGCGCTGTCTTCCGGCGAGGTAGGGGCTCCCAGCACGCTGTTCATTGCGCCCATCGCTTGCCAGTGGTCATAGATCGCACCGCCCTGCAACGCCTGGAGCAGTTCTTCCGGCGGGTCGTTGACATGGGAAGCGATATCACGCATTTCGTCCATCAGCGCGTAGGCGGCGTTGCCTGGGCAATCGGTGTTCCCCACGTCGCGGTGGGTGAAGATGGTCGGCAGCGTTGCGATGGAGCCGGCCGGAAAAGTGGTGTAGTGGCTGCCGGCCGATTCCAGTTGCACCGTGCCCTTCGGATCGACGCCGTCCAGGCCCAGCCGCCAGCCGAGCAGCCGGCCCATCATTCTGAGCTGGATCGGGGTGGGGGGCACGTCGTCGAAGTTGCCGATCATCGCCACACCCCAGGTGTTGCGGTTGAATCCGCCGGTGTGGAAGGCCTCGACCGCCTTGGTGAGACCGCCCGCGCTGCCCTCGAAGACCTGACCGTACTTGTCGACCAGCGCGTTGTAGGCGATGTCGCACCAGCCCAGCGTCTTGCTGTGATAGGTGTAAATGGCCTTGACGATCCCGGCCGATTCAAGCGGCGAGTAGTCATTGCTGCCCGCGGTGTGGTGGACGACCGCAGCCCGAATCCCGTTGTCGTACTGCGGGCTACCGCAGCGCAGCGACTCATCGGCGCCCCATTCGGCTCGGCCGATGATGGGCGGAGCCTGGCCGGGCATCAAGACGCCCGCCGGGGGTGTCCAACGTGTTTTGGCCGGCGCTTGGGGTGGGGAGATGAGGACGGCCGAGATGTTCTGCCCGAAGGGCTGTTCCCGGGAGGCCGGCCTGTAGCCCAGATCGGTCTTCGCGCTGGGAGGCGGCGGGGCCGGTCCCCCCGAAGCGGGCGGCGCCCCCAGGGTCACCGCCGCGTCAAGCGGGCGGGTGACCGCGATCTGGACGGTCGTGGTGGTGCCGACGAACACCGGATCGGTTCCCCGGGGTCCCTCTGTCGCCCCGCCGGGGCGGTCCGGCCCCGTCGTCTCTTCGGCGCCCGCCGGGGGCGCCGCCGGGTCGGGTGCCGCCGTTTCGTACTCGGTCTGATACCAGGGACCCCACGAACCGTCGGGGCGCCTCGCACGCACGCGGGTGGACGTGCCGGCCAGGTCGCCGGTCAGCGCGACCAGAGAAAACGGGGTGACCTGACTGATTTCGCGGACCGTGACGCCCGGGCCGAGTCCGATCAGTGGCTGCTCGACGAGTTGAGTGGCGTGTGACGCGGGCGGGCCGGCGGTCCCGCGATCGCGTGTCGTGTTCGTCACCCACGAGACCAGGACGACAGTCGCCGCCAGGGCGGTGAGCAACATCGTCGGCGCACGACTGCGAGACACCAGCCGATGTTACGTGTGGTTCTGATGTTATTCGTGAGACGACACGAGCCGCGTGCGGTGAATCTCCAAAGATCGACGGCACCGCAGATGATCTGCGGTGCCGTCTTGTGGAGGGTTTGTAGAGGACTAGACCGGGGGCAGTGCCGGTAGTGCACCGGCGGCCGCCGGCAACGCACCGGCCGCACCCGCGGCAGCGGGCAGAGCGCCCGCGGCGGCACCCGGGAGGGCGCCCGCGGCACCCGGCAGGGCACCGGCCACACCCGGCAGGGCACCCGCGGCACCCGGCAGGGCACCGGCGGCGGCACCAGGCAGTGCACCCGCCGCACCCGGCAGGGCACCCGCCGCGCCCGGCAGAGCACTGGCGGCACCAGCGCCGCCATGCATGCCCTGCGTGATGGCCGGCATGACCAAGCCCTTGAGCAGGTCGATCGCCTGGCCGGCGCCCAACTGGTTGGCGGCCTGCATCACATCGTTGACCAGACCGCCGCTGGCACCGCCACCGGTGCCCGAGCCACCGCCCAGGCCGGTAGCGCCGCCGCCAATCGGCGACGCGTTACCGAAGGTGGACGGGTCGCCCAGGATCGGGTAGGTGCCACCGGCGCCCGGGTCCAACCCGGCCCCGGAGTCGATCGGCACCTCGCTCGGCGACATCGCCGGGCCACCGAGACCCGGCGTGACACCGGCCGGGCTGGTCAGCCCCGGGTTGGAGAGCGCGGGGTTGAGCCCGGCACCCGGTGTCGCGACGCCGCCACCAGGGGTGGTCGGCAACGCGCCGGGCGCGGTGAGCCCGGGCGTCATGGGCGCCATGCCGGGGCTGGTCAGGCCGGGACTGGTCAGGCCGGGGCTGGTCAGGCCGGGGCTGGTCAAGCCGGGACTCGTCATGGCCGGGTTGGTCAGGCCCGTCGTCCCCAGACCGGGGGTTCCCAGCCCGGGAGTGCCCAGGCTGGGGCTGGCGAGGCCCGGTGTGCTGGTTGCACCCCCGCTCAGGGCGGGCACCGGGGGCAGGTTGATCCCGAATTGCGACAAGCCCTGCGACAGCGCGCCCATTAGCTCGCCGGGCAGATCGCTCATCACCGCGGCCTGCTTGAACTCGTGATGCTCGGGCGCCTTACTGCCGGCGGTTGATTCGTAAACAAGGAAGTATGCGCAAGGACTCGCCACTGCCAGGGCGGCAACCGCGCTCATGGCTGTTGAGAGCTTGCGTCGGCGTCGGTTCGGCACGGAAGTCTCCTCAATCTGACTATGTGTTGTGTCGGCGCGTCCCACCGCTCCTATCTGGCGGGAATCACACAAAGTCGATGGTACGAGTGGTGGGGCTGTTACTAGAGTGGTGATATTGAATCGTGAGGCTATTGCGACCCCGACTGTGATCGCGGATCCCAGGCGCGCCGACGGCCGTCGTCACCGAGCCAACGCCGCCGCATGGCCTCGCCAAATGGGTTAGGGCCACGCGGTCGGATACCCTAAGCAACCGATGACCGCTCGTTTCGATCTTTTCGTCGTCGGCTCTGGATTCTTCGGACTGACCATTGCCGAGCGCGTGGCTACCCAGCTCGGGAAGCGCGTCCTCGTCGTGGACCGCCGACCGCACATCGGGGGCAACGCCTACTCAGAAGCCGAGCCCCGCACCGGCATCGAGGTGCACAAGTACGGTGCGCACCTGTTCCACACCTCCAACAAGCGGGTCTGGGACTACGTGCGGCAGTTCACCGACTTCACCGACTACCGCCACCGGGTGTTCGCGATGCACAACGGGCAGGCCTACCAGTTCCCGATGGGGCTGGGCCTGGTGTCGCAGTTCTTCGGCAAGTACTTCACCCCGGACGAAGCCCGCAAGCTCATCGCCGAGCAGGCCGCCGAGATCGACACGGCCGACGCCCAGAACCTCGAGGAGAAGGCGATCTCGCTGATCGGCCGGCCGCTCTACGAGGCCTTCGTCAAGGGGTACACGGCCAAGCAGTGGCAGACCGACCCGAAGGAGCTGCCCGCGGCGAACATCACCCGCCTGCCGGTGCGGTACACCTTCGACAACCGCTACTTTTCCGACACCTACGAGGGCCTGCCCGTCGACGGCTACACCGCCTGGCTGCGCAACATGGCCGCCGATGACCGCATCGAGGTCAGGCTGGACACGGACTGGTTCGACGTTCGCGACGAGCTGCGCGCGGACAGCCCCGACGCTCCCGTCGTCTACACCGGGCCGCTGGACCGCTACTTCGACTACATCGAGGGCCGATTGGGTTGGCGCACCCTCGACTTCGAGGTGGAAGTGCTGCCCATTGGGGATTTCCAGGGCACGCCGGTGATGAACTACAACGACCCCGACGTGCCTTACACCCGCATCCACGAGTTCCGTCACTTCCACACCGAGCGCGACTATCCCGCCGACAAGACCGTGATCATGCGGGAGTATTCGCGCTTCGCCGAGGACGACGACGAGCCCTACTACCCGATCAACACCGAGGCCGACCGCGCCCTGTTGGCCGCATATCGAGCCCGGGCGAAATCCGAGACCGCGTCGTCGAAGGTGCTGTTCGGCGGCCGGCTGGGCACCTACCAATACCTGGACATGCACATGGCCATCGCCAGCGCCCTGAACATGTACGACAACGTCCTCGCGCCGCACCTGCGGGACGGCGCGTCCCTGACGGAAGCCCAGAACAAAGCGGAAGGCGCGCGCTGATGCGCGCCACGACGATGCAGAGCAGAGAAGGAGTGGCGCCTAAATGAGTGCCGTGAGCCTGCTGTCCCGGATCATCCTGCCGCGTCCCGGCGAACCGCTCGACGTGCGCAAGCTGTATCTCGAGGAATCCACGACCAACGCCCGGCGCGCCCACGCAACCAGCCGCACCTCGCTGGAGATCGGCAAAGAGTCGGAGGTGTCGTTCGCCACCTACTTCAACGCCTTCCCGGCCAGCTACTGGCGGCGGTGGTCCATCTGTCAGTCGGTGGTCCTGCGGGTCGAGCTGACCGGAACCGGCCGGGTCGACGTCTACCGGACGAAGGCCACCGGGGTGCGCATCTCCGTGGAAGGCCGCCAATTCGTCGGCACCGAGGAGCAGCCGGCCGTCGTCGAGATCGAGGTCGCCCTCAAGCCTTTCGAGGACGGCGGGTGGATTTGGTTCGACATCACCACCGACACCGCGGTCAACCTGATCAGCGGTGGCTGGTATGCCACCGAGCCCGCTCCGGGCACGGCCAACATCGCCGTCGGCATCCCCACGTTCAACCGCCCCGCGGACTGCGTCAACGCGCTGGCCGATCTGACCGCGGATCCGTTGGTGGACGAGGTTATCGGCGCGGTCATCGTCCCGGATCAGGGTGTACGCAAGGTGCGCGATCACCCGGACTTCGCGGCGGCGGCCGCGGGCCTGGGCAGCCGGCTGTCCATCCACAATCAACCCAACCTCGGAGGCTCCGGCGGCTACAGCCGGGTGATGTACGAGGCGTTGAAAAACACGGACTGCCAACAGATTCTGTTCATGGACGACGACATTCGCATCGAGCCGGACACGATCCTGCGGGTGCTTGCGCTCAATCGTTTCGCCAAGACGCCGACGCTGATCGGCGGCCAGATGCTCAACCTGCAGGAGCCGTCACACCTGCACATCATGGGCGAGGTCGTCAACCAGGCGAACTTCATGTGGACCGCCGCGCCGCATGCCGAGTATGACCACGACTTCGCCAAATTTCCGTTGAACGACAAGAACGATCGCAGCGCTCTGCTGCACCGTCGCATCGACGTCGACTTCAACGGCTGGTGGACGTGCATGATCCCGCGCCAGGTCGCCGAGGATCTCGGCCAACCGCTGCCATTGTTCATCAAATGGGACGACGCCGAGTACGGTCTGCGCGCCGGCGAGCACGGCTACCCGACCGTCACGCTGCCCGGCGCCGCGATCTGGCACATGGCCTGGAGCGACAAGGACGACGCCATCGACTGGCAGGCCTACTTCCACCTGCGCAACCGGCTGGTGGTGGCATCGTTGCACTGGGACGGCGACATCACCGGTCTGGTTCGCAGCCACCTCAAGGCGACGCTGAAACACCTTGCCTGCCTTGAGTATTCGACCGTCGCGATCCAGAACCGGGCCATCGACGACTTCCTCGCCGGACCCGAGCACATCTTTTCGATCCTGGAATCCGTCCTGCCCGAGGTGCATCGCCTGCGCAAGGAGTACCCGGACGCCGTCGTGCTGCCCGCGGCCAGCGAGCTCGCTTCACCCCAGCACAAAACCAAGGCGATGAAGCCGCCGGTGAACCCGGTGTCGATCGGCTACCGGCTGGCCCGCGGAATCCTGCACAACATGACCAAGGCCGACCCGGAATCCCACACCCGGCCCGAATTCAACGTGCCCACCCAGGATGCGCGCTGGTTCCGGCTGTGCACGGTCGACGGCGTGACGGTCACCACGGCTGACGGTTGTGGTGTGGTCTACCGCCAGCGGGATCGGCGAAAGATGTTCTCGCTGTTGTTGGCATCCCTGCGCCGCCAGCGCCAGCTGCTCAGCCGATTCGACGAGATGCGCCGGGTGTACCGCGGCGCGCTGCCCGTGTTGTCCAGCAAGCAGAAGTGGGAGACGGCGTTGCTGCCAGCTGCAGAACATGCATGAGGCCGCTGCCGCACAGGCACCGCGCGGCGAAGTGGCCGCGCTCGTCGCCGTCCAGGCCGCATTGAGCGATCGTCCCGGCGTGCTACCGGTGGCGCGCGCGCTGTCCCACTTCGGTGAGCACAGCATCGGCTGGGTGGTCGTCGCCGCGCTCGGAGCGGTGCTTTCGCCGAAGCGACGGTCGGACTGGCTGGCGGCCGGGGCAGGGGCGTTCGTCGCACACGCGGCCGCCGTCGTCGTCAAGCGGATCGTGCGCCGCAAACGGCCGCACGATCCCGCCGTCGTGGTGAACGTCGGCACGCCGAGCCAGCTGAGTTTCCCGTCCGCACATGCCACCTCGACCACCGCCGCGGCCGTTTTGCTGGGCCGGACCACAGGCCTGCCACTGCCCGCGGTCTTGGTGCCGCCGATGGCGTTGTCGCGCATGCTGCTGGGCGTGCACTACCCCAGCGACGTGGCCTTCGGCATCGCCCTCGGTGCCGTCGTTGCGGCGATCGCGCGCCGCGCACAAGAGGTCGCAAGAGGTGGAGCCGAATGAGTGAGGACGTCGTGACCCGACCGCCGGGCAACCTGGTCACCGGGGTGATCAAGGCGATACGCCCCCGGCAGTGGGTGAAGAACGTTTTGGTGCTGGCCGCGCCGGTGGCCGGGCTGGGCAGCGGTATCCGGTACGACTACGCGCAGATGCTCACGCAGGTGGGGCTGGCGTTCGTGGTGTTCAGCCTGGCGGCGTCGTCGGTCTATCTGGTCAACGATGTGCGCGACGTCGAGGCCGACCGCGAGCACCCGACCAAAAAGTTCCGCCCGATCGCGGCGGGCATCGTCCCGGAGTGGCTGGCCTACTGTCTGGCGGTGCTGCTGGGTGTGGCTTCGCTGGGTATCGCATGGGTCGTGACGCCGAACCTGGCGCTGGTGATGGCCGTCTACCTCGCCATGCAGCTGGCGTACTGTTTCGGCCTCAAACATCAAGCCGTGCTTGACATTTGCATCGTGTCGTCGGCATACCTGCTGCGGGCCATCGCCGGCGGTGTGGCCACCGACATCCCACTGTCGCAATGGTTCCTGCTGTCGGCCGCATTCGCCTCGCTGTTCATGGTGGCCGGCAAGCGCTATGCCGAATTGCAACTCGCGGAGCGCACCGGCGCGGCGATCCGCAAGTCGCTGGAGAGCTACACCAGCACCTACCTGCGATTCGTGTGGACGCTCTCGGCCACCGCCGTGGTGATCTGCTACGGCCTGTGGGCGTTCGAGCGCGACCACCACTCCGGGTCGTGGTTCGCGGTGTCCATGGTCCCGTTCACCATCGCGATCCTGCGCTACGCGGTCGACGTGGACGGCGGGCTGGCCGGCGAACCCGAGGACATCGCGCTGCGCGACCGCGTCCTGCAGCTGCTGTTCCTGGCGTGGATCGCAACAGTCGGAGCGGCCGTTGCCTTCGGTTAGCCCCGAACTGCAGGCTCTCAAAGCGCGGATGATGCGCAGCCGGCCGGTGATCAGGCGGCCCGGCTGGCCGGTGTTTCCGTACACCACCATGGTGCGGGTCAGCTTGTGGATCAGCGTGGCGCTGGTCGCCGTCCTGTTCGGCTGGGGGAGTTGGCAGCGCCGGTGGATCGCCGACGACGGCCTCATCGTGCTGCGCACCGTGCGCAATCTGCTCGCGGGCAATGGGCCGGTGTTCAACCAGGGTGAGCGGGTGGAAGCCAACACCTCCACCGCCTGGACCTACCTGATGTATGTCGGCAGCTGGGTCGGCGGCCCGCTGCGCATGGAGTACGTGGCGCTCGCGCTCGCGCTGGTGGGATCGGTGGTGGGTGTGGCGCTGCTGATGCTGGGCGCCGCGCGGCTGTATGCGCCGAGCTTGCGGGGACGCAGGGCCATCATGTTGCCCGCGGGCGCGCTGGTGTACATCGCGCTGCCGCCGGCGCGGGACTTCGCCACGTCCGGTCTGGAGAGCGGTTTGACGCTGGCCTATCTCGGGCTGTTGTGGTGGATGATGGTCTGCTGGGCGCAGCCGGTGCGTAACCGCGCGGATAACAAGGTGTTCGCCGGCCTTCTGGCGTTCGTTGCCGGGTTCAGCGTGCTGGTCCGGCCGGAACTTGCGCTCATGGGCGGCCTGGCGCTCATCATGATGCTCGTCGCCGCCCGAACCTGGCGACGCCGGGCGCTGATCATCGTGGCCGGAGGTTTCGTGCCGGTCGCCTACGAGATCTTCCGGATGGGCTATTACGGCCTGCTGGTGCCCGGCACGGCCCTGGCCAAGGACGCGGCCGGGGACAAGTGGTCGCAGGGC
Organism: Mycobacterium sp. NGS58; assembly: GCF_059812385.1. Classification (NCBI taxonomy): domain Bacteria; kingdom Bacillati; phylum Actinomycetota; class Actinomycetes; order Mycobacteriales; family Mycobacteriaceae; genus Mycobacterium; species Mycobacterium sp. NGS58. The sequence goes on along the minus strand of NZ_JCALCO010000002.1, from coordinate 55,562 downwards.
ATGATCTACCTCTTCAACTTCGACGCGCCGTATGCGGTGTGGATACCCCTGGTGTTGCTCGTACCGCTGGGCGTGCTGCTGTTCGCCGCCCGCCGGCGGCCGTCGTTCCTGCGTCCCGCGCTGGCGCCCGACTACGGGCGCGTGGCCCGCGCCGTGCACAGTCCGCCCGCGGTGGTCGCGTGGGTGGTGGTCAGCGGCCTGCTGCAGGCCTTCTACTGGATCCGGCAAGGCGGCGACTTCATGCATGCCCGGGTGCTGCTGGCCCCGCTGTTCTGTCTGCTGGCTCCGGTCGCCGTCATCCCGATCGCCATCCCCGACGGCCAGGACTATTCGCGGGAGACCGGTAACTGGGTCGCCGGTGCCGCCGGCGCGTTGTGGCTTGGACTGGCCGGCTGGTCGCTGTGGGCGGCGAATTCACCGGGGATGGGCGACGATGCCACCCACGTCACCTATTCGGGGATTGTGGATGAACGCCGCTTCTACTCCCAGGCCACGGGCAACGCACATCCGCTGACCGCGGCGGACTACCTGGGCTATCCGCGGATGGCGGCCATCCTCACCGCCCTCAACAACACCCCCGAAGGCGCGCTGCTGCTGCCGTCGGGCAACTACATCCAATGGGATCTGGTGCCGCAGGCCCCGCCGCCGCCGGGTGACAAGTCCGTGCAAAATCCCCAGCATGCAGTGTTTTTCACCAACCTCGGCATGGTCGGCATGAACGTCGGGCTCGATGTCAGGGTGATCGATCAGATCGGCTTGGCGAATCCGCTTGCGCAACACACGGAACGGCTCAAGCACGGCCGCATCGGGCACGACAAGAACCTCTTCCCCGACTGGGTGATCGCCGACGGCCCCTGGGTGAAATTGCCTCCGGGGATCCCGGGCTACCTGGATCAACAGTGGGTTGCGGAGGCCGTCTCGGCGCTGCAGTGCCCAGAGACGAAGGCGGTGCTCAGCTCGGTGCGCGCACCGATGACCCCGCACCGCTTCTTGTCCAACCTGGTGAATTCCTTCCGGTTCACCAGGTATCGGATCGACCGCGTGCCGCGCTACGAACTGGCCCGGTGTGGACTGCCCGTGCCCGAAGAGGCGCCGCCCCCACCTCGCGAGTGAGAGTCGCGCAGAAGAATTTTCGGCACACGGCGAACAAATCACAGCTCGCCGGCCGCGAAAGAATGGCAGCAACATCACATTTGGCCTCTCACCAGCTGGCAACGGACGTCAAGCACATGCAAAATCACCCGCTTTTACACACATGTTCGAATTGAAAACCGCTGGGTAGGAGGGCTGCTCGACGGTTGGTGCCCCTGCCTCGATGCGACCGAATGGTGCAACGTGTGGTTGACTACACGGGCACTCCTGCGCTTAGCGCGGCGACGATGCGGGCCGGGATGGCCCGAGAAGGAGCCGTGCATTCGGGTTCGTGCAGGCAGTTCGACCAATCAAGACAGTGACCGATCGGTGAAATGCGCCGAAAGGCCGCAAGAAGGATGAGGAAGCAAGGATGACGCTTGTCGACAGATTGCGCGGCGCCGTGGCGGGTATGCCGCGCCGGCTCGTCGTGGCGGCCGCGGGTGCGGCGCTGCTCTCGGGCCTGATTGGCGCCGTCGGAGGCTCGGCGACCGCCGGGGCCTTCTCTCGCCCGGGTCTGCCGGTGGAGTACCTGCAGGTTCCGTCCGCCGCCATGGGCCGGGACATCAAGGTTCAGTTCCAGAGCGGTGGCGCGAACTCGCCGGCGTTGTACCTGCTCGACGGTATGCGCGCGCAGGACGATTTCAACGGTTGGGACATCAACACCCCGGTGTTCGAGTGGTACCTCCAGTCCGGCATCTCGGTTGCCATGCCGGTCGGTGGTCAGTCCAGCTTCTACTCCGACTGGTACAAGCCCGCCTGCGGTAAGGCCGGCTGCACCACCTACAAGTGGGAGACCTTCCTGACCAGCGAGCTGCCCCAGTACCTCTCGTCGCAGAAGCAGGTGAAGCCGACCGGCAGCGCCGTGGTCGGTCTGTCGATGGCCGGTTCGTCGGCGCTGATCCTGGCCGCCTACCACCCGCAGCAGTTCGTGTACGCCGGCTCGCTGTCGGCGCTGCTGGACCCGTCGCAGGGGATGGGCCCGTCGCTGATCGGTCTCGCCATGGGTGACGCCGGTGGCTACAAGACGGCCGACATGTGGGGTCCGAAGGAGGACCCGGCGTGGGCCCGCAACGACCCGTCGCTTCAGGTCGGCAAGCTGGTCGCCAACAACACCCGTATCTGGGTGTACTGCGGTAACGGCAAGCCGTCGGACCTGGGTGGGGACAACCTGCCCGCGAAGTTCCTCGAGGGCTTCGTGCGGACCAGCAACCTGAAGTTCCAAGACGCCTACAAGGCCGCCGGTGGCCAGAACGCGGTGTGGAACTTCGACGCCAACGGCACCCACGACTGGCCGTACTGGGGCGCGCAGGTTCACGCCATGCTGCCCGACCTGCAGTCGACGCTGGGAGCCACCCCGGGTGCGGGTCCGGCCACGGCCGCGACCACCAACGCCGGCAACGGCCAGGGCACCTAAACACGCCAAGCAGCACGACCAGCGGCGGGAACCCTTCGGGGTTTCCGCCGCTAGTCGTTGCGGCGTGTGACTTGTTTCACTACCCGGCGCGCGGGGGAACTACGGCCCTGGCTAATGTGCTTGCAGCGACTACACGATGGAGGGTGGACATGACGGTCGTGCGGGGTATGTCGGCGCTTTTCCGGGTGTTCTGCGTAGCCGTGCTGGCGGTCGGGTTGGCCTTCGCGCTACAGACCGCGGCGACTATCGGCAAATCCAGAGCGGCCGGCTACGAAAGCCTGATGGTTCCGTCGGCGGCGATGGGCCGCGACATACCGGTGGCCTTCATGGCCGGTGGGCCGCACGCGGTCTACCTGCTCGATGCCTTCAACGCGGCCCCGGACGTGAGCAACTGGGTCACCGCCGGTAACGCGATGAACACGCTCGGCGGCAAGGGCATCTCGGTGGTGGCACCGGCCGGCGGCGCGTGGAGCATGTACACGAACTGGGAGCAGGATGGCAGCAAGCAGTGGGACACCTTCTTGTCCAGCGAGCTGCCCGACTGGCTAGCGGCCAACAAGGGCCTGGCCCCCGGCGGCCACGCCGCCGTCGGTGCATCGCAGGGTGGCTACGGTGCGATGGCGTTGGCCGCCTTCCATCCGGACCGTTTCGGCTTCGCCGGATCTCTGTCCGGGTTCCTCTATCCGTCGAGCACCAACTACAACGGCGCGATCCTGGCCGGCCTGCAGCAGTTCGGCGGTGTTGACGGCAACGGCATGTGGGGGGCCCCGCAGCTGGGCCGGTGGAAGTGGCACGACCCCTACGTGCACGCCTCGCTGCTGGCGCAGAACAACACCCGCGTCTGGGTCTACAGCCCGACGAACATGGGCGGCGACGACGCCGCGATGATCGGTCAGGCCGGCGCGGCGATGGGCAGTTCGAGGGAGTTCTATCAGCAGTACCGGAGCAACGGCGGCCACAACGGGCACTTCGATTTCCCCGGCGGCGGCGACAACGGCTGGGGTTCGTGGTCGGGGCAGCTCGGGGCGATGTCGGGTGAGATCGTCGGCGCCATTCGCTAGCGACGATCGCAACCCGGCCGGCCCACGCTGCGGGTCGGCGCCATCGGGTAGCGCTAGCGGGTCGCTGCCCGGCCGGCCCACCCGGCCGAGCCGGTACCGTGTATTGGGTGCAGCGGGGGTCGGGAGGACCGCGTAGCTGCGATCCACCGACACTGCTGGCAGGAGAACATGGCTACAAGCGCGCGGCGTAAGCGGCAACGCACCCTCGCCTGGATCGCCGCGCTGTCGGTCGCCGCGGTCGTCCTGCTGGGAATCCTGGCCGCGGTGACCTTGCTGCGCGGGCACCAGTCGGAGCCCAGCGCGGTTCCGCCCGGCGTCCTGCCGCCGTCGTCGACGACGACGCACCCGCACAAGCCGCGTCCCGCGTCGCAGGACGCTTCCTGCCCCGACGTGCTGCTGGTCGACGTCCCCGGCACGTGGGAGTCCTCGGTGCAGGACGATCCCGCCAACCCCGTCCAATTTCCCAACGCGCTGCTGCACAAGGTGACCGCCAGCCTCACCCAGCAATTCCCGTCGTCGCGGGTGCAGGCTTACACCACTCCTTACACCGCGCAGTTTCACAATCCGCTGAGCGGTGACACGCAGATGTCCTACAACGCCAGCCGTGCAGAAGGCACGCGCGCCACTGTGCAGGCGATGACCGACATGAACGCCAAGTGCCCGCTCACCAGTTACGTACTGATGGGCTTTTCGCAGGGCGCGGTGATCGCCGGCGACATCGCCAGCGATATCGGCAACGGACGCGGACCCGTCGACGACGACCTGGTGTTGGGTGTGACGTTGATCGCTGACGGTCGTCGACAGATGGGAGTCGGCAACGACATCGGGCCCAACCCGCCGGGGCAGGGCGCCGAGATCACCTTGCACGAGGTGCCCATCCTGTCCGGAATGGGCCTGACCATGACGGGTGAGCGCCCGGGCGGTTTCGGCAACCTCAACGGGAAGACCAACGAGATCTGCGCGCCGGGTGACCTGATCTGCGCCGCTCCGGAGGAGGCGTTCAGCATCGCGAACCTGCCGACCACGCTGAACACCTTGGCCGGCGGGGCCGGTCAGCCGGTCCACGCGCTGTACGCAACGACGCAGTGCTGGAGCATCGACGGGGCACCGGCGACCGACTGGACGCTCAACTGGGCTCACGGTCTGATCGCAAATGCGCCACAACCAAAACACGGGTGATCTCCGGCGGCGGGACACAAGCGTCAGGTGGCGGTTGCCGATGTCGATCAGCGGTACCTTGTGATTTGGTCTGCCGCAGGCAGCCCCGTAACATTAAGAGGAATTTAAGAGCTATCGGACCGTTGTCGCGCACCCGATCGGGGTGGATGCTGGCTGGGGCTGGCACATCAACCGGCATTCCCCAAACGGGTGCGGTGCGCGGTCTGACGCGTGTGATCAGACATGTAACCGTCGGCGCAGCCGGCATGAAGAACGAAGCCGTCGGCGCAGCCGACCGAGAACAAGGCGTCGGGCGAGCCCGACCCAAGACAGGTGCGACAGGAGAGCGGCATGGTGTACCACAACCCGTTCATCGTGAATGGAAAGATCAAGTTCCCGGACAACACGAACTTGGTCAAGCACGTTGAGAAGTGGGCGAAGGTTCGCGGCGACAAGCGCGCCTACCGGTTCCTGGACTTTTCCACCGAGCGCGACGGCGTCGCCTGCGACATCTCCTGGTCGGAGTTCAGCGCCCGCAACCGCGCCGTGGGCGCCCGGCTGCAGCAGGTCACGCAGCCCGAAGACCGCATCGCCATCCTGTGCCCGCAGAACCTGAACTACCTCGTGGCGCTCTTCGGCGCGCTGTATGCCGGCCGGATCGCGGTGCCGCTGTTCGACCCGAGCGAGCCGGGCCACGTCGGCCGCCTGCACGCCGTGCTCGACGACTGCACCCCGTCGACGATCCTGACCACCACCGAGGCCGCCGAGGGCGTCCGCAAGTTCATCCGCGCCCGTTCGGCCAAGGAGCGGCCCCGCGTCATCGCCGTCGACGCGGTACCCAACGAGGTCGCGTCGACCTGGGAGCCGCCGGAGGCCACCGAGAACACCATCGCCTACCTGCAGTACACGTCCGGGTCCACCCGTACCCCGACCGGCGTGGAGATCACCCACTTGAACCTGCCCACCAACGTGCTGCAGGTGCTCAACGGTCTGGAAGGCAAGGAGGCCGACCGCGGCCTGTCCTGGCTGCCGTTCTTCCACGACATGGGGCTGATCACCGCGCTGCTGTCGCCGGTGATCGGTCACAACTTCACCTTCATGACACCGGCCGCCTTCGTGCGCCGTCCCGGCCGGTGGATCCGCGAGATGGCGCGCAAGCCCGAAGACGCCCCGGACTGCGAGGTCATCACCGTGGCGCCGAACTTCGCGTTCGAGCACGCCGCCGTCCGCGGGGTGCCCAAGGAGGGTGAGCCGCCGCTGGACCTGAGCAATGTCAAGGCGATCCTGAATGGCAGCGAACCGGTCTCTCCGGCCTCGATGCGCAAGTTCTACGAGGCGTTTTCGCCGTACGGTCTGCGCGAGACCGCGATCAAGCCGTCCTACGGCCTGGCGGAGGCGACGCTGTTCGTCTCCACCACGCCGATGGATGAGGCGCCCAGGGTCATCCACGTCGACCGGGACGAGCTGAACAAGCAGCGCTTCGTCGAGGTCGACGCAGATTCGCCGAAGGCCGTTCCCCAGGTTTCCGCCGGCATCATCGGCGTGGACGAGTGGGCCGTCATCGTCGACCCGGAGACCGCGAGCGAGCTGCCGGACGGTCAGATCGGCGAGATCTGGCTGCACGGGAACAACCTGGGCATCGGCTACTGGGGCAAAGAAGAAGAGACCAACGACGTCTTCCGCAACATCCTCAAGTCGCGGATCAGCGAGTCGCACGCCGAGGGTGCCCCCGACGACGGCATGTGGGTCAAGACCGGCGACTACGGCACCTACCACAAGGGCCACCTCTACATCGCGGGCCGCATCAAGGACCTCGTCATCATCGACGGCCGCAACCACTATCCGCAGGACCTTGAATACTCGGCGCAGGAAGCCAGCAAGGCGCTGCGCACCGGTTACGTCGCCGCCTTCTCGGTGCCGGCCAACCAGCTGCCGAAGGAAGTGTTCGACAACCCGCACGCCGGCATCAAGTACGACCCCGACGACGGCTCAGAGCAGCTGGTGATCGTCGCCGAGCGGGCCGCCGGCACACACAAGCTGGACTACCAGCCCATCGCCGACGACATCCGGGCCGCCATCGCCGTACGCCACGGCGTGACGGTCCGCGACCTGCTGCTGGTGCAATCGGGAACCATCCCGCGCACCTCCAGCGGCAAGATCGGGCACCGCGCCTGCCGCGCGGCCTACCTCGACGGCAGTCTGCGAAGCGGCGTCGGTTCCCCGACGGCCTTCGCCAGCTCCACTGACTGAATCTCTAAGGACCATGGCTGACACTGAGCACCCCGAAAACCAGACCCCGGGCCCTGACGGGGAGGTGCCCGCCAAAAAAGTCGACATGCGCGCCGGCGACGAGGCAGAGCGAAGCGATGTGGGGGCACCTCCCGCTTGCGGGGGAGAGAAGCGGCGCATAACAACCGTGCCCGAGATGCGCGAATGGCTGCGCAACTGGGTAGGCCGGGCCGTCGGGAAATCGCCCGACGAGATCGATGAGTCGGTGCCGATGGTCGAGCTGGGCCTGGCGTCGCGCGACGCCGTGGCGATGGCCGCCGACATCGAGGACATGACGGGTGTGACCCTGTCAGTCGCAGTCGCATTCCAGCACCCGACCATCGAATCGCTGGCCACCCGCATCATCGAGGGCGAACCCGAGGTCACCGACGACGAACTCGACGGCGCGGACTGGACGCGGACCGGTCCGGCCGAGCGCGTCGACATCGCGATCGTGGGCCTGTCGACACGGTTGCCCGGGGACATGAACTCCCCGGACGAAACCTGGGCCGCGCTGATGGAGGGCCGCGACGCCATCACCGATCTGCCCGAGGGCCGGTGGTCGGAATTCCTCGAGGAGCCGCGCATCGCCCAGCGCGTCGGCACCGCCCGCACCCGGGGCGGCTATCTGAAGGACATCAAGGGCTTCGACTCCGAGTTTTTCGCGGTCGCCAAGACCGAGGCCGACAACATCGACCCGCAGCAGCGGATGGCGCTCGAGCTCACCTGGGAGGCGCTCGAGCACGCCCGCATCCCGGCGTCGAGCCTGCGCGGCGAAGCCGTCGGCGTGTACGTCGGCTTCTCCAACAACGACTACCAATTCCTGGCCGTGTCCGACCCGACCGTGGCGCATCCCTACGCGATCACCGGGACGGCCAGCTCGATCATCGCCAACCGGGTGTCCTACTTCTACGACTTCCGCGGACCGTCGGTCGCGCTGGACACCGCCTGCTCGAGCTCGCTGGTGGCGACGCATCAGGCGGTGCAGGCGCTGCGCAACGGCGAGTGCGACGTGGCGGTCGCCGGTGGCGTCAACGCGCTGCTCACGCCGCTGGTGACGCTCGGTTTCGACGAGATCGGCGCGGTGCTGGCCCCCGACGGCCGGATCAAGTCGTTCTCCTCCGACGCCGACGGCTACACCCGTTCCGAGGGTGGCGGCATGTTCGTGCTCAAGCGGGTCGACGACGCCCGCCGCGACGGCGACCAGATCCTGGCCGTCATCGCCGGCAGCGCGGTCAACCATGACGGCCGGTCCAACGGCCTGATCGCCCCCAACCAGGACGCCCAGGCCGAGGTGCTGCGCCGGGCCTACAAAGACGCCGGGATCGACCCGCGCACCGTCGACTACATCGAGGCGCACGGCACCGGCACCGTCCTCGGTGACCCGATCGAGGCCGAGGCGCTGGGCCGCATCGTCGGGCGGGGGAGGCCCGCCGACCGTCCGGCGCTGCTGGGCGCGGTGAAAACCAATGTGGGACACCTGGAGTCGGCCGCCGGCGCGGCGAGCCTGGCCAAGGTGGTGCTGGCATTGCAGCACGACAAGCTGCCGCCGTCGATCAACTTCGCCGGCCCCAGCCCCTACATCGACTTCGACGGCATGCGGCTGAAAGTCGTTGACAGTGCCAGCGATTGGCCACGTTACGGCGGCTACGCCCTGGCCGGGGTGTCCAGCTTCGGTTTCGGTGGGGCCAACGCGCACCTGGTGGTGCGCGAAGTGCTCCCCCGCGACGTCATCGAGCGCGAGGCCGAGCCGCAGCCCGTGGCCGCCGCCCCGGCCGCCGACGCGGCAGAAGCGCCGGCGATGGAGAGTCACTCGCTGCGATTCGACGACTTCGGCAACATCATTCCGGACGCCTCCGAGGCGGAGGAGCCGGAGTACGAGCTTCCGGGCGTGACCGATGAGGCGCTGCGCCTCAAGGAGATTGCACTGGAAGAGCTTGCCGCACAAGAGGAGTCGGAGCCGACCAAGCCACTGATTCCGCTCGCGGTGTCGGCGTTTCTGACGTCGCGCAAGAAGGTCGCCGCCGCCGAGCTCGCGGACTGGATGGAGACCCCGGAGGGGCAGGCGTCGTCGCTGGAATCCATCGGCCGGGCGCTGTCGCGCCGTAACCACGGCCGCTCGCGCGCGGTGGTGCTCGCCCACGACCACGAAGAGGCCATCAAGGGTCTGCGCGCGATCGCCGAGGGCAAGCAGCGGCCAGGCGTGTTCAGCACCGACGGGCCGGTGACCAGCGGCCCGGTATGGGCGATGGCCGGTTTCGGTGCGCAGCACCGCAAGATGGGCAAGAGCCTGTACCTGCGCAACGAGGTCTTCGCCGAGTGGATCGAGAAGGTCGACGCGCTGATCCAGGACGAGCGCGGTTACTCGGTGCTCGAGATGATCCTCGACGACTCGGTCGACTACGGCATCGAGACCAGCAACGTCGTCATCTTCGCGATCCAGATCGCCCTGGGCGAGTTGCTCAAGCACCACGGCGCCAAACCCGCTGCGGTGGTTGGTCAGTCGCTGGGCGAACCCGCGTCGGCATACTTCGCCGGCGGCCTGTCGCTGGCGGACGCGGCCCGCGTGATCGCATCGCGCTCGCACCTGATGGGCGAGGGCGAGTCGATGCTGTTCGGCGAATACATCCGCTTCATGGCGCTCGTCGAGTACTCCGCCGACGAGCTCAAGACCGTGTTCGGCGACTTCCCCGGCCTGGAGGTGTGCGTCTACGCCGCGCCCAGCCAGACCGTGATCGGTGGCCCGCCGGACCAGATCGACGCGATCGTCGCGCGCGCCGAGGCCGAGGGCCGCTTCGCCCGCAAGCTGCAGACCAAGGGCGCGGGCCACACCTCGCAGATGGACCCGCTGCTCGGTGAGTTCTCCGCTGAGCTGCAGGGAATTCAGCCGCTGAGCCCGACGGTCGGGATCTTCTCGACCGTGCACGAGGGCACCTACATCAAGCCCGGCGGCGAGCCGATCCACGATGTCGCCTACTGGGTCAAGGGAATGCGGCATTCGGTCTACTTCACCCACGGCGTGCGCAACGCCGTCGACAGCGGGCACACCACGTTCCTGGAGCTCGCGCCCAACCCGGTGGCGCTGATGCAGATCGGCCTGACCACCGCCGCCGCGGGTTTGCATGACGCCCAACTGATTCCGACGCTGGCCCGCAAGCAGGACGATGTCGAGTCGATGATCTCGGCCATGGCGCAGCTCTACGTCCACGGCCACGACCTGGACATCCGCACCCTGTTCACCCGCGCGCGGAGGGCCCCAGGACCTGAAGATTTTGCGAACATTCCGCCGACCCGGTTCAAGCGCAAAGAGCACTGGCTCGACGTGCACTTCTCCGGCGACGGCTCGGTGATCATGCCGGGGACGCACGTCGCGTTGCCGGACGGCCGCCACGTCTGGGAGTTCGCACCGCGCAACGGCGAGACGGATCTGGCCGCTCTGGTGAGATCCGCTGCAGCACAGGTGCTTTCAGATGCGCAGTTGGTGGCGTCCGAGCAGCGCGCGGTGCCCGCCGCCAGCGCCCGGCTGGTGACGACGATGACCCGGCACCCCGGTGGCGCGTCGGTGCAGGTGCACGCCCGCATCGACGAGTCCTTCACCCTGGTCTACGACGCGCTGGTGTCGCGGGCCGGCCAGAGTGTGGCCGCGTTGCCGACCGCGGTGGGCGCCGGTGCGGCCATCGCCGCCCCGACCACAACCACCGCGGTCCAGGCGGCGGGTCCTGTGTCCGAGCCGCAGGCCGAGGAGGACGACGCGGAGACGTTGTCGGACAGCCTGACCAACCGCTACCTGCCGTCCAGCGTGGGCAGGTGGACACCGGATTCCGGCGAGACGATCGGCGAGCGGCTGGGGATGATCGTTTCGGCGGCCATGGGTTACGAGCCCGAGGACCTGCCGTGGGAGGTGCCGCTGATCGAGCTCGGCCTGGACTCGCTGATGGCGGTGCGGATCAAGAACCGCGTCGAGTACGACTTCGACATGCCGCCCATCCAGCTGACCGCGGTGCGCGACGCCAACCTCTACGCCGTCGAGAAGCTGATCGAGTACGCGGTCGAGCACCGCGACGAGGTCCAGCAGTTGCACGAGCACCAGAAGACGCTGACGCCCGAGGAGATCGCCAAAGAGCAAGCCCAATTGCTCAGCGGGGCAACGCCGATTTCGGCCGCCGCACCCGCGCCGGACCCGCAGGCCGAGCCCGAGACCCAGCCGGATCCGCCGGCGTCGGACGCGTCGATCCCGCCGCCACCGACGGATCCGTCCGGCCCGAAGGGTGCGGCGACCAACGGCGCGAAGCCGGACCTGGCGGGGGCCCTCAGCCAGGAGGCGGTGGCCAAGGCACTGAATTCCGATGTGCCGCCACGTGATGCCGCCGAACGGGTGACCTTCGCGACGTGGGCGATCGTCACAGGCAAGTCGCCGGGCGGCATCTTCAACCCGCTGCCCAAGCTCGACGAGGACACTGCGGCCAAGATGGCGCAGCGGCTCTCGGAGCGCGCCGAGGGAACCATCACCGCCGAGGATGTCCAGACGTCGGAGACCATCGAGGCGCTGGCCGAAAAGGTCCGTCAGTTCCTGGAGGCCGGTCAGATCGACGGCTTCGTCCGCACCCTGCGGGCCCCGCGGAACGAGTCGCAGGTCCCCGTCTTCGTGTTCCATCCCGCCGGCGGTTCGACCGTGGTCTACGAGCCGTTGTTGAAGCGGTTGCCGCCGGACACGCCGATGTACGGGTTCGAGCGCGTGGAGGGCACGGTCCAGGAACGGGCCGCCCAGTACGTGCCGAAGCTGTTGGAGATGAACGAGGGCAAGCCGTTCATCCTGGCCGGTTGGTCGCTCGGCGGGGCGCTCGCTTACGCCTGCGCGATCGGGCTCAAGCGGGCCGGGGCCGACGTGCGTTTCGTCGGGATGATCGACACCGTGCGCGCCGGCGAGGAGATCCCGCAGACGCAGGAGGAGACCCGCAAGCGCTGGGACCGGTACGCGAAGTTCGCCGAGCGCACCTTCAACGTCGAGATCCCCGCGATCCCCTACGAGCAGCTCGAGGAGCTCGACGACGAGGGGCAGGTCAAGTTCGTGCTGGACATCGTCCAGCAAAGCGGTGTGCAGATCCCGGGCGGCATCGTCGAGCACCAGCGGACGTCCTACCTGGACAACCGGGCGCTCGAAACCGTCCAGATCGAGCCGTATGACGGCCACGTGACCCTGTACATGGCCGATCGCTACCACGATGACGTCATCCAGTTCGAGCCGCGATATGCGGTCCGTCAGCCCGACGGCGGCTGGGGCGAGTACGTGGCCGACCTCGAGGTCGTCCCGATCGGCGGCGAGCACATCCAGGCCATCGACGAACCGATCATCGGCAAGGTCGGTGCTCACCTCGCCGACGTGCTGAATAAGGTGGAGGCCGAAATCAGTCAGACGAGTGAGGTGGGCAAGTAGTGACGGAGACCGTGCCAGCTCCGGGGGCAGCTCCCATCCAGCACACCACCGCCGAGAAGCTGGCCGAGCTCCGTGCTCGCCTGGAACTGGCCAAAGAGCCCGGCGGTGAGAAAGCCGCCGCCAAGCGCGACAAGAAGGGCATCCCGAGCGCTCGCGCGCGGGTGCACGCTCTGGTCGACCCGGGCACCTTCCTGGAAGTCGGGGCGCTGGCCAAAACGCCCAACGACCCGAACGCGCTCTACGGCGACGGCTGCATCACCGGCCACGCCATGATCGACGGCCGCCCGGTCGGGGTGTTCTCCCACGACCAGACCGTGTTCCAGGGCACCGTCGGCGAGATGTTCGGCCGCAAGGTCGCGCGGCTGATGGAGTGGTGCGCGATGGTCGGCTGCCCGATCATCGGCATCCAGGACTCCGGTGGCGCCCGCATTCAGGACGCGGTCACCTCGCTGGCGTGGTACGCCGAGCTGGGCCGCCGCCACGAGGCTTTGAGCGGGCTGGTGCCGCAGATCTCCCTCATCTTCGGCAAATGCGCTGGGGGCGCGGTGTATTCGCCGATCCAGGACGACCTGCTGGTCTCGGTGCGCGACCAGGGCTACTTCTTCGTCACCGGCCCCGACGTGATCCGGGAAGTCACCGGCGAGGACGTCACCCTCGACGAGCTCGGTGGTTCGGATGCGCAGGCCCGCTACGGCAACATCCACCAGGTGGTGAACTCCGAGGCCGAGGCCTTCCAGTACGTGCGTGACTTCCTGTCGTTCCTGCCGTCGAGCGCCGTCAGCGAGCCGCCGATCGTCAACCCGGGCCTGGAGCCGGAGACGACCCCGACCGATCTGGAGCTCGACACGATCGTGCCGGACTCGGACAACATGGCCTACGACATGCACGAGATCCTGTTGCGGATCTTCGACGACGGCGACTTTCTCGAGGTCGCCGCGCAACACGGGCCGGCCATCATCACCGGGTACGCCCGCGTCGACGGGCGCCCGGTGGGCGTGATCGCCAACCAGCCCATGCACCTGTCGGGGTCGATCGACAACGAGGCCTCCGACAAGGCGGCGCGATTCATCCGGTTCTGCGACGCGTTCAACATCCCGCTGGTCTTCGTGGTGGATACGCCGGGCTTCCTGCCGGGCGCCGAACAGGAGAAGAACGGCATCATCAAGCGCGGCGGCCGGTTCCTCTACTCGGTCGTCGAGGCCGACGTGCCGAAGGTGACGATCACGGTTCGCAAGTCCTACGGCGGCGCCTACGCCGTGATGGGATCGCGCCAGCTGACCGCCGACTTCAACTTCGCCTGGCCGACCGCGCGCATCGCGGTGATCGGCGCCGAGGGGGCCGCGCAGCTGCTGATGAAGCGGTTCCCCGACCCGACCACGCCCGAGGCGCAGCAGATCAAGAAGGACTTCATCGAGGGCTACAACCTCAATATGGCGATCCCGTGGACCGCCGCCGAGCGCGGCTTCATCGATGCGGTCATCGACCCGCACGAGACCAGATTGCTGCTGCGCAAGTCGATGAAACTGCTGCGGGAGAAGCAACTGTGGTTCCGCACGGCGCGTAAGCACGGCCTGATCCCGATCTAGTCGGCCGCGCGGTGACGCCGCCCAAGCCTAGAGCCGCAGCGTGCCGTCCAGCAGTTCGTCGAAGTGCTCCAACGCCTCGTCGGAGTCGGCGTCGATACCGCGCAGCGCCCCGCGATCGGCGAGATATCGCTGGGTGTAGAGCCGCGCGACGAGCGCCTTGCGTTCACCACCGCGGGTGGTGCGCTCCCAGGCTGCCTGCTCGATGAGCAACGCACCGGCATAGACGTCACCCATGAACTGGGCCAGCGGAAACAGCCGCGCCTCGGCCGTCTGTCTGTCGAGTTTGGTCCACGCGGTGATCGCCGCGTCGAGGTCCTCGATCCGGCCCGCGACCAGCCGGGTGGCCTCGCCGTCGTCGGCGACCGACACCGCATCGCGCAGCCGGGCCAACAGCGTCTCGTGCGCGCGGGTCTGTTCGATCCCGCGTCGCACGTCCAGACACAAGATGTTGTCCGGTCCCTCCCAGATGGTGTTCACCTGCGCGTCGCGTAGCAGCCGCGCCACCGGCCAGGTCTCGATATAGCCGTTGCCGCCGTGGATTTCGATCGCATCCGACGCCGCGGTGATCCCCAACCGGCATACCTTGAGCTTGGTGACCGGCACGGCGATTCGTTGGCGCATGCTGCGCGGCTGACGATGATTCGTGGCGCCGGTGCCGTCGAACACCAACGCCTGTGCGGCCTCGACGTCGACGATCATCTCCGCGAGTTTGCGCCGCATCAGCGGCTTGTCGATGAGCGCGCCGCCGAAGGCCCATCGTTGCTTGGCATAGCACAGCGATTCGACCAGGGCGCGGCGTGCATTGCCGAGCCCGAACAAGGCGATGCCCAGGCGCGCGGCGTTGGTCAGCTCCATCATGCGGCCCAGCCCCTTGCCGTCCGACGGACCCGCGGCCGCGTCGGTGGGCTCGCCGGACAGCAAAAACGCTTCGGCATCGACGAATTCGACCTCACCCGAGGCCACCGACCGGGTGCCCAGCTTGTCCTTCAGCCGACGGACGCGGACGCCGTTGCGCGAGCCGTCGCGGCGGGTGCGCAACACTAGGAAGTTGGCGACGCCTCGCGAAGTATCCGGTGCGCCTTCGGGTTTCGCCAGGACGACGAAGGCCTCCCCGGCGCAGTTGGATGCGAACCACTTGAAGCCGTTCAACAACCACGCGTCACCTTGGCGCGTCGCGGTGGTCTCCAGGGCGCCCAAATCGGAGCCGCCGGTGCGTTCGGTCAGCAGCTGCGCCGTCTCGCCGGCCCATTCGCCCGAGGCGAATTTGGCCAGCACGTGTTCGGCCACGTCGGGTGGCGCGTAGGCGGCGACCAACGACTGGACCATGCCGCCGCCGGTGCCCAAGGCGCAACCCATCCCGATATCGGCTTGATTGAGCAGATAATTCGACGCGAACATGGGCAGCGACGAGCTCACCTTCGCGTCCCGCGCCTCGGTTCGGAGCGCCTGCTGGGCGTCCAGAACGGCACGCTTGGACTGCGTGAAGGATGCCGGCATCGCGACCTCGCTGATGTCGTGACCCCACCGGTCGTAGCGCCGCAGCTGGGGTGGGTTGCGATCCGTCTCTTCGGCCCACCGCGCCACCGGGCCGCCCATCAGTTCACCGATGCGCGTCAAGTGGCGCTCGGCCAGCTCCAATTCGTCGGGCTCGAGGTAGTAGGCCATGGTGAACCGAAGCGTGGGATCGGTGAGGTACCAATTGAGCCCGACGGCTCCGCGGTAGTTCTCCGTCGCGTAGCGCTGGGTTTTCTCGTCGGTGGAAAACGGCAGCCGGTCCACCGCCTCTACGGCGTAGTCGCTCATGGGTCATGACGGTACGCGCCGAGCCGATCGTCAGGCAGTAACACGCGGCGGCCACCGTCGGCGCGGACGCGAAAAACCGTTCGGCCGGAACTGAATTCGTAGGCGGTCGTGGGTCAGTCACCCGGGGCGGTGAGGAAGATCAGCCGGAAATTGCCGACCTGGAGCACGTCGCCGTTGGTAAGCACCGCGGAGTCGACCGCGGCGCGGTTGAGATAGGTGCCGTTGAGGCTACCGAGATCGACGACACGGAATTCGCCGCTCGCGGCGTGGAATTCTGCGTGCCTGCGACTGACCGTGATGTCGTCGAGAAAGATGTCGCTGGCCGGGTGCCGACCCGCGTTCATCACCGGCTGGTTCAACTCGAACTTCGCCCCCACGTTGGGGCCCCGCTTCACCACGAGCATGGCCGAGCCGCGGGGCAGCGTCGCGGCCGCTTCGGCGACGACCGACGACGTGTCGATCTCGTCCCGGGGGTCGGCAGGCGACAGCGAACCGATGTCGCCGGTGGCTTCACCCGTTACTATCGGTTGCTGGCTCGTCTCCTCGTATGACGCCGACACCGCTGCCTTTCACACCATCCCGCCGACACCTACATCGCAGCATCTGCCGTAAGTGTCAAGCAAGGGACGGAAGTCCCTGTTTCGTCCGGGGCGGGTGCTGCCAAGGAGCCTGCCGGCGGAGGTTATGCCCGCACCGGCACCAGGTACTCGGACGTATAGAACTCCCCGGGATTCTGCGAATTGGCATTCGGCCGCTCGATGATCACCCATACACCGGTGGTGCCCGGTCGAATTGCGTCGGTAACGGTGGCCGTTCCGTTTCCGGCGCCGTCCAGATCCATTCCGGTAAAGGCGGTTCCCGGGTCTCCGGGTCCGCAGGTCGACGACGACGGGCGGGGTTCTTCGATGAGGCCGACGTCGTAATGCATGCCCGGCTCGGGACCGTCGACCAGATGCACCTCGGCGACGGCTCGGCCCCCGCCGGTGCGGATGATGGCCGAACCGGTGCCGAGCATCGGGCCCGGCACCTTGGGGGCGATAGCGACCTTGCTGAAATCGCAACGCCGCAGGTAGTTGTCGAACACGACGGTGGTGCCGCCGCCCTCGGCCGCCGCCGTGCCGATGGCCGAAGTCGAGGCCGGGCCGATCAGCAGCGCGCCCGCGGCCGCGCAGGTTCCCAGGCGTGTCAGCGCGTGCATAGGGCCACCCTTTTCCATCATGTGAAATGGATCACAGCGGAATAAGTATTGACCCGGAAATGGCGCGCTTAAACCTCGAAAAGAAATTACTACGTCGTTAATTCACGCGCACTATTCAACCGATGAATAATGACGCGGCGACGCCATTTGCGAGCCGGTGCTCAGTTCGCGCGCTACGGCTTGATGCGAATAGGTCCGGGCGACCACCATCCGGTGCGGACGGCGGTGCCCAGGTCGAGTTGCGCCGGGCGCGCGTCGGCGATGGTGTCGAATTTACGCAGTGATCCCCAGTCACGGCCCCAGTCGTGCGACAAGTACGTCGACATGACGTGGGCCCGCAGCAACAGGTCGGTGATGCCCAGCAGCCCGCCGTTGACGCCATCCTGCCAGGTGTCGGTGTCCTGCTTCTTGGCGTTGTAGTCGGGGGTGATACGGAACTCCGGGATCTCGGTGACGCCGTTGGAATGCAGCATCGGCTGCTGGCAGGGGAATGCCAGCCCAACAGCCCAGTCCATCAGAACCGGCCGCTTGGAACCGATGTACTCCTGCAACGAGCGCAGCTCCGGCACCCGCGGCGGCGTCAGCGCGATCCAGTCGTCGGGTGTCAGCGACAGGTCCTCGGCGACCACCCGCACCGCGATGGCGTCGGCGGGCATCTGGGAGCGCGCGAAGCGCAGGTTCCGCCACACCTTCGGCTGCTCGCCGTACAGGTCGTAGGGCACTAGGCGGCCGGCTGGCTGCACCGCACCGCCCGGGCCGGGCCTGCCGAATTCCAGCTCCACGGTCTGTCCGCTGGTGTGGCCGTGCAGGATGCTATTGCCGGCGATGGTGCCCGCGGCGGTCACCACGACCAGCGGGTGTCCGTCGTCGGGCTTCGGCAGCTGGTACCACGCCGACGTAAGCCTGCTCTGCTGTTGCGCGCCGGTGGTGTAGCTGCCCGCCAGCGGAACCCGGCCGGGGTCGAGGCCGTACGGCAGCGGGACCGTCGAGCCGTTGACGCCCGGGGCCTTCAGCTTGAGCGGCGCGTCCCAGTCGTAGTCGGTGCCGGGCTGCGGCACCTCCGTTTCCTTGACCGACTCCGCCAGCGTGCGATCCGGTACGCCGTTGGGACTAAAGCCCGTGGGGTTCACACCACCCAACGGCCCGAGCGGGCCGAAATTGTCGGGCAGCGGCACCATGAAGCCGGCATTGCTGTCCGGCTCGACGAGCACGTCGTCTGCCAGCCCGCAGCCGCCGCTGAACTCGCGCAGGTTGTCCCAGGCGTTGGAGTAGGTGGGGTACTGGCGCACGATGCCGGCCACCATCGACGCGATGAACACCAGCGCCATGAACCCGGCCGCCAGTGGGATTGGCGCGGCGGTCAGTGCCCGCGCCAGTCGTCCTTCGCCACGGTCCCTCGGTGCGAAATGCAGATACGCCGCGTACAGCGCGACGATCACAAACAGCGCGAAAAAGACTGTGCTGATGCTGATTCCGTGGAACCTCGGCATCACGTTGTTGAACGGGACGCCGAAGCTCGACACGTACCACCAGCCGTTCGTGGTGGCGAAACACAGCGCCAGCACGAACAGCAGCGCCGCCAGGAATGCCATGCGGTTGCGCGACCAGCGCAAGCTCTCGTGCGACACCAGCACCGTCGTCAGCGCGGCCATCGCTGCTCCCACCGCGGCGAACAGCCCGAAGTGGTGCACCCACTTGGTGGGGGTGAACATCAGGAAGAACATGGTGCCGAAGATGACGCCCATCAGCCGCCAGGCCGGCCCGCGCGCAACCCCGGGAATCCGCTTGCGCCGCAGCATGATAAAGACGGCCGTGAACAGACACAGCGCCGCGATCAGGAACCCGAAGCGGCGCGACAGCGAGCCGTCGACGGTGGGCAGGATCAGGTAGTAATAGCGCAGGTTCTCGGTGTACCAGGCCTGGCTGGGACCGATGGCGGTCCGAATTCTAGTTGCTTCCAACACCGTTGACAGCGTCTGGTCGGCGAACACCACGGTAAGGATGACCGTGCCGGCGGCCAGCATCGGCGCCACCAGCGGCCAGGTACCGACCAGGCGATGGCGTTTCACCAGAATGCGCAGGATCGGGCGGCCGCCGGCGACCAGCGCGGCCACCGCGATCAATCCGGTGGGCTGGACGCCGAGGGTGAATGCGGCGGTGATGACCGCCAGCGCCGCGGGCGTCAGCCGGCTGTAGCGCATGGACCGCTCGATCAGCACATAGGTAATCAGCGACCCGACAGCGATGATCGGTTCGGGGCGCAGCCCGTTGTCGAACGGCATCCAGGCCGTCAACAGGACCATGCCCGCCGCCCAGTTCGCGGCCTTGCTGGCGGCCACCGCGGGCCCCAGCCGGGGCAGCACCTCGCGCGAGAGCAGCAGCCAACAGACGATTCCGGCGATCAAGTCCGGCAACCGCATCCACAGGCTGGCGTCGGTCACGTGAGTCATCAGCGCCAGCAGGTTGTAGTACCAGCCGAAGGGGTCCTCGGGGCTGCCGAACCAGCGGAAGTAGTTCGACATGTAGCCGGCGCGGTCGGCGACGCGGGCCATGCCCAGGATGTAGCCGTCGTCGGACGAGTTCGCCCCGATCACATGCCACAGCACGAAGCCGGAGATCACCGTGACGTCGGCAAGGGTGAACGTTCGCCAGTTCGCCGGGATGAGCCGGCGCATCCGGTGACCGTCCAGCTGATCGAGCCGCCACAAGGCGATCAGCGCGACGATGGTGGACACGATCGCCAGCACCATCGCGACCAGTTTCAGCGTCGTCGGCGTGGTGGAGAACCGGGTGTCGATGGTCGCCGAGAGCTTCAGATCCGCCGGGGCCGGCCCGTTCAGGTCGGTGAACACCCCGACGATCTGTGGCCGCAGGTTCGGGTCGGGGAAGCCGCCACCGAGCGGTTTGCCCGCCGGATCGTTGAGCCCGACGAAGTAGGCGAAGGCGCCCGCTTTGGTCGAGGTGATGTCGATGCGCTGACATTGTGGTGAGTCCACCTGATCCCGCGCCGCGCTGGCGATTACCACGTTGCGGTCGGTGACGTCGACGCGCTTGCCGTTGACGACCACGAACAACGCGTTGAGGGCGGCGTCCTTGCCCTTCTTGGGCGCCGTCGAGAGCACGACGCCGCCCTCCGGCGGCAGGGCGCGCACGACCGAGCACGGCACGGTCACGTGCACGTCGACCGGGGTCAGCGAAATCAGTGGCGCGGTAACGCTGTTCAGCTTGCCGTTCTGCGGCCAGTTCAGCGTTGCGGTGGTCTGCACGACGGGCAGCAGCGGCGTCGCGACCGACAGGATGAAACCGATCAGCCCGGCGATCGTCGCGACCCAGCGCGTCACGCGCACGTCTTGGCGGGGTGCCGTTTTGCCCTCGCGGTTGTCGACGGTCGTGACGCTCATGGCAGCGCCCGAATCGGTCCCTGGCGGCTCCAGCCGTGCACTGTCATCACACCCTGTTCGATTACGGCGTCCGGCGCCTGATCAGCCGGCACCAACCGGAAGTACTGCTCCACGGATCCCCAGTCGCGATGCCAGTCGCCACGCAGGTACGTCGCGATCGTCGAGGTACGCAGCATCGCCTGAGTGATCAGGAACGGACCACCGTCCTCGCTGGCCTGCCACCCGTTCGACGACGCCGCCGTTTGTTTGTGATCGGGCAGGATGCGGTACTGCGGAAGTTCGGCAACGCCAAGGTGTTCGGAGAGCGGATGCTGGCAGGGGAAGTTCGCGGCGGTGGCGATGTCCATCAGCACGGGCGTGTGCGAGCCCATCAACTGCTGCAGGGTTTGCAGCACCGGGACGCGCGGCGGCGTGACCGCGAACCACTGATCCGAACTCAGGTTCGGGTCGTACGCGACGATGCGCGCCACATTCGCCTCCGGCGGCGCCCAGGTCAGCGGGAACCGGAGGTTGCGCCACGCCGGCTCCGGCCCGATGTCGATCGGATACACCTCCGCCAGCGGCTGGGTGGTGCCGTCGGGACGGGCCAAGTCGCGGTGGCCCCACTGCAGTTTCAGCTGCTGGCCGTAGGTGAAGGTGCCGTCCTCTTTGTACGACCAGATGGCGCCGGCCGCCGTCACCACGACGATCGGCCGGTCCG
This sequence comes from Mycobacterium sp. NGS58, assembly GCF_059812385.1. Taxonomy (NCBI): domain Bacteria; kingdom Bacillati; phylum Actinomycetota; class Actinomycetes; order Mycobacteriales; family Mycobacteriaceae; genus Mycobacterium; species Mycobacterium sp. NGS58. Next base: position 34,405 of record NZ_JCALCO010000002.1, on the reverse strand, counting down.
GGCTACGCGGCGGCAGCTGGTACCACGCCGAGGTCGCGGTGGCGGCCAGCGAATTCTCGCCGTAGCTGCCCATCACCGGGGTGCGGGCCGGGTCCAGTCCGAACGGCAGCGCGGCATGCGACCCGTTCACCCCGACCGGGCCTTTCCCGCCGGCCGTGCCCGCGGAGTCGCTCATGGTGGCATTGGGTTTGTTTGGTGACCCGGTGGAATTCACCACGCCGGGCTTGGTGACCACCGGATAGGACCTGAGGTCATCGCCGACACCGTCGGGTTTGAACCCGACCGGGTTGCTGCCGCCGAGCGGGCCGTCCGGGCCGAAGGTCTGCCCGGGCGCCGGCTGCAGCATGCCGGCGTTGGGATCCGGCTCGGTCAGCACGTCGTCGGCCATGGCGCAGCTGGCCGGCGAGAGCCCCGAAGTGATCGCGGCGAGGTTGGCCTTGCCGGTCGTGTACAGGGGATAGCGGAACACCGCGCCCTTGGTCAGCGAGGCGACTTCGCCGACCACCATGATCGTCGCGACCACCAACAGCGGGGTCGACGCCAGGACCCGGTTGCGCCGGTTGTCCTTGACCTCGGTGTGCCCGGCGTAGTCCATCCGGAAGTGCTGCCAGGCGGCCAGCAGGCCGGTCGCGATCGACAGCGCCAGGAACATCGACGTCACCGGGTGGCTGGCGATGACCGGCTGGATGTCATACCACGGCACCCCGTAGTTACCGACGTAGAACCAGCCGTTGACGCCGGAGGTCGCCACCGCGAGCACGAACAGCAGCGCCGTCACGTACAGCGTCAGGTTGCGGCGGTTGTGCAGGCCGATCCGGGCCAGGGCGAACGCGGTCACCGCACCCAGCGCCCCGGCCAGCCCGGCGAACGCGCCGAACTGGACCGCCCACTTCGTCGGCGTGAACGTCAACAACAGCAGGCCGAACGCGGTGGTACCGATCAGCCGCCACGCCGGGCCGCTGGCCACGCCCGGGATCCGGCCCCGGCGCAGCAGGGTGACCAGCATCCCGAACATGCACAGCAGCAGCACCAGCACCGCGAATCGCCGTGCCATCGATCCGTCCGGGTTGGATTCCACCGTGAGGAAGTAGTAACGCAGCCAATCCTGGTACCAGGCGATGGTCGGGCCGACCTTGTACTTGATCCGGGCCGACTCGCCGACCGTGGCCAGCGTCTGACTGCGGAACACGACCACGAGGATCAGCGACAGCGACGCAGCCAGCACCGCCAGCGGGGCCAACAACCCGTCGGTCGCCCGGCGGCGCCGGATCGTCTGGGCGACGGCCCGCGCCCCGGTCAGCAGCGCCGCCACGGCGACCAGGCCCTGCGGCGCGAGCGTCGCGCTCAGCAACGCCACGATGACGGCCACCGCCGCGGGCGCCAACCGCCGCAGAGCGATCGCACGTTCCATCAGCATCCAGGTGACCAGCACGCCCAGGGCGATCAGCGGTTCGGGCCGCAGACCGTTGTTGAACGGCAACCACGCCGCCACGAACACCGCACCCGCCGTGAAGACCGCCACCCGGTTGGCGGCGAGGCCGCCGCGGCCCGGCCCGAGCCGGCGCAGCACCCAATGGCTGATGATCAGCCAGCACGCGATCGCGGCGACCGTGGCGGGCAGCCGCATCCACACGCCGGCCGTGCTCACCGTGGCCATCTTGGACAGCAACCCGAGATACCAGTCGAAGGGCGCGTCCGTGGTGCCGAAGTAGCGGTAGTAGTTGGCGATGTAGCCGGCGCTGGGGGCGACGCGCGCGATGGTCAGGTTGTAGCCGTCGTCCGACGAGGTGGCGCCGATGACGTGCCACAGCAGCAGGGTCGCGATCACCCCCGCATCGGCGATCCAGGTCGCGATTCCCACCCGGCGCCAGTTGCCCAGGCGCGTACCGGGGCGGTACCTGGAGAGCCAGGCGATTGGGGAACGCCAGTTGAGCAGCGTGCTGCCGCCTCGGCTGCGCCGATCCAGCACCGCGAGCGCGACGATGGCCGTCAGCACCGCCAGGGCCCCCAGGACCATCACGACTTCCTTGAGGACGGTGGGTGCGGTGATGAATCGGGTGTCAACGTCGATCCGGGCCGACAGCCCCGGCCCTGCGGACACCTTCATGTCGGTGAAAACCCCGCCAACCTGAGGCTTCTTTTCGGCCGGCAGCACCCCGGAGGCGCCGGGTATGCCGATGAATTCGGCGCCCGTCGCGCCGGCGTTGGCCCAGACGTGCAGCGCGCTGCAGCCCCCTGCGGCGACCGCCGAGCGCTGCGCGACCGTGGCGACAGTGTCCCGGAATGCGACGACGACCACGTCGGTGTTGGCCCGCACGAAAAGCCCGTTTTTCCCGGCGTCTACGCCGCCGGGCGGCAGCGTGGAAACCACCAGGCCGCCGGCGGCGGGCAGGGTGGCGATGTCCGGGCAGGGAATGGAGATATCCAGCGCCCGCGGGGCCCCCGACACCAGAGGAGCGGTGATCTGGCTGACGTGCCCGTCCGTGCTGCCTTGGGGCCACAGGACCGTGGCGGTGGTCTGTCGCACCGGAAGCAGCGGGACGGACAGGCACAGCAGCAGGCCCACGATCCCTGCGATCGCGGCCACCGACCGGGGCATCCGCTGCGATCGCTCTTTACCGTCGTGGGGCACGAGGCTCGATCGTAAGCGACGAGGCTTTGTCCGATGAGGACGCGGGGCCGCGCAGCGGCCCGGCGACGGGTCGGACCGCCGCGGTTGTCCGATGCGCACGAGGGACCGCGCAGCGTCTCAACACAAGAAGTCCGCCACCGAAAGCTACGTGCGGACGCGGCTTGCCAGCGTGGGGAGCCCGGGCCCGGCCAGGTCGGGCAGGGCGGCCGGACGCCCCGTCATGGCCAGCAGCAGTGCCTCGCCGGGGCCGGTCACCTCGGGACCGTCGCCGTGCGTCCACTCGACATCGGTCGCGCGCAGGCGCAGGCCCCGGATCCTGCGTCCCGCGCCGAGCCGGGGATTACCGGGCACCAGGGGAAGGATTCGCGCGACCCGATCGGGCGGCACGACGCGCGGCCGATCAAGCGCGCGCCGGATGTCCTGGTGATGGATGGTGCCGTCGACGAGTGCGATCATCCCGCCGAAACCTGCTGTGAGTCCGCGTGGTTGGAGGTGGCTGCGCAGGAAATCCAGCAGTTGCTGCGGGGTCAGGGCGGCAAATTCGTCGACACCCACCTGGTTTGCCCGCACGATCCAGCCTTTGGCGAACCTTTTCAACAACCCCAGGGCGCCGAGCTCCTCGTAACTGATCACGTGCGCGACAACGTCTTTCACGGTCCAGCGGGTGCAGAGGGTGGGCGCATCCCAGTCTCGCGGTGTCAGGGTGGCAAGGAACTCCGCGAGGTCGGCCCGCTCCTCGCGGGCCATGGTCATCAGGTCGGGACTCATCGCGGGTCGCCTACGCTGAACAGCCCCGCGTACCGGTCTAGGTACAACGGCCAACCCGCATCGCCGTCGATGCCGTCGGCGACGGACTCCCAGCCCGGTCCGTGCCGGTCCAGATGGCGGTGTTGCAATTCGACCCGGGTGCGGTCGTCGGACTCGGCGGTGAAGCGCACTTCGACCTCGCTTGTCTTGGCCGAGTCGGTTTCCACCTGCCATGTCGGGCCGATATCCCAGCTGAACATGACGCGGTGGGGCGGCTCGTAGACCAGGATTCGCGCCCATCGGCACACGCTGCCGTCGACGCCGCGGTCGTAAATATGGCCGCCCACTTGGGGTTCGAACACGGTCTCGGCGATCGGGACCGCCAACAGATTGTGTTCACGCGGCTTGAATGCGCCGAACTGTTCGGTAAAGACGGCGAACGCGCGCTCGATGGGTGCGTTGACGACGACGCGGTGGTTGACGTCGGGAGTCCGCTGCGTCATGTTGCTCCTTCGTTCATCTCGTCGATGGTTTGGGCGTAGCCGGCCAGCGCCTGTGTCCAGAACCGGTCGAGATCGGCGCGTAGTGCCTGCAGGCCGGTGGGGTCGAGTTGATAGACCCGACGGGTTCCCGCGGCGCGGTCGCGCACCAGCCCGGCGGACTTGAGCACTTTGAGATGTTGGGACACAGCCGGCCTGCTGACCGGCAGATCGCGGGCCAACTCGCCGACCGCCGACGGGCCGTGGGCAAGGCGCTCCACGATGGCCCGCCTGGTCCCGTCGGCCAGCGCCAGCCAGACGTCACCCGCTTGGTAAGTGACCACGAACCGTAAGTCTAGGCTTACCGATAACGAACCTCAAGGAACGGGGGCTGAGCTGTACACGCCTGACGCGCCAGGGCGAGCGTGCATTTTCGAGATGCGTTGTGCGCCTTAGTGCCTCAGCGGGGCCGGGCCCCACAAGCCGCTACGCGTCGCCCTCCCCAGCAAGAGGTGGGCAGGCTCGGCGTCGGGGTAGTAGGGCGTCAGCCGTTGCAGCGAGCCCCAGTCGCGAGACCAGTCGTCCTTGAGATAGGTGGCCATGGTGGTCGCCTTGGTCAACAGCTCGGTGACGCCTAACGGGCCGCCGCCGTTGTTGTCCATCACCGGTGAGTTGGCCTCGGCGCCGAACCGGTCCGGCAGGATGCGCCATCTGGGCGTCTCGTCGACGCCGTTCTGATGGCCGAACGGTCGCTGGCAGGGGAAGGCCAGCCCGACGAGCCAGTCCAAGAACACCGGGTCGGTGGAGCCCACCACGTCCTGCAGCGTGCGCAACTGGGGAATCCTGGGCGCGGTCAGCGCGATCCAGTGCTGCGGAGCCAGATCTTCGTCGTCGGCGACCAACCGAATCTGGGTGGCGGCGTTGGGAATCGCGGACATCGCCAACCGCAAGTTGCGCCAGGCCGGCGACGCGCCCACGTCCGCGAATTGGAGCGAGCCTTGCGCGTGCCCGCCGGCCGCCTGGTCGTCGGTGGCCCACTGGACCTGGACCTCGCGGGGGTCGAAGCGACCGGCCGCACTCACCACCAGCAGCGGCCCCGCCTTGTCCCGGGCGGGCAGTCGGTACCAGCTGGACCGCAGGTGCGCGGGCACCTGGACGCCGGAGCGCCAGCTGCCCAGCACCGGTGTGCGCGCGGGGTCGAGGTTGAAGGGCAGCTGAGCGGACGAGCCGTTGATCCCGGGTGCGGGGGTGGTGCCGCCCTCGGTGCCGGCCTGGTTACTGCCGGTCTTCTCTTCGTCGTTGACGAAGCTGCGGTCACCCGGGCGTTCCATCACCGGGTCCGCGCGGACGTCGGCGGGAATCCCGTTGGGCGTGAACGCTTCCGACAGGCCCGCTCCCAGGGCTTCTCCCACTGAAGGGCCCACCGACGCGCTCACCGGGGTCAGCATCCCGGCGTTAGGGTCCTGTTCCACCAGCACGTCTTCGGCCAGTCCGCAGGACTTGCCGGTCAGGGCCTGCAGGTTGGAGCGACCGACCGACCAAGCCGGATACTGGCCGGTCATGGCGAGCGTCAGCGAGGCGACCTCGAACACCACCAGCAGCCAGGTCGCAATTGCCAAGGGGGACTGGACGATTCCGGCCGCCCGTGCGCCCAGGCGGGTCTTGGGTGGCCCATTGTCCGGGTCGACGAAGTGGAACCACGCCGCCAACAGCAGCACCACCACCGTCAGTCCGAGCAGCGCGGTGGCGAAGGCGTAATGCCAGGCCGGGAACTCATTCGACCAGGGCACACCGAAATTCGACACGTACCACCAGCCGTTGACGCTGGCGAACGACAACGCCACCAGGAACAGGACCACGGCGGCGTACACGGTGCGGTTACGCCGGGAGCGCATCGCCACGGAGGTCACCGCGACCGCGGCCAGCGCGCCCAGCGGCCCGGCCAGTCCGGCGAACACCCCGAAGTGGTGGGTCCATTTGGTGGGGGTGAACATCATCGCCACGAACGAGATGATGGTGATCCCGACGATGCGCCGGCTCGGCCCGGTGGCCGTGCCCGGAATCCGGCCCTTGCGCAAGGACATTGCGACGGTGATGCCCAGCGCGAGAATCAGCGCCAGCACGGCGAAGCGGCGGGCGACCGACCCGTCGGGGCTGGCCATGAACAACCGCTCGTAGCGGATGTGTTCGTCGAACCAGCTGAGGCTGGGCCCGACGGCGCGCTTGAGCATGCTGGCCTGAATCTCGCCGGTCAGCGTCTGGTCGCGGAAGATCAGGATGGCGGTGACGGTGACCGCGGCCAGCAGGGGCGCGATCAGCGGTAGCGCGCCGAACCGTTTGGAGCGGCGGTGCAGGATGGTTCGCAGCGGCCCGATCGCGACCAGCAGCGCGCCGATCGAGGCGATGCCCGTCGGACCCGAGAACAGGGTCAGCGCGCCGATGATGCAGGCGATCGCCACCGGCAGCAGCCGGCTGGTGGCCACCGCGCGCTCCACCGAACACCAGGTCAGCAAGATGCCCAGGGCGATGATCGGCTCCGGGCGCAGGCCGTTGTCCAGCGGCAGCCAGACGGCCAGGAACATGCCCGCCGCCGTCCAGGCCGCGGCGCGGTTCTGTTTGACGGCATGGCCCAGCCGGGGCATGACCTCGCGACTGATCACCCACCAGCACGTCAGCGCCATCGCCAGGGTGGGCAACCGCATCCAGACACTGGTGGTGCTGACGTGTGCCCACAACGCCAGCAGGTCGTAGTACCAGCCGAACGGCGCCTCGGGCGTGCCGAGCCATCGGTAGTAGTTGGCCATGTAGCCGGCGTGCTCGGATACCCGGGCCATGGTGAGGATGTAGCCGTCGTCGGAGGTGTTGGCGCCGACGAAATGCCACCACACCAGGACGCCGATGACCAGTGCGTCCAGACCGCCGATCGACCACCAGCGGGCGGGCAGGAACCGGCGGTGCCGGGTCCCGTCGGCGGTGTCCAGAACGTGCAGGGCGACCAGGGCGGCGGCCGTGAGCACCAGCCCGAGGATCATCGCGGCCATCTTCAGCGGGGTGGGGCTGCTGCTGTAGCGGGTGTCGATGGTCGCCGAGAAGTTGAGGCCGGACGGCGCCGGTCCGCTCAGGTCGGTGAAGACGCCGACGATTTGGGGCCGGAAGTCGTAGCCGCTTTTCTCGCCGCGCAGCGGCGCCCCGGGATGCTCGGCGTTGGGTCCCTGGGTCAGCCCGACGAACTCGGCGGTGACCCGGTCGGCGTGCGCGGTGAAGGTCAACCGCTGGCACGCCGGACTGAGCACCTGGCTCAGCGGCGCGGTCACCACCGGGACGTTGCGCACCACCAGCACCAGGTCGTTGTTGGCGCGCACGATCAACAGGCCCCGGTCGACGGCCTTCGGCGCCTGCTTGGGCACCGTCGACAACAGCACCGTCTTGCCTGCGTTGCCCCCGCCGGCCAGTCCGGCGGCCGCCTCGCACGGGACGGTGACGGTCAGGTCGGTGGCGACGTAACCGATCAGCGGTGCGTCGACACTGCCGAAGGTGCCGTGCGTGCCATTTTGGGGCCAGTTCAGTTGCGCGGTGGTCTGGTCGACCGGAAGCAGCGGGGTGGCGATCGCCAGCAGCACGCCGAGCAGCCCGGCGACAGAGGCAACCAGCCGGGCGATCCGGTGATTCGCTTCCCTGTCGTTCACGGAGCTAGATGCTAGTTCTTCGGCCCTTGGAGGCGCAGTGTCGGTGCTCATCAGCGGTTACGCCCCCGGCTTGCGGATGGCCAGCACAAATGGGCCGACGCTTTGGACGACGAAGCGCGGATTGTCGAAGAGGGCTCCGCGCAGATCGACGGTGTAGCGCCGCACGTTGGGCTGGTTGGGGTAGACATCCTCGGCCAGTCGCAGCGTGTAGTTTCCCGATGCGCCGCGGCGCATCAGGAAAACGGTCGGCGGTGGCCATGGGCATGTGTCCAGGGCATGGATCAACTCGTCGGCGGTCTTGAGGTTGGACCACTTGTTGATCTGCGCGGCGCGCAGGTCGAACTGGGCCAGCGGGTTGGCGTAGTGCGAGGTGAGTCCCTGGAATCCCCAGTACGGGTAGAAGGACAGGAAGCTGTAGTCGGCCGTCATCACGACGGTCTGATCGCGGGGCTTGCCGGTCACCTGCGTGATGGCGTGATCGATGGTGGCGTAGAACTTCTCGGCGCTGGGCGGCCGGCGGTCCCCGCGCTGCCCGTGACCGTCGGTGTCGGTGTAGGCGATGGTGAGGTCGGGCCGCAGCACGTCGGGGATGTCCTGGCTGAACGCGATCGCGGCGGCCAGGCCGAGGGCGCCGGCCACCGGGGCGATAGCGCGGCCCCAGCTGCGGTCGCGGCCCGCGGCGGCGAGCGCCTGCGCGAGTTCGAGGAAGCCGAACGCCCCGGCGGCGACCAGCAGCACGCTCAGGGTCGGCTGCAGCCGGAACGACAACAGGGTGGTGCGCGCCAGCGTGGTGAGCATCGACAGCAGCGACCACAGATAGATGGCCAGCACGCCGATGGCCAGGGCGCCGGCCCGCACCGAGGAACGGGCCCGCAGCACCAGCCACAGGGTGCCGATCAGGCAGACGACGCCCAGCAGCGTGAACTGCAGCATCGGGAACGTCAACTCGGCGCCGTCGGCCGGCAGGTAGTGCATGGCGCTGCCGGAGTTGCTGACCGGGCTGTGGACGGCTCGCACCACGAACGGGAGCCACGTCGTGCTGGCGATCACCACGGCGATGCCGGCGATGACGGCCAACCGCCGCAGAGGATCGAGCGCCGCTCTGAAGCCACCGGTCTGCCGGTTCCGCCACCAGCGCACGCCGGCCAGCCACAGGGCCATCAGCGCAAGCGTGAACGCGCTGAACCCGGAGAGCAGCGTGTACCAGGTCGCCGTCCAGCCGAGAAACAGCCCGGCGGCGATCACCGCGCCCCAGCCCGCGCGACTGGGCGCGTCCGGGCGGTCACCGGCGCGCAGACCCGACCAGGTCAGCACCAGCATCGGCGGCAACAACATGGTGATCATCGCCGAGTAGGGCTCGGGCGAGCCGTAGGCCAACGTCACGGCGGCCGTCGCGGTGGTGACGATCAGGGCGTATTCGAAGCGGACCATCCGCCACCACAGCACCAGCGCGACCGCGACGGCGATGGTGATCGAGGTGATGGCCCACGGCTTGAAGATCTCCCACGCCGGCGTCCCGGAGAGCGCCGCGGCGCGCCCACCGATCCAGAACCAGCCCGGCGGGTAATACGCCGGCAGGCCGAGATAGGTCATGTCACGCAGGGCGGGGCTGTCCGCCAGGCGGGTCACGTATTCGGTGCGGAACTGCTGGTCGACCGAGATGCCGAACAGATACAGCTTGGTCGCCCCCAGCGGCATGCCCAGCGTGACGACGGTGAACGCGGACACGAAGCCCAGCCCGGCCAGTTGGGTCAACAGCCGGCCGCGCGGACGGGCGCAGCGCCGCCACGCGAAGCCGACGGCGACCAGCCCGGCCAGGCAGCCGACCTGCCCAACGGTGGTCAGCGCGTGCAGTTGGTTGGACGACGGGAACGCCGGCCACTGGACCCGGGCGATGGCGCTCAGCGATACCACCGCGACGGCAACCGCGACCAGCACCGCCAAAGCCATCTGGCCGAGAGTGGCCAGCGCGTTGCGCATTATCAGATGGGAAGCTTGCGGAAGACGGGACGTGGGACGTGTCGCAACACCATCATCACGTAGCGGAATGCTGCTGGTGCCCAAACCAATTCCTTACCTTTGGCGGCCGCGGTCACCGCGAGGTTGGCGACGTACTCTTTGTCGACGGTCAGCGGCGCTTCCTTGACGTGCGCGCTCATCCGGGTACGCACCTGGCCGGGCCTGATCACCAGCACGCGAACGCCGTACTCGCGCAACGCTTCTGAAAGTCCCAGGTAGAAGCCGTCCAATCCGGCCTTGGTGGAGCCGTAGACGAAGTTGGACCGCCGCACCCGCTCGCCGGCCGCCGAGCTCATCGCGATGATCTGACCGAAGCCCTGGGCGCGCATCTTCTCGCCCAGCAGCACACCCACCGAAACCGCCGCGGTGTAATTGATCTCGGCGGCCAGCACCGCCTTGTGCTGGTTCTGCCACAACTCCTCCGCATCCCCGAGGATGCCGAACGCGACGATGGCCACGTCGACGTCGCCCTGGGCAAAGGCCGCCTCGATCATCTTGGGGTGGGTGTCGGGATCGGTGGCTTCGAAATCGATCAGCTCGACCGAACGAGCGCCCGCGGCCTGCATCTGCGCCACCGCGGCATCGCGACCCGGGTCACTGGGCATGGCGGCCAACACAATTCGCGCGTGCGCGTTCTGCAGGTAGCGCTCGCAGATTGCCAGGCCGATCTCGGAGGTTCCGCCGAGCAGCAGGATGGTCTGCGGATTCCCTACGGCATCGAGCACCATTAGAGCAGCTCCAAACGTCGGGCCATGTCCGAGGCGAATACCCGCAAGGGGTCGGCCTTACGGCGCACGGCGATCCATTCGTCGATGCGCGGGTACATGGCGTGGAAGGTTTCGGCGCTCACGCGGGAATCCTTGGCGGTGTACACCCGGCCGCCGAATTCCAGCACGCGCCTGTCGAGTTCGTTGAGGAACTCGTTGATCCCCGGCTTGTTGGGGAAGTCCATGGCGACGTTCCAGCCCGCCATCGGGAAACTCAGCGGCGCGCGGTTGCCCGGACCGAAGAGCTTGAACACGTTCAGCGCGGAGTAGTGGCCGCTGGTCTGGATCCAGCGAATGATGGCCTTGAATTCGTCCATCGCGTCCGGCGGGACCAGGAACTGGTGCTGGGCGAAACCCCTTGGGCCGTAAGCGTTATTCCAGCCGCTGACCAGGTCGAGCATGTGGTAGAACTGCGACAGATTCTGGATCTTGCCGCTGTACGTTCCGCCCAGCCGGTAATACACCTCGCCGATCGCCATGAACGACAGCTTGTTCATCGCGCTGACCGGGAACACATCGGGCACCGTCAACAGCTGCGGCGCATCGAATTTCAGCGGGTTCTTGGCGAGCTTCTTCGGGAGCTGATCGAGCTTGGCCAGGCTGCCGCGGCTGACCGCGGCCCGGCCCAGCTTCGGCGGCGGGCTGATCAGATCGAACCAGGCGCTGGAGTACGTGTAGTTGGCCTCGCTGCCGTCGAGGTGAATGGCGACGGTTTCGTCGAGGTCCTTGGTGGCAACGCCGTCGGCGATGAAGTAGGCCGTCTCCGTCGGCGTCATGGCGATGGTGGCGCGCAGCACGATCCCAGTCAGGCCGTTGCCGCCGACGGTTGCCCAGAACAGCTCGGCCTCTGAAGCGGTTGGGCCCTCGGGGGTGATGGTGCGCACGGTGCCGTCGGCCATGAGCAGATCTACCGAGCGGACGTGGTTACCGAAGCTGCCCGCGCTGTGGTGGTTCTTGCCGTGGATGTCGCAGGCGATCGCGCCGCCGACGGTGACTTGGCGCGTTCCCGGCAGCACCGGGACCCACAGCCCGAACGGCAGGGCCGCCTTCATCAGCTGGTCCAGGCTGACGCCGGCGTCGACGTCGACCAGACGGGTATCGGCGCTGATCGAGTGGATGCGATTCAGGCCGGTCATGTCGATCACCAGGCCGCCGCCGTTTTGCGCGTTGTCGCCGTAGGAGCGGCCCAGCCCGCGGGCGATCACGCCGCGGCTCTTGGGATCGCCAGAGTCGGCCACCCGGGCTACCGCCTTGGCGATCACCTCCGGATCGCGGGTGGAGAGCACCTGGGCCACCGACGGGGCGGTGCGCCCGAAGCCCATCAGCTGGGCGGGCTTGGTCGGGGGATCGGTGCTCGACATCGTCAAAGAGGGTACCGCTTGCGCAGCGCGGCTCAGCGGATGCGGAAGATTACGGCCCGCTGCACGACGAAGTTGATTACCGTCGCGGTGCCTTGCGCGATGACGAACGCGACCAGGGGCGCCCAGCCGCGATAGTGCAGAAGCGCCAGACACAGATGGTTGAGCCCGACCTGGACGGCGAACGTGATGGCGTAAAGAACCATGACCGCGACGAACCGGGCGGTGCTGGGGGTCGCCTGGAAGGTCCAGCGGCGGTTGATCAGGTAGGCCGTGATGGTGCCGACGATGAAGCTGGTGGCCTTGGACAGGTCGACCTGTACGCCCACGACCTTCCACAGCAGCAGGTAGAGACCGAAGTCCACGATCCCCGCCAGGCCGCCGGTGACGACGAACCGGGTGACCTGCGTCGTCAGGCTCAAGTCCGGGCGCACGCCCTGGGACGTGGAATCGGGCAGCGGGGCAACCATCGAGGGGAGTCTAACGGGGTCGCCGGGAACTCCCGGGCAAGCGTCAGCGGGGCAGCTTGACCGAGATTAGCTCGACCTGGTTCTCGCCCTGCGGCGTCGAGTAGGTCACGGTGTCGCCGGGTTTCCGCCCGGCCAGGGCCTGGGCCAGCGGGCTGCGCGCGGTCAGGGTCTCGCCCTCCCGGCCGATCGGAGTCTCCTCGACGATCGAGATCACGTGCATCGTGACGACCTCGCCGTCGGCGAACCGCAGGGTCACCTCGGTGCCGCCGGGCAGCGTCACGGACGCGTCGGTGTGCGACGGCCCGGCCCGCAAGCGCCGGTCCAGTTCGCCGATCCGGTCGGTGAGCACCACCAGTTCCTCGGCGCGCTGGATCGCCTCGGCCGCGTCGCCGTGATCGCCCACCATGCCGCGGTCGTTTTTGACCTCGGCCTCGAGGCGGTCACGCCGTTGCCGTAGCCGGTCCAGCTCCGCTTCGAGGTTGTTCCGCGCGGCGTCCGCTGCCGATGGGACTTTTTTGCTCACGTCGGTGGACCTTTCGCCCGGTTGCTCAGGTGGCGTTCCAGTGTGACACCACGACGAGCGGGCCGCCAGCGCCGGCCGCACAGCCTGCACCGCCCGCGCCGTCATTGCGCCGCCCGGCGCGCGGGCGTCCGCATCGCATCGAGCCCGTCGGCCGCCGTGGCGGCGATTGTGCTCCGCACCATGTAGCGCGGCTCTGCCGCCGGCCACGGCCGGCCGCGATGCATGACCGCGCGGTTGTCCCACATCACCACGTCGCCCTCGCGCCAGGAGTGCAGATAGCTCATGCCGGGTGCGGTCGCCGCCTGGGTCAGCTCGGCGAGCAAGTCCTGCGCGGCTTTCCGCTCCATGCCCTCGATCGAGTAGGTGTGGGAGGCCATGTACAGCGCCTTGCGGCCGTTGACTGGGTTCTTCCAGACAAGCCGCCAACATTGCGGCGGCAACGCCGCGCGTTCAGCCGGTCCGACGAGGTCGGGCGCGATCTTGCCGCGCGAATGAGCGTATTCGTGCCAAGCGAAGGAATTTTCCAGGCGCCGCTGCAATGCCGGATCGAGGCGCTCGAACGCAAGCCGGGTGGAGACGTATTCGGTCTCGCCTCCCAGCGCCGGCACGATGCGCGACGACAGCACCGAAGCGAGCGCCGGCACCGCCTTGAACGAACTGTCGGTGTGCCAGAGCTGGTTCGCCTTGTTTTCCAGTGCGAGCCGGTCGTCTTCCGGCACCACGTTGCCCTGCCCGTCGAGGGTCGTGAGGATCACGAGGTTGGTGCCGTGGCCCTGCGTTTTCGGCTTGGCCACCTCGAGCGGCCCGAAGCGGCGCGAAAAGGCGAGCTGCGCCTCGTCGGTGACGTCCTGGTCACGAAGGACCAGAACCGAATGCTCCTCGAACGCGGCGCGCACCGTCGCGTATGCGGCGTCGGTGCCCGCGACGTCGTGGATGGTGACTCCGCGCAATTCCGCGGCAAAGCCCGGGCCCAACGGCACGATTTGCATCGGCGCCCTCCGTCGTTCGTCTGAGCACGACTGTCCACCCAAGTCGGGCGCCGGGCAAGCACGCGGGCCTTGCGCGGATGGCGACGGAAAACCGCCCCTACACCCAGTAGGGCACCCGGGCGCGGTACTGGCGCATGGCGAAGGCAGCCAGCAGCCAACCAATGGCGGTCAACACCAGCACCACGGCCCAGTGCCGCAGTTCCTGATGCGAACCCAGCAACGGCGCGCGCACGATGTCGAGATAGTGCAGCAGCGGGTTGAGTTCGACGATTTTCGACCAGCGCCCCGCACCTTGCTGTCGCAGGGTGTCGTCGTTCCAGATGATGGGCGTCATGAAGAAGAGCAACTGCACCACCGAAAAGAGCAACGGTCCGATGTCGCGGTAGCGGGTCGCGAGGATGCCGAAACACAGCGACACCCAGATACAGTTGAGCACGATCAGCACCAACGCCGGGATCACCGAAAGGTCGGCCCACGACCAGGGTTTGGGGAAGATCATCGCGATGACGACATAGATGACGATGTTGTGCGCGAACAGGATCATCTGTCGCCACACCAGCCGGTAGACGTGCACGCTCAGCGGCGTCGGCAGTTGCTTGATCAGCCCCTCGTTGGCGACGAACACGTCGGCGCCCTCCAGGATGGCGGCGTTGATCAGGTTCCAGATGATCAGCCCCAGCGTCACATACGGCAGATGCAGCGACAGTTCGAGATGAAAAAGCTTGGAGTACAAGCCGCCCATGGCGACGGCCGTGGTTCCGGTCGCGATGGTGATCCAGAACGGTCCCAGCACCGAGCGGCGGTAGCGCTGCTTGATGTCCTGCCAGCCCAGGTGCAGCCAGAGCTCGTGCCGGCGGAAGCCGTCGACCAGGTCGCCTCGGGCGCGGGTAAGGGTGCGCGACTGCGCCGCCGCGTCGATGAACGTCATCGGGGTCCTCCCGGTGTAGATGGTGGCGACCCGCTTCGCCCGGCTATGCCGCGCTCGCGATCGCCACGAGGCTTGCCGAACTGCTCGCGACGCCCCAAGCGCCGCAACCGGATCCATTCCAACAGGCCGCGCGGGTCGCGACGGGTCACCAGGAAGAACCAACCGAACCGCACCCACTCCTGCACCAGCAGCTTTCGCAGGCCGGGCTGCGACAGCAGGTAGCCGCGGTTGCGGTAGGTGTAGAACCGCTTGGTGTGGTTGTCGGGGTACTGGGTGTGCATGCGGCCACCCAGAATCGGCCGAAACTCCTCGGATCCGCACGGGTGCAGGTAGATCGTGTCCAGGCAGGTGCCGAACGGCAGCCCGGACCGAACCAGCCGCCGGTGCATCTCCACCTCGTCGCCGCGGATGAACAGCCGCAGGTCCGGGACGCCCACCGCGTCCAGGGTTTCGGCCCGAAACAGCGCGCCGTTGAACAGCGAGGCGATCCCGGGGAGCAGGTCCTGGCCCGCTTCTGTGCGCAATTCGCTTGCGCGCCTGCGCCATACCAAGCCGCGGCGCAGCGGGAAAGCCAGCCGCTCCGGGTCGTCGGCGTTGCAGACCATCGGAGATACCTCGGCAAGGCCGTGTTTTTGGGCACAGGCCAACAGGGTGGCCAGAACCCTCGAGTCCTGCGGGCGCCCGTCGTCATCGGCCAGCCATACCCAATCGGCGCCCTGGGCCAACGCATGCAAGATGCCCAGCGCGAAACCCCCTGCGCCGCCGAGGTTTCGGCGTGAGGGCAGGTAGGTGGTCGGGATTGGTTGGCCGGCCACCAGGTCGCGGATCCGCCCGGAGCCCGGGCCTTCGCCGGAAAAATCGTTGTCCACCACGATGAGGTGATCGGGCAGCCTGGTCTGCGTGCTCAGCACATCAAGCGACTTGGCCAGCTCGTCGGGGCGCCGGTGGGTGACAACGACGGCGAAGACGGTCTCACTCATCCCCGGATGCTCTTTGGGCCAGGGGTGTCTCGAGCCGATTCGCGGGCTGGGTCTCCTCCAGCACCTCGCGGACGTGCCGGGCCGCGTCCTCTCCTTCGTAGGCGCGCACCACGTCTTCGATGCCGCCGGACATGCGGATGACGCCATGGTCGATCCACATCGCCGTCTTGCACAGCCGGGCCAGGAATTCGTTGGAATGGCTGGCGAATACCAGAATTCCGGAGCGTTCCACCAGGCTCTGCAACCGCGACTGCGCCTTCTTCAAGAAGTCGGCGTCCACCGCGCCGATGCCCTCGTCGAGCAGCAGGATCTCGGGATCGATGCTGGTGACCACGCCCATCGCCAGCCGGACACGCATGCCGGTGGAATAGGTGCGCAGCGGCATGGACAGGTAGTCACCCAGCTCGGTGAATTCGGCGATCTCGTCGACCTTGGACAGCATCTGCTTTCGCGTCTGCCCAAGGAACAGACCGCGAATGATGATGTTCTCGTAGCCGGAGATCTCCGGGTCCATGCCGACGCCGAGATCGAAGACCGGTGCGACCCGGCCGGTGACCGTCGCCCAGCCCCGGGTGGGTTCGTAGATGCCCGAAAGTAGGCGCAGCAGAGTCGATTTGCCGGCCCCGTTGTGACCGACCAGGCCGACCCGGTCGCCCAGCTCGAGGGACATGGTGATGTCGCGCAACGCTTCGACCACCACAACGTTGGAGCTGTTTCGCCCGATCGTGCCGCCGGCCTTGCCCAGGAAGGCCTTCTTCAGCGAGCGCGACTTGGCGTCGAAGATGGGAAACTCCACCCACGCGTTGTGCGTCTCGATGTGCGGACCCGGCACCGTCAACTACTTAAGTTGGCTTACAGGTACTGGCCGTGCCCGGCCGCGCCGCCCGGCTTACCGAGGCCCGGAGGAAGCGCGCCCTGGCGCATCTTTTCCAGCTGCGCGCGGGCGGCCATCTGCTGGGCGAACAGCGCGGTCTGGATGCCGTGGAACAGTCCTTCCAGCCAGCCGACCAACTGTGCCTGGGCGATGCGCAATTCGGCGTCGGACGGGGCGGCGTCCTCGTTGAAGGGCAGGGTGAGGCGGTCCAGTTCCTCACGCAGTTCCGGCGCCAGGCCCTCCTCCAGTTCTCGGATGCTGGTCGCGTGGATCTCGCGCAGCCGGTTACGGCTGGCCTCGTCCAGCGGTGCGGCCCGGACCTCCTCGAGCAGCTGCTTGATCATCGTTCCGATTCGCATCACCTTTGCCGGCTGCTCGACCAGGTCGGTCAGGGAACGCTCGTCTGCGTCGTCTTCGGTGAGCGCCATCACTCGCGGGTCGACGCCGCCGATGATTTCGACGTCGTCGTCATCGTTGCGGGTACTCAATCCTTCACCATCCTTTGTGGACTATGGGTGTGGCGTTGTGCCGTTTCCGCGCCATTCATAGATTCGGGCACCGCCATTGTCGTAGATCAACGCCCACGACTTCGACTTATCCAGTGACACTAGTCCTTCGGGTACGGCGAACCCCCGGACAGTCGGCGTGCTGGTGTAGATGTACCGAATATTGAGCGCCTTAATCGCTTCGAGGACCCGCGGATCGGATTCGCCTTTGCGGGCCGAGGTCCAGAATATGTACCGGTTGGGACCCGGGCCCATCTGTTGTGGGTAGTCGTAGTGGGTCCACAGCGGATGCAGGTCGGCGACGGCGTACATCCAGGCGGTGCCGTCGGTGTTGGCGTTGCCGATCAACGTGTCGTGTGCGCCGGGCAGCTTGGCGAGATAGGCCATGGCCATCAGGTCGCGCTGGTCGATGATCACCGAGTCGTACTTGTCGCCGAATAACACCAGGTGCCGATACAGATAGTGGCGTCCGGTGAGCACGGTGATCGCCACCAGCAGCACGGCGGTGGCCCCGACCCAGACCGGGGCGGGCAGTGGTTTGAATCGGCCGGTCAGCCGTTTGGCGCCGGCCACGATGCCCATGACGATGGCGAACAGCGCGACTCCGGCCATCGGCTCCAGCAGCAGGGTGATGGCGGCCGAGATCCGGCGCGGATCCTTATAGAAGAACTCGCCGAACATCCCCGCCACCGCACCGATCGGGCCGCCGAGCGGCGTTCCCGCGTCGACCTCGACCACCACGAGGAGCAGCCAGACCGCCAGCGGCCACCAGATCCTCTTGTAGGCGAACAGCAGGCCGCCGAGGATCGCGAGCGCCATGAGCCCGTACTGGTATGGAAAGTCATTGAGGTGGCGGGAGTGCTGGAAGACGGCGTCGAAAAGTCCCCGCTTCTTGCTGAGGTGGGTCAGAAAGGAATGCCCGGCGATGATGTCTTCCTGTCCCTGGACGCTGATGAACTGTGGCAACAGGATCAGGCCGGAGGCCACCGCGACGCAGGCCAGGGCGACGAGGTCTACCAGCCGGCCGCGCACGGGACGCCACACCGCATCGATGAGCCACCAGGCCACCAGGAACAACAACACGATCACCCCACCGGTGATGTGCACGGACATGACGCCCACCCACGCCAGGACGGCCGCCGGAATGCGGTCGCGGTGTCGCAGCGTCGTGGTGATCAGGACGAAAGCCGGAACCGCGACCCCGTAGGCCGCGAGGTTGGGCATCGCGGCCACGCCGAACTCCACATAGGGGACCGCCGTGAACGACGCCGACAGCGCCGCCGCGGTGGCCGCCGCCCCGGCGCTGCGCCATTCGGTGGTGTGCCGCCGCACCAGATGCCAGGTCAGCATCGCCGCACTGGTGGGGAAGAGCCAGACCGAAGCGGCGACCGAACTCAGCGTGTAACCGGTGGTGGGCGCTGCCCCGGTCAGCTGGCAGAACACGGCGGTCAGGGCGTGAAACACCGAGGGGTAGTACAGCGTCTTGTGGGTCTCGACGTTGCGGAGCTCGCCCATGTGCGTCGACGACGCCTGGCCGGTGTCCAGGATGAAACGCACCTCGTTGGCGTGCCATACGGCGTCCCAGGTGCTCGGGATGGTCTGCCAATGGGCGGCGAGCCCGCGGTAGGCGGCCCACATGATGAGCAGCGCGCCCAACAGCACGCCCGCCCCCACCGTGATGGCGGGCCACCGGCTGACCCCGCGGGCTTCCGATTCGCGGTCGCGGTACCTGGCCAGCAGTAGCTGTAGGACGATCATCAGCAGGCACACCACGACCAGCGCCGCCAGCGCGGTCCAGCCGTTCCACGGAATCCCGATGGCACCAAACGGAATAATGGCGAGCGCGACCACGCCGAAGGTCAACGCAGGGCCGACCGCGACAGCGACCGACCAAGACAACTGACTGATGCGTGCGATGATCGCCCCGGGCGCTATCAGCAAGAACAATGCAATGAGCGTTCCGAACCAGAGCCCCACTCGACTAGTATGGCTGGCCGGGTGCCCTGGCTCGGGAGGCCACCAACTGGCCGGAACGACTGTGGGACCCGCTACCGTCACAGTTTCGCGAAAAGCGGAAGCCCTAAGGTGGCCCACATGGCATATGACGTCGCCCGGGTGCGCGGACTGCATCCGTCGCTGGGTGACGGCTGGGTACACTTCGACGCCCCGAGCGGGATGCTGATTCCCGATTCCGTCGCGACCACGGTGTCGACGGCTTTCCGCAGGTCCGGTCCCACTACCGCGGGTGCGCACCCGTCGGCGCAGCGCAGTGCCGCTGTTCTGGAGGCCGCGCGCGCGGCGGTGGCCGATCTGTTCAACGTCGACCCCGCGGGTGTCGTGCTCGGCGCCGATCGTGCGATCTTGTTGTCGGCGCTGGCCGAGGCGTCGTCGTCGCGGGCCGGCCTGGGCTACGAGGTCATCGTCAGCCGCCTGGACGACGAAGCCAACATCGCCCCGTGGCTGCGCGCGGCACACCGGTACGGCGCCAAGGTCAAGTGGGCCGAGATCGACATCGAGACGGGCGAGCTCCCGACGTGGCAGTGGGAGGGCCTGATCGGGAAGTCGACCAGGTTGGTCGCCGTCGCCTCCGCCTCCGCGACGCTGGGCACGGTCACCGACCTGCGCGCGATGACCAAGCTGGTGCACGACGTGGGCGGCCTGGCGGTGGTCGACCATTCCGCCGCCGCCCCGTACCGGTTGCTCGACGTCAAGGAAACCGACGCCGACGTGGTGGCGGTGAACGCCGCGGCGTGGGGCGGTCCGCCGATCGGGGCGATCGTGTTCCGCGATCCCGCCCTGCTCAACTCGTTCAGTTCCATCTCGCCGGACCCCAAGGCCGTCGGGCCGGCTCGCCTCGAGCTCGGCGCGCACCAGTTCGGCCTGCTGGCCGGGGTGGTGGCCAGCATCGAGTATCTGGCGTCGCTCGACGAATCCGCCCGCGGGAGCCGGCGCGAACGCCTCGCGGTGTCGATGCAATCCGCCACGTCGTACCTGAACCGGATCTACGACTACCTGATGGTGTCGTTGCGGTCGCTGCCGTTGGTGATGGTGATCGGCCGCCCGGAGGTGCGGATTCCGGTCGTCAGTTTCGCGTTGAACGGCGTGCCCGCCGAACGAGTCGTTCAGCGGTTGGCGGACAACGGGATCCTGGCCGTCACCAACGAAAGTTCGCGCGCCCTAGATGTGTTGGGCGTCAACGATGTCGGCGGCGCAGTCACCGTCGGCCTGGCGCACTACTCGACGACGGCCGAAGTCGACCAGTTGGTGCGCGCCCTGGCGTCCCTGGGCTAGACGGTCAGGACGACCTTCCCGGTCACCTTGCTCGACGTCAGCTGTTGATGTGCCTCACCGGCCTGCTGAATAGGCAGGCGCGCGCCGATGATCGGCCGGACGCGGCCCTCGGCGATCATCGGCCACACCGACGCGATCACGGCCTGCACGATCTCGGTCTTGCTGTTGGGGCCGGTGATCGGGCGAGCCCGCAGCGTGGTGCCGATGACCCGCGCCCGCTTGGCCAGCAGCTTGCCGATGTTGAGCTCGCCCTTGATGCCGCCCTGCATGCCGATGATCAGAAGTTGCCCGTCGGTGGCCAGGGCGTCGATGTTGCGGTCGAGATAGGAGGCGCCCATGATGTCGAAGATCACGTCGGCGCCGCCGGCCTCCTGCATGCGCGCGACGAAGTCCTCGTCGCGGTAATTGATGGTGATCTCGGCGCCGAGTTCGCGGCAGAACTCCAGCTTCTCCGCCGACCCGGCGGTCACGGCCACGCGCACGCCCAGCGCGCGTGCCACCTGGATGGCGTGGCTGCCGATGCCGCTCGCCCCGCCGTGCATCAGCAGCAGCTGACCCTTGCCGAGATGGGCGGTCAGCACCAGATTCGACCACACCGTGCAGGCCACCTCCGGCAGCCCCGCGGCGTCCACCAGGTCGACGCCAGGCGGAACCGGCATCACCTGGCCGGCCGGCACGGCTACGTATTCGGCGTAGCCGCCGCCGGCGAGTAGAGCGCAAACCTGCTGTCCGACAGACCAAGTCGTGACATCCGGCCCGACATCGGCGATGACGCCCGACACCTCCATGCCGATGATCGAGCTGGCACCCGGCGGTGGCGGGTATTTGCCGGCGGCCTGCAGCAGGTCGGCGCGGTTCACGCCGGCGGCGGCGACCTCGACCAGCACCTCGCCGGGGCCGGGGGAAACATCGGGTACTTCCTGCCACGAAAGCTGATCGGCGGATTCGGCGACGATGGCGCGCATGGTGGCCACGCTACCGAGTCCCGCTACCCTAATCAGCGGTGGCGTGGCAGAGCGGCCTAATGCACTCGCCTTGAAAGCGAGAGACGGCTAACACCGTCCGGGGGTTCAAATCCCTCCGCCACCGCTTCGGTCAGCCGACAGGCTGATGCAGCGTCGGCGCATACCGCAGCACCGCGCCCACGCCGTCGGCCGGAGAGATCCGCTCGTCGGTGCGCACCAGGGCGGCGCCGACCGAGATCGCCGACACCGGCAGCGCCTCGTCGGCCCGTAGGGTCTTGGCGGGGGCCGCGCCCTGTTCGGACAGCACGTTCTCGTCGGGTGCGATCGTCGTCAAGGCCTCATCGGCGACGACGGTCGCGTCGCCGATGTCGCCGATGATCAACGTCTCCACCGCGCCCTGACGCAGCGCCGAGCAAACCGCGCCGAGCCCCTCGGCCGCCAGTCCCGACTGCCGCCCGATCTCGGCGGTAAAGCGCTGTGCCGCATCGTCGATCGTGCGCAGCTGGCGTTTGACGAATTCGCCTTCGATGGCGTGCTCGATCTCGCCGAAGTCGTGACCGCTGTGCCGTGCCCCGATCTCGAGTGCCACCGTGCGCTCCCGCATTCGCTCGGGCAGCGCGGCCAGAAGATCGGAGCGCGAGCGCACCTCGCCCACCACGAAGATCACCTCGATCGCCTTGTCGTCGGCGAGCTCGGCGACGCGGTCAGCGACGGCACGCAGGTTCTTGCGCGCTGCCTCTTCGGTGCGCAGCTGCGGGTCGCCGTAGCCCGCGGTCTCGGCTCCGGCGGATTTGTGCACCGGATAGCCACCGCCGTCGACGGTCTCGGTGCGCAGCGTCCCAGCGATGTGGGTGGTGATGTCGGCGCCGCTGTGGTCGACGATCACCAGCACGTAGTCCGGATGATCGAAGCTCTGCTCGAGAATCGGCACCAGATAGGGCAATTCGGAGACGCGAACGATATCGGTCGCGGCGGGGCGGGCCAGGTGCTCGTTGATCACCACGCCGTCGGCACTGGCGATCACCGCACGTCCGCTGCGGCCGATCGGTGGACGCAGGTTCATGATCGCGTCCTCGATCTGGCCGATGACCGCTGCGCTGGCGCGCAGCCGTTCCAGCTCTTCCTTGACCGCTCGCCACTTCAGCTCGAGTTGGGCCTCGGCGTCGTGGGTGTCGTGTGAGTCGTCGAAGTACACCGAAGCGAACGGCCCCGGTGCGTCCAGCAGCTTGCGGAAGCGTTGCGAGTCCATGCTGTGTTGGTTGCCCCACGAGCCGGGGGACAAACACCTAGCTTCGATCGCCCTCGCTGTCGTCGAAGAAGTGCCATTCGCTGTCGTGCTGGACTTCCATGCGCCAGCCGAGTTCGCTGTTGTCGGCCTTTTGGTCGACGAACCATGCGTGCGCGTCGTCGGCGCTTTCGATGTCTTTGGTCGCGACGACGTCGCCCTTCGGGTCGAGCACTCGATAGGTAGCCATGGATGGCAGTGTTCCCACTGCCGCGGTTGTCAACCGGTCGGGATTTCGGCGGTGATCGTGTCCAGCAGCGCGGTGTACCGGCGGGATTCGGGATCCCGCCCGGGTTTGCCGCTGCTCACCACGCCGGCCGACAGCCCGCGGGCGGGGTCGGCCCAGATCGCGATGTTCACCAGTCCCAGATTGCCGAACGCGTGCGGCGCGTCGCGTCCGAACGGACCCCACCGTTTGGTGCCGAGGATGTACCCGGTGCCCCAGCGGGCCGGTTGCAACCCGACAGCGAAATCCGGTCGCAGCCTTCGGCATTCGGTTACAGCACCGTACATGGTCTCCGGACTGATCACCCGCACGCCGTCGAGTTCGCCTCCGCGCCGCCATATTTCGGCGAACCGCGACATCTCCTGCGCGGTCGACACCGTGTTCGACGACGGAATGATGGTGGTCAAGAACATCGGGGAGTTCGTGTACGGGATCATCTCGTGCACCGTGCCGCCGATCGCCTTGCGGAAGATCTGCGCGACCACCGGCGGGAGCGTCCGCCCGGTGGCGTGGCTCGGGGCGACCAACGGGACATCCTCCTTCGCGACGCCGAAGTTGGTCCAGCGGAAGCCGAGCGGGTCGAGGATCTCGGTGGCCAGGATCTCGCGAATCTCCTTGCCGGTGGCCGCGTAGACGATCTCGCGCACCAGCGGGCCCCAGGTCAGCGCGTGGTAGATGTGCACCAACCCGGGCCGGTAGAGCGGCCGCAACTCGCCCAGCTTCTGCTGCGCGTATTCGTGGTCATCGGCGCGGGTGACGTCCGGCCTGGGCCCGGTGGGGAAGGGCAGCCCCGCGCTGTGTGTCATCACGTGCCGAATGGTGATCCGGTGCTTGCCATGACTGGTGAACGTGGGGATGTATTCGCACACCCGGTCATCGAGCGAGAAGACGCCGCGCTCGACGAGCATGTGCACCACGGTCGCCGCCATCCCCTTGGCCGCCGAATACACGCAGAACGGTGTGTCGGGCGTGACCACGATCTTCTCCGCGTCGGGCGGATCAGTCGGCGCGTTGCCCCAGCCGTGGCCGATCGCACGGTTGAGCACAACGCGGCCGTGCTGTCGGATGCACAACTGGATCGCGGGATGGAAGCCGGCGCGGTACCAATGTCGCGCTGCCTGCCAGATCCGCTCCACGGCGGCGCTGTCGATTTCCGAGTGGTCCTCGGCGCCGATCGCCGTCACAGAGTCCAGGTCTGCCGGGAGGCGGATCTTGCCGTCGGGAGTCACCTCAGCGAGGGTACGTGGCGAAAAATCATTCCCCGGTGAACTGCGGCGGACGCTTCTCGAACGTCGCCGAGATGCCCTCGGTGAGGTCCTTGGACGGCAGGAAGGCCGCGTTCCAGGCCGCGACATACCGCAGGCTCTCCGAGACCGCCGCGATCCGCTGCTGGTCGAGTACGTCCTTGACGCCGTGCACGGTCAGCGGGGGATTGGCGGCGATTTCCGCCGCGGTGGCATGCGCCGCGGCCAGGGCGGCGTCGGCGTCCGCGTACACGTCGTTCACCAAACCGATCTTCTCGGCGCGGGCCGCATCGATGTCCTTGCCCGTCAGCGCCAGTTCGCGCAGGTGCCCGTCGTTCAGGATCATCGGCAGGCGGGCCAGGCTACCGACGTCGGCGACGATGGCGAGCTTGACCTCCCGCACCGAGAACTTGGCGTCGGCGCTGGCGTATCGGATGTCCACCGCGGAGATCAGGTCCACGCCGCCGCCGATGCACCAGCCGTGCACCGCGGCGATGGTGGGGGTCCGGCAGTCGGCCACCGCGCTGATGGCGCCCTGCATGCGCTTGACCTCGCGGTGAAAGACCGCGCGCGGCCCGGCCAGCGCGTCGCCGGACAGCAGCGGGGTGAACGAACCGCCCATCGCCGGCACGTCCAGGCCGTAGCTGAAGTTCTTGCCCGAGCCGGTCAGCACGATGGCCCGCACCTCGGGGTCCGCGTCCAGCGCCGCGAACAGCTCGGGCATTTCCGACCAGAAAGCCGGTCCCATCGCATTGCCCTTGCCCGGCCCGATCAGCGTCACCTGGGCGACGTGGTCTTTCGTCTCGACGGTGACGGATTCGTATGCTTGCGCCATATCGAGACCGTAGCGTGGCGAATATGGCCCCTGACTTGCGACCCGGACCGCATTCCCCGCCCACCGACGAGCTGCACAGCGCCGAGGACACCTTGGGGGTCCTGCAACGGGTGCTGCACCCTATCGCCTCCGAGGACCTGTCACGACAAACGCCGTGCACGGAATTCGACGTGTCGGATCTGACGGGGCATCTGCTGAACTCGATCTCGGCGCTCGGCGGCATGGTGGGCGCGGAGATTCCGGAGCGCGACGAGGGCGACTCGGTTGAGCGCCAGGTGATCGCGGCCGCTCGGCCGGCCCTGGACGCCTGGCACCGCCACGGTCTGGAGGGCTCGGTCCCGTTCGGCAAGGGTGAGATGCCCGCGAAGAGTGGGTGCGCCATCCTGTCGATCGAATTCCTGGTCCACGCATGGGATTACGCCACCGCGGTGGGTCACGACGTCGACGCTCCCGAGCCGCTGTCCGAATACGTGCTGGGGCTCGCGCGTCACATCATCAGGCCGGAGCTACGCGGACAGGCCGGATTCGACGACCCGGTCGACGTGCCCGCGGGCGCCGGCGCGCTCGAGCAGCTGGTCGCGTTCACGGGCCGCAATCCCGCGGGGTAGTTCGGCGCTGGGGCCTCGGGCGCGTCAAGTGTGAATCCTGGGCGTTGAGTGGAAAGCCACGGCGGCGTGTCGCCGCCCTCGACGCACACTCGAGGCCGTCAGTTCACACTCGATGAAGGCGACAAAGCTACTGCTCGCGTTCGAGGTAGAAGTAGTAGTACTTGCCGTTGTCCCGGACGCCCTTGCCGTTCATGATGCCCATTACGGCGTCGTCGTCGATCTTCTTGAAGTGATCGTGCACCGGCTGACCGTCGTAGACCATGGTGGCGGTGACCTCCCCGCGGAAGTCCTCCAGCCACAGGCTGGCCTCGCCCTTGCCCATCTCGACGTTGGAAAACTTGTTGCCGTCGGCGTCGAGGCAGACGAGTGGCTGCACGTCGCGGGCGGACTTGAAGGTCTTGCCGTACCAGCCGGCCTTTTCCAGTTGGCCGTTCATCTTGTGGCCGGTCTGGAACTCGCCGCCCTTCCACTCGCCGAGCATCCCCTCGATCGTGGCGGGAGCCAGCTCCGCCCAGAATCCGTCGAGCTCGGAATCCGCGATGTCGCCGCTGCGCTCCTTGAACTCGGTGAACTTCTTCCGCGCGAGATCCACGGCGTCTCCTTATGATTCGGTGCGGGCTATCCAGTCGCGGGCAAAATGCAGCAGGGCGTCATTCTCCTTCGGCGCCCCAATGGTGACACGGACGCCTTCGTTCGTGAACGGGCGCACCACCAGGTGCGCATCGGCGGCCTGCTCGGTGAAATCCATGGTGCGCTCACCCAGCGGTAGCCAGAGGAAGTTGGCCTGCGACGGGGGCAGCTCGAAACCGGCATCGCGCAGTGCGTCACCGACGCGGGTGCGCTCGACGACCAGCGCGTCAGTGCGGGCCATCAGCTCGTCGGAGGCCTCGAGCGACGCGATCGCGGCCGCCTGTGCGACGTTCGTCACCGCGAACGGCATGACCACCTTGTCCAGCGCGGTGATCAGGTCCGGGTGGCCCACCGCGTAGCCGACGCGCAGCCCCGCCAACCCGTAGGCCTTCGAAAAGGTCCGCAGCACAACGACATTGTTGTGGGTCAGCGCCAGGTCCAAGCTGTTGGGCTGCATGCCGTCGCGGATGTATTCGACGTAGGCCTCGTCGATGGCGATCAGGACGCGGGGCGGCACGGCCTCGACGAATCGCGTCAGCGCGCCCGGGTCGACGACGGTGGACGTCGGATTGTTGGGGTTGCACACGAAGATGAGCCGGGTGCGGTCGGTGATGGCGGCGAGCATCGCGTCGAGGTCGTGCGTGTGGTCGGTCAGCGGCACTGTGACGGTGGACGCGCCGGACACCTGGATGATGGGCCGGTAGCACTCGAAGCTGCGCCAGCCGATCATCACCTCGTCGCCGGCGGCGGCGGTGATCTGAACAAGCTGCTGGCACAAGGTGACCGAACCGCTGCCGACCGCGATGTGCTCGGGGGCGACGTCGGAATCCAGGTGCATGGCCAGCGCGGCCTTGAGGTCGACGCTGGCGCTGTCCGGGTAGCGGTTGACGACGGCGACCGCGCGCTCGATCGCCGCATGCACGCTGGGCAGCGGGCCGTAGACGGTCTCGTTGCTGGCCAGCTTGATCGACCCGGGCACGTTCTTGCCGGGGACATAGACCGGCAGTCCGTCCAGTTCGTTGCGCAGGCGGGCGGTCATTTCGACAGTTTATGTCTCCACTGTGTAAGGTATGGCTCCGCGCGAGCGGAAAGGGGTCCGGTACCCTCAGAAAGTCCAAGGGAGGCGTGCCAGAGCGGCCGAATGGGGCTCACTGCTAATGAGTTGTCCCCCTCAAAGGGGACCGGAGGTTCAAATCCTCTCGCCTCCGCCACGGAAACGGAACATACGCAACGACAACTAGATAACAGGCGCCCGTAGCTCAACGGATAGAGCATCTGACTACGGATCAGAAGGTTAGGGGTTCGAATCCCTTCGGGCGCGCTTCAGGTTTGCGGCCCAGCGATGCTGACGTTTGGTTCCAGGTGATGGCCGGCTGGTCCTGCGCAGCGGTCTCGTTCAATCCTTGACGCTCCCTGCCTGGGAGCGGCTATGAGGGCTGGTCTTCGGCGGAGAAGTCGTCTTTTTCCAAGTGGCGCAGGACTCGTTCGTTGAGGGCGGCCAGCATGTCGAGCTCAGCGGGAGTGAGCAGGTCGATGAAGTTTCGGCGGACATCCTCCACGTGCCGGGGCGCCGCCTTCTCGATCGCGGCACGGCCGGCCGGGAGCAGGCAGACCATGGTGCTGCGGGCGTCGTCGGGGTTGGGCTCGCGGCAGACCAGCCCGTCCTGCTGCATGCGCCGCACCTGATGGGAAACACGGCTTTTCTCCCAGCCCAGCGCGTTGCACAGCTCGTGTGCGGGCATGCGGTCCCCGTCGTGACTTGAGAGCACCGCCAGGACTTCGTAGTCGGACCCGGACAGGCCGGATTCCTGCAGACCCCGGTTCAGGCGCACGCCGAGCTGATGATGCGCGTGCATGAAGGCCCGCCAGGCGCGGTCTTCACGAGTGCTCAGCCAGTTCGGTTTCATCGATCCCATGCTAGCTGTTTGGTTGACGTGTCAACAAGTCTAATTTAAGGTTGAGTCGTCAACCTTTTGAGTCGTCAGTTAGGACGGGACACCACATGAGCAGCATCAGCATCATCGGCACCGGCAACATGGCCCGTGCCATCGGCGCACTGGCTGTAGCGGGCGGCAACACCGTTGAGGTCATTGGCCGCGATCAGGCCAAGGCCGCGGGCCTGGCCAAGGATCTCGGCGGCAGCACCGCAACAGGAGAGTTCGGCGCCGTGCCGGCCGGGGACATCGTCATCGTGGCCGTGTTGTACGCCGACGTCGTTCCCCTCGTCACCCAGTACGGAGATGCCCTCGCAGGCAAGGTCATCGTCGACATCAGCAACCCCTTCAATGCCGCGGCCGACGGGCTCGCCATCCCCGACGACACCTCGATAGCGCAGGAAGTCGCAAAGGCCGCCCCGGCCAGCGCCGGCGTGGTAAAGGCGTTCAACACCACCTTCGGTGTGGTCCTGGCCCAGGGCCGGCCGCTAGACGTCTTCATCGCCGGCGACGCGCGCGCCAAGGAGGGCGTGGCGGAGTTCATCGAGAGCCTCAACCTGCGCCCGCTGGACGTTGGCGACTTGAACATGGCGCACTGGCTGGAAGGCGCGGGCCTGGTCATGATGGGCCTCGCCCGCCACGGGGTGGGGAACTTCGACTTCGCCCTCGGCGCCACCGTTTTCGGCTGAGCCACTGCCCAAGGGGCGAACGAACAGGAGCGACGTGCCCCCCCGCGATGGTTGATACATCATCGAAAGGAACCTCCAATGAAACTAGGATTCGCACTTCCCTTTGTCGGGCCTGCCGTCAGCAGCGCCGCTGGTCTGAGCGCGTTCTGCCGCGCACTGGAGGACCTCGGCTACGACACGCTGTGGGTCGGCGATCGCCTGGTCACGCCGGTTGATATGCACAGCATCTATCCGGGCAAAGAGCAGCCGTACCCGCCGCAGATGACCCGTTACCTCGATCCGGTGCTGCTGTGGACGGTCGCCGCGACGGCAACCAGCCGGGTGCGGCTGAATTCCAGCACGCTCAGCACGTTCTACTACGAGCCGCCGCACCTGGCCCGGCTGCTGACCACGCTCGACGTCCTCAGCGATGGCCGCCTCGACGTTGGCGTGGGAATCGGATGGATGAAGGACGAACACGACATCGCCCGCGGCGCGGACTGGAGCCGGCGCGGGCAGATGCTCGATGACCTGCTGGCGTTCCTGCATAAGTGGTGGACGACCACCCCGGTGTCCTGGGACAGCGAGTTCTTCACGCTGCCACCGGTACATGCCGACCTGCGCCCGGTCCAGGCCGGCGGTCCGCCGATCTGGATCGGCGGTGCCAGCGAGGCCGCGATGCGCCGGGTCGGCCGCAGCGGCACCGGCTGGCTCGGGGTCGAGGGGCTGCAGGACGAGGTCACCGACCACTTGTGGTCGATTGCGCGCCGTGCGGCAGAAGATGCCGGCCGCGATCCTGACGCGCTGAAGACGGCCATGCGGATCAACCTCGAACCGGGCACGTCCATTGACTCGGTAGCCGACAGGCTCGAGCGCTTGGCCGGGTCGGGTACTGATGAGGCGATCGTGGACGCCTTCGCGATGTTCCCCAGCCTTGACGAGTTGCTTGACTTCGCCGCAAAGGTAATCGCCCGACGGAGCGATTATGGGAAAACTTGACGGCAAGCTACAGCTTCGGCAACCCGAAATGATTCGAATCGTTAAGACCCAGTTTCTTGTGGGCGCGGCTCTTCGCCGATACCTTCCGCCCATGACTTACAGCATTGACGGAATCGGCGGTGGCGCCGGCGGCGGCTTCGTGGGTGGGGGCGCCGGTGGCGGTTTCCTCGGCGGTGGCGGCGCGGGCGGCTAAGCCCCGGACTCGTGCACCCGGCCCGGCCGAACGATCGGGCCGGGTGGCCCATCCGGCCCGGCACGGGACAGCAACTCGAGCTGCATCCACGCAACGTCGTGCCAGCTGCCGTGTTTCCACTCGACGCGCCTGTACAGCCCGGCGTCGGTGAACCCGAATGAGCGGTGGAAGGCCGTGCTGGCCTCGTTCGGCTGGGTGATGCCGGCGAACGCCTGCCGGTAGCCCCGCTCGGTGAGCCTGCGCAATAGTTCCGTGTACAGCTTGCGACCCCCACCGCTACGGCGATGGCCGGTGTCGACGTAGATCCCAATCTCGGTCGACCACTGGTATGTGGCAAGGCGATTGAAGGCGTGCCCGTAGGCGAAGCCGATCACTCGGCGATCGCGTTCCAGGACAAGCCATTCGTGGGCGGCCTGGGCGGCGGCGATGCGCGTGGCCATCTCGTTTTCGGTCGGGACGTCGATCTCCCAACTGATGGCCGTGCGCTCGACGTAGAACCGGTAAACGGCAAGGCACGCAGCCGCATCCGTTGCCGATGCCGGCCGGACCAGGTCGCCGCTCGCGTGCACGCCGCCGCGCTACGGGCGTGGCTGGAAGGGGCCGCCGAACGGACCCCGGCGGGGCGGTTGGGTCACGGTCTGCGTGACGGTGCTGGTTTCGGTGCTCGGTTCCACCGTCGTCGACGGCTGCGTAGTGCTCGTGTCGGTGCTCGGCGGCGGGGCCGTCTCGGTCACGGTCTCGGTCGGGCCTCGACCGCCGCCACCCCCGTGGTGCCGCGGCGCCTCCTCCGTGGTGGTCACCGGCGCGGTGGTGGATGGGACTGGCGTCGTGGTTGCGGGGCTGGGCGCACGCGACCCGCTGGTGAGCTTGACCACCGCGAACACCAGCGCGGCCAAGAGGATCACCCCGATGGCGCCGGCCGCGACGAGCACCGCCGGACGGCGGTACCACGGCGTCGGCGGCTCCGGCGGCCGTGGCTCGGGCTCGTAATACCCGCCGTACCGCGCGGCCGCGGTCGGCTCGGAGTAGAAATCCGGTTCCTCGGGATAAGGCGGCACGAGAGGAGATGTTAGTAGGAGCCCTTGTCGGAGATGAGGCCCAGCGCCCGCTCGAAAAGATGCACCGTGGCCGCGTGTAATTGGTCGCCGACCTCCTTCTCGGCTTTGCCGGCGCAGGCCCGGGCCAGCGTCCCCTCGATCACGATCCCGAGCTTGAAGCAGGCCAGCACGGTGTACCAGGTGATGTGGGACAGGTCGCGGGTGGTGTTGGCGGCGTAGCGCTCGAAGAGTTCGCCGGTGCTGGCCAGCCCGTCCTGCCCGCCGAGGGCGTGGCTGAACACGCTGGAGCCGTCGGGCTGACGCCAGGTGGCCAGCAGCCAGCCCAGATCCAGCAGCGGGTCGCCGATCGTGCACATCTCCCAGTCGACGATCGCGACCACGTCCGGGCCGGTGTGGGAGAACATCACATTGGCGGCGTGATAGTCGCCGTGCATGATGCCCGGCGTCCAGTGGGCCGGCCGGTGCCGGTCCAGCCAGGACGACACCTCCTCGATGCCGGGGATGTCCGGACCGGGGTAGCCGTCGTACTCGTTGTAGGACTCCAGCTCCGAAAGCCAGCGCGGCACCTGGCGTTCCAGGAAGCCCTGCGGCTTGCCGAAATCGGCCAGGCCCACCGCAACGTGGTCGACGGCGCCGAGCTTGGCCAGCGCGTCGGCCATCGACAGGCCCATGCCGTGGCGCACGTTGGCGTCGCCGGCGTGCAGGGGTGGCAGACCTTCGCCCGCGTTGAATCCGTCGACCGGATCCATCAGGTAGAAGACGGCGTCGCCCAGCACAACCGGGTCGTCACAGGCGGCAATCAGGTGGGGGTGGGGGACGTCGGAACCAGCAAGTGCGGCAAGGACTTTCGTCTCCCGCAAAATCACGCTGTTGCTGCGCGGACGCAAGTGGCGTGGGCCGCGCCGCAGCACATAGGGCCGGCCGGCCCTGGTGAAGCGCACCATCACGTTCTGGGTTCCGCCGGTGACATTGGAAACGTCCTGTAGCGGCCCCTCGCCGAGTCCCTGCGCGGACATCCACTCCGCTACGGCTTCCAGGTTCACGTAATCCACTCTTCAGCCCTTCGGGTGCGGCGTGTATCGGACGGTTTGCGCGCGGATCATGCCGTCGCGAAACACGAAGGTGTCGACACCGTCATCGACCCGGTTGACCGCCGAGTCGGCGGACCATTGAAGGAACAGCACGTCGTCGTCGAATAGCTGGGTTTTCAAGTCCCACTTGGCATCCGGCAGATCGGCGAGCAGTGTCTCGAAGACTCTGCGAATGGCGTCCTTGCCGCGAGCGACCCCGGCGGGGCTGAGCAGCACGGAATCCGCGGTGTAGTCGTCGACGATCTCGTCCAGGTCGCCCGCGGCCAGTGCGGTGCCGTGGTGGGCGAATACCTCCTGCGGCGTACGTGACGGGGTGGGCGTCATGGCACTCCCTTGCAACCTGTGGACCGTCTGGGAAAAAGACTAGGACAGGGGCGAGGGGCGCCCCCGGCCGGCGGCGACTGGAAGAATAGTGTGCATAACTTACTTTCTGGGGAAGGGAACTGGCGATGCCGCGGACCGACAATGACTCCTGGGAGATCACTCAAAGCGTGGGCGCCACCGCCTTGGGTGTCGCGGCAGCTCGCGCGGCCGAAACCGAGAGCGAGAACCCACTGATCAATGATCCGTTCGCGCGCGTGTTCGTCGACGCCGCGGGCAAGGGGATGTGGAGCATCTACGCCGACCCGGCGCTGCTGGCCAAGGCGGGCGACATCGAGCCGGATCTGCGGAACCGGCTTCAGCTGATGGTCGACTTCATGGCCACTCGGACGGCATTCTTCGACGAGTTCTTCCTCGGTGCCGCGGACGCCGGCGTTCGGCAGGTGGTGATCCTGGCGGCCGGCCTGGACGCGCGCAGCTGGCGCCTCCCGTGGCCCGACGGCACCGTCGTGTACGAGCTCGATCAGCCCAAGGTGCTGGAATTCAAATCCAACACCTTGCGCGAGCACGGGGCGCAGCCCAAGGCGCGGCTGGTCAACGTCCCGATCGATCTGCGTCAGGATTGGCCGAAAGCGCTGCAGGAGGCTGGATTTGACGCCTCCAAGCCCGCCGTGTGGTCGGCCGAGGGGCTGGTTCGTTACCTGCCCGCGCAGGCCCAGGACCTGCTGTTCGAACGAATCGACTCGCTGAGCGCAGAGGGCAGTCGGCTGGCGTCCAACGTGCCCGCCTCGGGTTTCACCGATCCCGCTCGTGTGCAGCGCCAGCGCGACGACATGCGACGCATGCGCGCCGCAGCCGCCGAACTGGTCGACGCCGAGATCACGGACTTCGATGACCTCTGGTACCCCGAGGAGCGCACGCCCGTCGACGGCTGGCTGCGTGACCGCGGCTGGGACGTCACGACGGCCTCGTTCTCGGAGTTGCTGGCGCGGTATGGCCGCAGCGTTCCGCCGGGCGCGGAGGACTCGATGCCACCCACTCTCTATGTGTCCGCTCAGCGGACGGCGGGCTGATCCGCTTGGCGGGTCGCCGCAAGGCTTAAACGTCAACCACCGCAACGTCTCTCGCCGGGACGATGAGCGGTCCCGGGACAGTCGGTACCCTCGCCGTTATGGCTGCGCGACGTGCCCGGCTCGGCGACGTGCATGAGATCGCGGGCGCGATGCCACACGTCCAGCGCCTGGAGGGTCCCAAGGGCAATGCGATTTACCAGGTGGGCGGGAAGTCGTTCGTCTTCTTCCGCACGCCCCGGCCCGACGCGACCGATCCGGACACCGGCGAGCGTTATGCGGACGTGATCATGCTCTGGGTGGAATCGGAAAGCGACAAGTTGGCGTTGATTTCCGATCCCACTTCGCCGTTCTTCACCACCGACCATTTCGATGGGCACCCTTCGGTCTTGGTGCGGGCCAGTCGGCTGGCGGAAATCAGCAGGACCGAGTTAGCTGAGCTGATCCAGGACGCCTGGTTGTCACGGGCGTCGAAGAAGCGGGCCGCCACCTGGCTCGCCGACCACCTCCTCTGACGTCCTGGGCACGCCGACAAGCACTGTTGCATAACCCATTGCATGTTTAGACATAAGTCAAATGGGTAACTTCACGTCCACGAGAAAACTCCTTCTCGTCCACATTGGAGGTCACGATGCGTGGCAGCGGGATCATCGGAACGGTTGCGTTGGTGTGGTTGCTGATCGGAGTATTCGCGGCATGGCAGCGCGACTACTTCAAAAACGACAACACATCATGCGCCTCAGCGGGCACGGTTGCGGTAACCGTGATCGCTGGACCCTTGAATTACTTCGGTGTCAATCCGAAAGTGACGGATTGCCATCTGCCGCAACCAAGTTCAATGCAATCGATCAACCTCTAACCACTCACTCAAAGGAAAGTCGACATGGTTATCTTAGGGATTATCCTGCTTATTCTGGGATTCTTTTTCCACGTACCAATCCTGACCACGCTGGGCATCGTGTTACTGGTCATCGGCGTGATTCTCTGGATTCTCGGCTCGGTCGGCCGCCCGGTGGCCGGTCGCCGCTA
>NZ_JCALCO010000019.1:0-125666 GCF_059812385.1 Mycobacterium sp. NGS58 | reverse complement strand
AGGCCTTGCTCAAGCTCCGTCATCGCCGGTGCCGTAGTCGACCGTGATCTCGTGGTTGGCCCAAGAGACGAACTCTCGCTGCGCAGCACCGTTCAACGGTGCAGTCGGCGTAGCCGCCGTGTGCCGGTCAGTCGGCATCGTGAACGCTGCCCGATCCGTGAGGCCCTGAACGAAGCCGCCTGTGCCGCTGCCGGAATGCGTGAGGTTCCAAAGCTCCTCGACCTCGCCGCGCTGGCTTGTTCTGGTGGCGGTGTAGGTGTCGACGACGGCGGGCCAGCCTTGCTCGATGGCCACGCGCAGCAGCGCCCGCTCGAGGGGCAAATCCTGGTTAAGCAGTGCTGCGCGCATCAGCGTGACGGCGCCGTTGACGTCGCCTTCGTCCTCGAGCCGGGCCACGCGCTCGGCCGCGTCGCGGTAGCTGATGGTCAGCGCTGGATGGCTGCCCTCGGATGCATTGCGGTCCAACAGTTTGGACGTCAGCGAGCTACGGCGCTCGTCTGCCTCGCGTTGCCGCTGGTCGTGCAGTTCTTTCAGCGCAGCGTCCGTCTGCTCACGCAGCGTTGCGATGCGTTCGTTCTTTCCGACTGGGGATAGGTGGGCGTCGTTCCTGATGGCGTCGGCTCGGGTTTCGTACTCTTCCCGGATCGCGAAGGCGGCTTGCTGGTGCCTGTCGAGCGGTGCTGGTGTGCCGCCGAGCGCGGTGCGCAGGCGTCGCCGAGGGCTTCACGGTTGCTGTCGGGTGATGTCATGGTGTTATCTCCTTTGTTGGGTCAGGCGTTCAGTGCTTGAACGGTGTTCAGGTGTTGCCGGTGTATCAGGTAGCGGTTGCCGTGCTGGCGCGCCGGAAGGCGTTTGCGGGCAATCCAATTCCTGATACTGCGGTCGGTCACTCCCGCGGCTTTGGCGGGCGGTCATGCTGGTGCGATTCCGGTGGGATTGCGAATTGACCTGCGGTAATGACGCACATGACGCATGAAACGTTTGTTTCTTATGTGCGCGCGCGTAGGGCGAACAGGTTGATGCGTCATATGCGTCATGCATCATGGTCGGAAA
The DNA here is from genome assembly GCF_059812385.1 of Mycobacterium sp. NGS58. Classification (NCBI taxonomy): domain Bacteria; kingdom Bacillati; phylum Actinomycetota; class Actinomycetes; order Mycobacteriales; family Mycobacteriaceae; genus Mycobacterium; species Mycobacterium sp. NGS58. The sequence goes on along the minus strand of NZ_JCALCO010000019.1, from coordinate 124,613 downwards.
CCTCCACCATGAGCCCGATTCCGTCGCGCCAGCGGCCGGCGGTAGTTCTGCTGGTCACTGGGTAGCCCTTCGCGTCGAGCGCCAGGCCGAACATCTTCTGGCTCATGTGGTCGGCGCCGTCCGTCTCGCGCCACCGCTCCCACTGTTCGAACAGTTGCCCCGTCGTGGCTTTCACCGCAGGGCTGGACGTGACGCAACACTCGTCGATGAAGCGGGCCACCGCGTCGCTTGCCTTCTTGTAGGTTTCGGTCGCACCCAACACTTCCAGCGGCTCATCCAGGCCGACGTCCTCGTACTGGCGCCAGCCTGCGACCGCCCAGGCCAGGACCGCGTCAGCCTCGGCTTGCAACCGCTCGTCAAGGTCGGGGTCACGTTCGCCCGGTGGGATCGCCACGTTGAACGGGACGACCCGCAACCGACGCCAGAGCGCCGGGTCGTCGCCCGACACCTTCGGCAAGTGGTTCGTAATCAGCAGCGCCATATGCGACGGCTCGAACTCGACGAAGTCCTGCCGCATCCGGCGCGCCCGGATGGTGTCACCGCCGGTCAACCGCTTCACGGTGGTTTCGGCGAGCCGCCGCTCCCGTTCGGATTCGCTGACCACGACCAGTCGGCGTCCCAGCAGGTCCATTTCGCCGGTGGGGTGGGCGTTTTGGCGGTGCATGAGCAGATCGGGCTCGACGGTGCTGGCGTAGTCACCGAGACTCCACATCACCGACTTGTAGAACACCGACTTGCCGTTGGCGCCGGTGCCGGTCAGGATCGCCAAGATGTGCTCGATGACCTTGCCGACCAGGCCGACGCCGATGACGCGCTGAAGATAGGCGCGCACAGGCTCGTCCGGCAAGACGCGCTCGAGGAACGCCGACCACGTCGCCCCCGGTGCCGCCGGGTCATATGCGCCGCGGGTCACCTTGGTGATGCGGTCGGCGGGATCGTGGGCGCGAAGTTCCATCGTCCGCAGGTCGAGGGTGCCGTTGGCGGTGTTCATCAGGTAGGGGTCGGCGTCTAGGTCGCGCACGGTGGCCGCGAAGCCGGTCAGTGCGGCCGCGACCGCCAGCACGCCGGCGATGCCGTTGGCTGACTCGCATTTGCGGACATCACGCCGGAGTTCCTTGTCGTCCAAGGACTCCGAGAGCGCCGACCGGAGCACATCAAGCACCGCACGGTGGGCGGTTCCGAAATCGTCTTGTGCCCAACGCTTCCCGTCCCAGAAGTGCCAGCCCACACTATGGACGTACAGCAACCTGTTGTGATACTTGTCAAGCAGGCGGTAGGCCATGCGTACCTGGCCGGAGTGGGCGCTGTCCGGCGGTCGGTTGTCGGTCACGATGCCGGCGATGTTCGGTTCGATGGTCACTGATGGTCCTCTAATGCGATGGTGTAGGCGGGGTCAATTGGCCGGTGCTCGGGCGGGTGCTCGGGTTCGGTGCGCGCCCACGCGCTGTTCAATGTCTTTTCCGCATAGGCGTCGGAATGGCCTAGTGCCATAGCGATCCGCTTCATTTCGTCGCGGGCGGCGCCCGCGACGATGTGGCCACCCTTGGCGAGACCGAACAGTCGATACGCGACGGACGTGAGAGTGTCGTCCACTCCCGTGCCGTTCTTCCCGCCGATGGTGGCGTTCGACAGCCGGTCGAGCTCACCAGCGACAACCGCGGCGACGTAGACCGGGTTCTCGCCGGAGGCGGCGGGCTGTCGCGGCGGTCCGACATACCGCGGTGTCGCTGGGGGCGGCTTGCAGATGGCTTTCCGCCACGCCTCGGGCGCTACAGCAGGCAGCCCGCTCGGCAGGCCGCTGGCATCTGGATTGCGCCACTTGTAAACGCCCATGGGACGCTGCGAGGGTGGTGCCACCACATAGCCTGTGCGGCCGATCTTGATGTCCACGCCGGGGCCGATGGTTTTGCAAACCCTTGTGGTGTCGCCGATCTCGAGCCAGATGTGCAGCCCGCCGGTTGCGGTCTCCGCGATCCACGTCTCCGGCAGAGGGCCGAGTTCGCCGATCAGTCGCTCCAGCGTTTTGCGGCCGGGCTTCCCATTGGACACGTCAACGTCGATGACGGCGGTATTGGGCCACGGCCTGATCCCGATGTTCGCGTCGGGGTAGCGGTCCCACCATTCACGGATGACGTCGGGGTCCACGGCGGCGTCGTGCAGGCCGTGGCCGAGCCGACCGCATCCGCCCTTGCATTTGCCGTAGAGCGGGTCGCCCTCTGCGTGAGCGCTAGGGAAGAGCGGGAACTTCGTGCCGGGTCGTAGCGGAAACGGCGGAATGTTCGCGGCGGCGTAGACCTGCGCGGCGGTGGGGATGTCGTGTGCGCCGGGTGCTGTAGGCTCTTCATTACCGAGGTCGTTTCCTGTTGGCGCGGCGGCGGTCTCGGACAAAATGGTTAGGTCAGCCCCTCGGTGCAACACAGGAGGGCTTTCCGCATTATCTGCAGTTGTTGACATGATTGAGCTCCGATTCAGGTGGGTGTTTGGACCGGGCCCGCCCTGAAAGCGTTGTGGGCTTGACTGATTACGCGCCGACCGGTTGGTTCACCTTGACGACGTCATCCGACCAGACCCTGATGAGCTTCGGCCCGACGCGGTGCGCAGGTAGATGACCCGCAGCGATCCAGCGGCGCACGGTAATCGTGCTGACCCCTTTTTCTTTGGCGACTCGTGGGATGTCCCACTCTTCACGTTGCTTTGTCATACAGCTATTGTCACAGGTAATCTTGACGCTCCTGTGTGAACAGCAACGAAATGCACTGTCTTAGTAAACATTTGAGCCGCCTAGCTACCTGTAGACGAATCTACAACGCGCATGCAACAACACTGGGCACCATTTCCAGCAAACGTGAAACAGTCATAACCAGTAACAGTGACGTCGCTCACGAGCGTGACCTACAGGTCGGGGCCAACCAATTTCGACAACGCCGCAGCGACCTCGGCGTCCCGGCCAGCGGCGATGCTCTGGTAACGAAGACTGGCTGCGACAGTGCTGTGCCCGAGCCGCTGCATCGTCTCACGCAGATTTCCGACGCGCGCTGCCGAGGTACCGGCGAAGTGCCGCAGATCGTGGATGGTTGGCCGCGGCAGTTTCTCGCCGTCGCGCCCGATGCTGTCCAGGGCGGTGACGTAGTAATCGCGAAACACCCTGTCGTTCAAGTGGCATCCGTCCAACGTGGGCGGGAACAGCAGCTCCTTAGCGCCCTTAGGTACGTGGCGGGTCAGGTGGTTCTCGAGGTCGGCGCGGATGTGCGGCGGCACCACCACCAGCCTGCCCTTGCCGGACTTCGGTGTGTCGATTATGCAGCCCTTGCGATGCGTGGCGCCGCGGGTGATCGTGATGGTCGCGCAGTCCTTGCCGACGTCCTTACGGCGCAGCTCGATCAACTCACCCCAGCGCGGGCCGCACCACGCGGCGACCAAGATCAGTGCCTTGAGGCGCTCTGGTTTGATCGCGTCGGCCAGCGCGGCGACCTCGGCCGTCTCGAGGATGACGGGCTGGCGCTTGGTCGGCGACTGCATCGCCTTGGTGATGTGACACGGGTTAGTCGGCAGAATCTGGTCCACGACAGCGGTCGCGAACACGCTGTGCAGCAGCTGGTACGCATGGGCGCGGGCGGTCGGCTTGGTCGCGTCCAGGCCGGCGAACCACGAGCGCACCGCCTCGGCGGTGACGTTGCGCAAGGGCAGGCGACCCAGGCTGCTGTCAGTGATGTGCCGGGCCAGCGTCGACTCGTAGCCGATGCGCGTCCGCGGCTTCAGCGGCCGCTGCTCGACCCACTTCTCGGCGTACTCGGCCACGGTCACGCCGCCGGCCAGACGTTCCGCTTCGCGCTGCGCGGGCGGGGTCCAGATGCGGAACTCGACGAGCCGCCGCTCGTCCGCGAGCCAGCCCTCGGCGTCCATCTTGGCGGTGTACGTTGACCTCGCTGTGTGCCGCACCAGGTCTGGGCCGACGTAGGACGCTTGCCAGCGCCCGGACGGCAGCTTGCGGATCTTGCCCCATGATCGGCGGTCACCCATCCCGCTACCCTTCAGTCGTGCCCCCGACGTGTCCTAGATGTGATGATTGAAGCATATGTTTGCATACATATGCACACACTGTAGGATAGTCATACCAGCAGCTCAAAGGCGAAAATCGCAGCTAACTTCTGGTACTGACATCATACGGCACGGCATTTTCGAATCCTGCCGGGGGCACCACCTGCCCAGCGCGAATCCAAGTCCGCGCGAGCTTCGCCCGACTTAGAGCAGCGTCTCCCGATCGAAGGCACAGGGCGGTTCGCCCAACGAATTAGACGACGACACAGGTGCGATCCGGATTTGTTAAGCGAAATCCGGATGCCACCTCTGAAATGTTCCGATGATTATTTGCGGGTATTCGCATAACCCCCGCTGTGACGTGAATATCTGCGCTTAATGCTCACCGCCGATTTGAAAAGCGACCATTGCCGCTTGGCTGGCTTGGGTTCGTCGACGATATCGCCCGGATCGTAGCGATCGGGTGTGCAAGGGAAGAAGTTCACCCTGCTGTGGAGGAGCACTGGCTCCGCCCAATAATTCTTGTCCACATCCTTGATGAATTGTTGAGCGGCATCCAAAGTGTCCATGACGTCTACCACACGCTCGTTACGAAAATTCGTGTGCTCGACCGCCCACACTTCCGTGGGCCATTCAGTCGCAAACAACACCGTCATGGCGTCGGTCCGATCGCTACTGATTCAGCTCGTATGCTCGCCGCCGACTCGTCCGGATTGCTGTCTAGAGGTGATTGGCACGCTTTGTCGTAGCAAGTCGAAGTTGTCGGGATGCCGAAGAAATTCAGCATAAGCAAAGTAGGCATCTCCTGATGAGGATAACCAGATGCTATGGACGCGGCTGAAATCACGGTCGCGAACCCGAGAGCGCCCGTCATCGCCATTTTCATAACGTTCATTGGCTAACTGTAAGGACATCAATCGCCAGACTCGCTGGCCGTGTTTTTTTCGTAACTTATTCGGAATGCTTCTTAGACACACGTATAAGCGTGTGCGAAGATACCGGCTGACTTTCAGCTTCTGGCCAGCACAAACGCCTCGATGTGTCGATCTCCGGCCCGAACTTCGTACTTTCGCCAGCCGGGATACAGCTCGACACCTTTTGCCCAGATCTCGTCGCGCTCGCGTGGCGTTGCGAGCCGGGCGGTGGCGTGCCAGGTATCGCGACCGATAGTGACCGTGGCTTCCGGGTTGGCTTTCAGATTGTGGTACCAGGCCGGATGCTTGGTACCACCGAAGTTGGACGCGATGAGGCTCACGCCGTCGGGATGCGGGATGCCGTAGACGGCGACGGTGCGCGGTTCGCCGGATTTGGCGCCGGTAGTGGTGAGCGTGACCACGGGGATCCCGGTCGCGACCGCGGCGAAACTGCTCCTACCACCGGTGCTTTTGGTGATGAGCCGGTCGAGGTGGTGCGCGGTCGGGCGAAGAAGCGCCGCGCCGACGGTGGTGGAGGCGAAGCGGCGCATCGTCCGATGAAAGGCATTCGCATCGTCAAACGATCGCGCAGGCATGGAGCCATTGTGGTCCCCGGGGGCATCGCGAACAAGCAATTGGAAAACGCACCCCACGCGTCACAAACGACATTAAGCTGCTGGTCGTGGGCGCGAAGGTGTTGGCTAAAGGCAGGGGGCGATGGCTGGCGGTCGCGGCTTCGCTGATGGTCTCCGCCGCGATGATCCACGCGCAGGGCACCAAGACACGGTGCTGCGTCGAGACCCCCGCGGCGGCTCCCACCACCAGCGCGACGGCCGCTCCAACACCGCCCGCCAACGCGGCGCGTGCCGCCACCCCCGCCGAGGTGGAGGCATTGACGGCGATGGCACCGCCCGCCCCTTCCGCCGGCCAGCAGTTTCAGCTCGCCCTGCCTCGCGGCGTCGCGTCAGAGGAACGGTTGCAGGTCAAGACCATCTGGGCGGCCCGCGTCATCAGCGTGCTCTTCCCCCAGATCAAGACCATCGGCGGATACCGCGAGGACGCATTGCCGTGGCATCCAAACGGGCTGGCGATCGACGTGATGATCCCGAACTACCACAGCCCCGAGGGCATCGAGCTCGGCAACCAGATCGCCGGCTACGCGTTGGCGAACGCGAAACGATGGGGCATCAACCACGTGATCTGGCGGCAGAAGATCTATCCGGGCGTCGGCGGGGGCAACTGGATGGCGGACCTGGGCTCAGAGACCGCCGACCACTACGACCATGTCCACATCGCCACCGGCGGCGGTGGCTACCCGACCGGGCACGAAACCTATTACATCGCCTCGATGACTCCTACGCCGCGGGACTGATCGAGGCGTCTCCGTCATGCCGCGGCGAAAGCCGCCACCGGCATTTCGACGCTCCCCTGGCAGGGACCGCTGTTGATGTCTGTGTGCCATGTCCCGCGTAGCGACCCATCGAGCTGCGGTGCGTAGAAGGCCCACGACCTCGCCGGTGCCCACACCTTCGGAACCCCTTCGCCCATATAGCAATCCCACTGGAAGTCGAAGCGCTCGACCCACTTGGCTCCGTCCCATGTGTAGTGCGAGGGCTGGGGCAGGGTCGGATTCTTCGGCGTCGGGCCGTTGGTGGCGGTGGCGATGCACTGTCCCGACGAGCATGCGGTGGTGAAGACGTAATCCGCACTGAAGGTCGGTTCGGCTTGCTTGGCGGCGACGCTGGTGCCGGACTTACTAATCGCGTACCTCACCAGCGAGTATTTGCCGTTCCACGATGGCGACATGGCATTCGCAGACACGCCGGGTCCGCCGACGAGCGAGGCGGCGGCAGCAAGCACCGTAACTACCCGAAGCATCGGCCGCATTGCGTCAATGGTGGGCGTTCGATGACGCGGCGCGGTCTCGGCGCGGACACGATCGCGGTGCCGCGGAATTCACCGCGCCCGCAGGAGGAACAACGCGTAGGCGGCAACCGACTGCGCGTCGGCGATGACTCCGCCACGAATCATCTGCTCGACCTCTTCGCGCGGAAACCACGCACTACGCATGTCCTGCTCCTCGTGCTCGCGGTCGGCTTTCCCCTCGGCGATACCCGTGGCCAAGAACGCCCAGCCGCGTTGACTGGTCATTCCGGGAGCGACATCGAGCCGGCCGAGCGCTTCGAAGGACGTTGCGCGCAATCCGGTTTCCTCACGTAACTCGCGTTCGGCCAGCGCGGCCGGCTCGGCGTGGGCCAGATCGGGAGCGGTGCCCTGGGGAAACTCCCAGCGTCGCTCATCGAGGGGGTAGCGAAACTGCTCGACCAGCCGGAAGCGCCGCCCGTCGTAGGGCATGACGAGCGCGTAGGCCGGCTTGTCGACGACGCTGTAGATACCCACGCTACCGTCGGGGCGACGGATGTCATCCTCTCGCAGCACCATCCACGGATTCCGATAGATCTCACGGCTCGCGAGGCGTTCGATGAAAGTCACGACGCCAGTATTGCCGCGAATAGCACAACGCATCCGGTGGCAACGGTAAGGAGTAGCGTCCGAGGCTATGCCGTCCCCGGAAGCCATCACCGAGACCGTCGACCGCTACCTCGCGCTGGTCGCCACCGGCACCGCCGACGACATCGTGGCGCTCTACGCCGATGACGCCACGATCGAGGATCCGATCGGATCCGACATTCGCCGCGGTCATGACGCCATCCACGCGTTCTATGCGGGGTTCCAGGACGCGAAGAAGGACACCGAACTCGCCGAATTGCGGATCTCCGGCAGCGAAGCCGCCTTCTTCTGGCATCTGACGCTCGACGCCGGTGACAGCCGCACCCGAATCTCGCCGATCTCGACGATGTCGTTCAACGAAGACGCCAAGATCACCTCGATGCGCGCGTTCTGGTCACCCGCGGACGTTCAAGTCCCCTAGATCGGTCGGGTGCCTCGCCAATTCTGTTGGCCCGCAGCTCAACTTGGAATCCGGCCCAGGATGCCCTGCACGAGCGTGGTGGCGTCGTCCCCGAGATCGCGTCCGATGACGTCGACGTCGACCACGACGTTGGCCTTGGCCGCGATGGCCCGCAGTGCGCTGGTGTGCTGGCTGCCGACGTCGGTGGTCCTCCCGTTGTCCTGCACGGTTCCCAGGGTGCTGCGCACCGATGTCACCGGGCCGGTTTGCACCGGTGTTCCGACGCCGTAGATCCCGGACACCCCGCCGTGCGAATACGTCAACTGCCTTCCGGCGCAGCCGTTGATCCGATTCGCGGCGCCAGTGACGAAACTCTTTGCGGCCGCGGCATTGTCGAATGTCGCGACGAACTCCGACACCCCGTGCGGGAAACCGTTGGTGTGCTGGCCCAGGTCCAGTCCGTAAATGGCACGGTAGCCGCTGTCGCGATAGGACGCCGTCAAGCCGTTGAATACCGCTTCGGTGCACTCCGGGGGGTCGAAGCTGTCGCCGGGCTGCAGCTCGTGCGTCTGGGTCCATGTCTTGTTGACGTACATGCCGGGCGCCTTGATGAGGCCGCCAACATCTTCCCCGGTGAGCACCAGCGACTGCAGGCCTTCGGGCGTCACCGACGGTTCCGGCGGTGCTGGCGTCGTGGCACTCGGCTTGGCCGCGCCCGCGGCGGTGGTTCCTCCGGAGTGCGCCGTTGGCTGGCCGGGGTGCTGGTCACCGAGGGTCGCCCACAGCGCCAGCGCCACCGCGGCGACGACGGTGAACGCGTACGACAGCGTCAGTCCTACCAGCGCGCGGTTGCGGCCCCGGTCGCCGCGCCGACGAATATCTCTGAGCGCGAAGTGGCCCAACACGGCTCCCACCGGGGCCAGCAGGAACGCGAATACGACCGACAGCGTCGCCAGCGTGTTCACCTCGCCGGAGGGCGGGAGCGGGGGCGGTTGGCCCGGCGGCGGAGGCGGCGGTGCGCCTGGGTCAAAGGGATTGGGCCAACCGGGGCCCGGCCAGCTAGCGGTCACGAGAGCGGGTGGTAGTCAGAGTCGTGGCCTCCCCGTCGGACTTCGCGCGCTCGACGGCGAAGCACAAGATGTGGTGATCCTAAGTGAGGTTGACGGGCTTGAGAATTCAGCCGGTCCTTCGTCGACTCCACCGCGTTTTCACGTGTGCTGCGCCAACCCGGTCAACCGTCTTCGCATTTGAGGACATGTCGCGCTGGCATCAATCGACATAGTGCCCGATAGTCAAAGCAACAAGTCAGCGCCGATGTCATCAGAGGTGGGGTTTATGCGTGATGACGACTCACCACGCTGGAGCGACCGCGATTGCGCCGGGGCCGTCGCGGCGGAATGCATATGAGCACACGCCGACACATCATCGTCAGCGGTGAGGATGTGCTCGCGACCACGATCGCGGAGGAATTGAACCGCGCGGGCGCCACGATCGTCAAGCTGCACAGCGAGGAGCTCAGCGGTGCCGACCTTGCCCGCGCAAGCGCCATCGTGTGCGCGGGGGCCGACGACGCGAAGAATCTCGAAATCGCTTTGCTGGCAAGGAAAACGAATCCCAACGTGCGGGTGGTTGCCCGCCTGGGCAACGACGTGCTGCGCGCAGCGGTGGCCGCCGACAACGGTCCGGGCGCCATCTTGGACGTCGCCGACCTTGCGGCGCCGTCGGTCGTCGAGGCGTGCCTGTCGAGCCACACGCACCCGGTCGAGGCGGCCGGGATCGAATTTCTGGTGTCGGGGGCCGAAGCGCCCCGCGACGCGACCCTTCGCGAAATCTACGGCGACCTGGCGCCGGTAGCCGTGATTCACGGCGAGAACTCCGCCACGCCCGCCGAGGTGGTGCCGTGTCCGGGACGAGATCATCAGGTGCGTGCCGGTGACTGGACGGCCATGATCGGCAGCGCCGATGAGCTGGCCGCGCGCGGGATAAAGACGCCCCGGCCGAGCGCCACACGCTCTCGGCAATCGTGGATGCGGCGCATTTCAGACGCCGCGCGGGCGATGCGCGACGACGTCAATCCCATGCTTTTCCCCGCGATACTGCTCGCGATCAGCCTCTTGCTCGCGTCGACGGTCGTCGTGCACTTCTCCTATACGAAGCCGCGGCTGTCCTGGCTGGATGCGCTGTATTTCACCGCGGAGACCATCACCACCGTGGGCTATGGCGAATTTGGCTTCGCCCAACAATCGGCGTGGTTGCGGATATTCGCCGTCGCCTTGATGTTCGCAGGCGTGACGACCACCGCGCTGCTCGTCGCGTTCCTGGCGGACTTGCTGCTGTCACGTCGCTTCCTGCAGTCGGCTGGGGTCCGGCGGGCGCGCCATCTGCGCGACCACATCATCGTGGTCGGGCTGGGCTCGTTCGGCAGCCGCGTCGTCGGTGACCTGACCGCCGCCGGATATGACGTCGCGGTGATCGAGCGCGACGAGAACAACCGGTTCCTGTCGACCGCAGACGAACTGGACGTGCCGGTGATCTTCGGGGATGCAACCCTGCGCCAGACGCTGGAGGCGGCCCGCGTCGACCGCGCCCGCGCCGTCGCGGTGCTGACTCAGGACGACATGGTCAACATCGAGACCGGAATCGTGCTGCGCGAGATGCTCGGTCCCCGGGTGATGCCTGAGGTCAACCGGCCCGACGTGCCGATCGTGCTGCGAATCTATGACCGTACCCTCGGCGACGCGGTGGCCAAGCGGTTCGGTTTCGAGAACGTTCGCTCGACCGTCGACCTCGCCGCGCCCTGGTTCATCGGAGCCGCGATGGGCCTGCAGGTGCTGGGGACGTTCTCGGTCGGGCAGCGTTCGTTCATGGTCGGCGCCATGCACGTGGCGGACGGTAGCGAACTCGACGGGCTGCGGATGTTCGAGATGTCCACCCAGACTCGTGTCATCGCGATCACCCGCCGGGACACGCCCCTCGAGCTGCACCCACGCCGGGACGCGTGGCTTCGCGGCGGCGACACCGTGTACCTGGTGGGGCCGTACCGCGAGCTGCTGGAGACGCTGCGCAAGGGACAGCCGCCCCAGGAGCCTGCGGCGAATGACGAGCGCCGGACCGACAAAGCGACGACCTGAGGCCGGCCGGTTCCGCCATGGCGCGGGAGACTACAGCCGTGCCGCCACGTCCGCGGCGCGACGAAGCTGATCGACATCCGAGCTCGTCGGGATGAGCTGAACCTCGTCGGTGCCGATCGCCTCGAAGCTGCGCAGCACGTTCAGCAGCTCGTCTTCGCTGCCGGCCCAGCCCGTCATCGGCGCCATCGCGTCGACGTATTCGGCCGGAATCCAGTTCATGTAGCGCCGCAGATGACTGTGGATCTGGGCGCGAGACCCCTCGGGCGACCCGAACGCAAACCAGAACGACGTGATCAGGTGCGGTTTCGGCTTGCCGGCCTCGACCCAGGCTGCTCGGGTCACGTCGAACAGCTCGTTCTGCTTGGCGACGTCGAGGTCGAGGGTGGTGCCGGCCAGCCCGTCGGCCCACGCGGCCGCGCTGCGGATGGTTTTAGGCCCGATAGTCCCGACGAACAAGGGCGGCCCGCCGGGCTGGACCGGCGCCGGCCCGACCGGCAGCACCGAGTCCGAGGTCTTCTCCCCCGCCCAGACGCGCCTCATCACCGCCACGCGTTCGGCCATGCCGCGCATCGTCTGTGTCGCCGGATCGGCGCTCACGGCGTGGTAGTCCTCGTGCCGGCCGCCCACCCCGATGCCCACGGTCAACCGGCCGCCGCTGAGCAGATCGCCGGTGGCCAGGCCTTTGGCGAGCATGACGGGATCATGTAGCTGCGGCACGATGACGGTCGTGAGCAGCCGCACCCGGTTGGTCCAGGCGGCCAGCGCTCCCAGGAGTGTCAAATTGTCCGGGTTGTCGAAGGCGATCCGCTCGCCCCAGCACAGCGACGAGAAGGGTCCCTCGTCGATGGCCCGCGCCCACGTCTCGAGCACCCTCGCGTCCAGATCCGGCTCCATCACCGGCATGGTCATCGCAATCCGCACGACGGCGATTCTGGCATGTTTAACATGCGGCCTTTCAGTGGAACCATGGTGCGAATGGCGTTCACGAGTAGTTCCATCGCGCATGTGCGACTGACCGTCACCGATATCGAGCGGTCGCGGCAGTTCTACGAGAGCGTGTTCGGTTGGCCGGTGCTGCTGGAAGTCCCCGAAAACGCCGACGAACCCACCCGCAATCAGTTGAGCTTCCTGTTCGGCGGCGTCATCTACGACCTCGGCGGCACGCTGCTCGGGCTGCGGCCGGTCGCCGCTGACCGCTTCGACGAGGATCGTGTCGGGCTGGACCACATTGCCTTCCGCCTCGCCAGCAAAGATGAATTGGATTCGGCGGCAGCGCATCTCGATGACCTCGGCATCGTTCACGAGCCGGTCAAAGACATCGGGCCCTCCTACATCCTGGAGTTCCGCGACCCCGACAACATCGCCCTGGAGCTAACCGCGCCGAAGTAACGCGGGCGTTGGCGGGCCGGGCATCGGAGTGGTTGACTGGAAAGAACTATGACCATCAGCTTCAACCACACCATCGTCGCGTCACGGGACAAACGCGAATCCGCCGAGTTTCTCGCCGAGCTCCTCGGTCTGCCGAGCCCAAAGCCGTTCGGCCACTTCATGGTTGTCGAACTCGAGCACGGCGTGAGCCTCGACTACGCGGACGCGCCCGAAGGCGCGGACATCCCACGGCAGCACTACGCGTTCTTGGTTTCCGAGCAGGAGTTCGACACCATCTACGACAGGATCCGGTCACGCGGTCTGCAGCACTGGGCCGATCCGGGCGCCAAGCGCCCCGGCGAGATCAACCACAGCCACGGCGGCCGGGGGGTTTATTTTCCGGATCCCTCCGGCCATGCCATGGAGATCCTCACCAGCCCGTATGGATCGGCGGGCTGAGCGAGCGACCGCTGCGCCTAGTCGCCGGTGCGGGCTGTGCCGTGTCGCCGGCTTTCCTGGTCGCGATAGTCGTCGGCCAGCTGCACCACATGCTTGGGCAGGCCACCGGTGGCGACGTCGGCCAGCGTCGTTTCTTCGAGCACCGACCGCATGCTGGCCCGCAGCGCGCGCCAGACATCGGTGAGCGCCGCCGTCGGTCCGGAGTACGGCAAGTCGCCGAGTCCGATGTCGCGGACACTGGCCAGCGGTCCGTCGATACAGCGCAGCACGTCGGCGATGCTGATGTCTTTCCCGGAGCGGGCCAATTCGTAGCCACCCTCGCGACCGCGATGGCTTCGCACCAGCCGGTCGGTGCGCAGGTTGGTCAGGATGTCGACGAGGAATTGCGGCGGAATGCCCTGGGCGTGGGCGAGATCGTCGGTCTTCACCAGCGTTCCGTCGGGCACCGTGGCGAGCTGAATCATCGCCCGCACGGCATACTCCGCCTTCGCCGACATGCGCACGCACAGGATTGTGCCACCCGACGACACAAATTCGGCGCAGCCTGGCTGATCCGGCGGCTAACCGCGTGATTCGAGCAGGTCGATGAGCGCCTGGGCCTGCTCCTCGACGGTCGCGTCCGGGGTGAGCCGAAGATCGGGGTGCACCGGCACCTGATATGGGCTGTCGATGCCGGTGAACTGGCTGATCTCCCCCGCGCGCGCCTTGGCGTACAAGCCCTTGGGATCGCGCTTCTCGCATTCCTCGATCGGGGTGTCACAGAAGACCTCGATGAAATCGAAGCCGGCGTCGGCGTGCACATTGCGGGCCAGTGCGCGTTGCTCGGCCAGCGGACTGATCGCCGGCACCAGCACGACGTTGCCACAGTCGGCCAGCAGTGCCGCAACGTGCGCAAGCCTGCGCAGGTTTTCGGCTCGGTCGGCCATGGAAAAGCCCAAGTCGGCGTTGAGCCCGTGCCGCAGATTGTCACCGTCGAGAACGTAAGCCAGAGCTCCCCTTTCGAGCAGCTTCTGCTCGACCAGCATGGCCACCGACGACTTGCCGGAACCGGACAAGCCCGTGAACCACACCGTCTTGCCCCGGGGCCGGGCCTCGGCGATCGCGGATGACTTGTGCCGCACGGTGTTCGGGCTCGCGGCCTGCGCGGACGCGTCGCGCAACACCATGCCGGCCGCCACCGTTCCGTTGGTGTGCGGGTCGATGAGGATGAACGACCCGGTGCTGGGGTTGCGGGTGTACTCGTCGAGCAGCAGCGGGACCTGGGTGCGCAACGAAATGCGGCCGAGTTCGTTGAGCTGCAACGCCGTTGCTGACTTGTCGCGGTGCAGCGTGTTGACATCCAGTCGGTAGTCGAGCGCGGTCACCTTGGCGTGCGTGGTGCGGGTGGTGTGCTTGATGACGTAGTCCCGCCCGGGTTCGAGAGTCGCGGTGTCGGCCATCCAGCACACCGTCGCATCGAACTCCCGCGCCACCCGGGGCTGATTGTGGGTGCGGGCGATCAGATCGCCGCGCGAAATGTCGATCTCGTCGGCCAGGGTCAGCGAAACGGCCATGGGCGGGAAGGCTTCTGCCACTGGACCGTTCGGCCCATCGATGGCGGTGATGCGGGTGCGCTTGCCGACCGGCAGCACCACCACTTCGTCGCCGGGGCGCATGACCCCGCTCGCAACGGTACCCGCGTAGCTGCGGTGGTCCTGGTGCTCGCGAGTGTGCGGGCGGATGACGTACTGAACCGGGAATCGCACGTCGACCATGTTGCGGTCACCCGCGATGTACACCTCTTCGAGGTGCGAGAGCAACGCCGGGCCCTCGTACCAGGGGGTGTGGTCCGACTTGGTCACCACGTTGTCGCCGTGCAGCGCCGAAAGCGGGATGGTGGCCACGTCGTGCACGTCCAGGCGTGCGGCGAAGGCGTGGAATTCATCCCTGATCGCCTCGAATTTTTCTCTGTCCCAACCGATCAGGTCCATCTTGTTCACAGCGAGCACGATGTGCTGGATGCCCAGCAGGGACGCCAGAAAGGCGTGCCGGCGGGACTGCTCGAGCAGGCCGTGCCGCGCGTCGACCAGCACGATCACCAGTTGGGCGGTAGATGCGCCGGTCACCATGTTGCGGGTGTACTGGATGTGGCCGGGAGTGTCGGCGATGATGAATTTCCGCTTGGGAGTGGCGAAGTAGCGGTAGGCGACGTCGATGGTGATGCCTTGTTCGCGCTCGGCCCGCAGGCCGTCGGTCACCAGCGCCAGATCGGTGTAGTCGTGTCCGCGGTCCTTGGACGTCTGCTCCACCGCCGCCCACTGGTCTTCCATGACGGCCTTGGAGTCATACAGCAGGCGACCGATCAGCGTGGACTTGCCGTCGTCGACGGAACCCGCTGTCGCCAGGCGCAATAACGTGGTCATCAGAAGTATCCCTGCCGTTTGCGGTCTTCCATGCCTGCCTCAGAGATCCGGTCGTCGGCCCGGGTGGCCCCGCGTTCGGTCAGCCGCGACACCGCGGTCTCGGCGATGACCTCGTCCACCGTCGCGGCCTCGGACTCCACGCATCCGGTGCATGTGACGTCCCCGACGGTGCGGAAACGCACGGTCGTTTCGAACACCGGCTCGTCGGCACCTGGGCGCATGTTGCGGTCCACCGCCAGCAGCATGCCGTCGCGGCGAAACACCTCGCGCCGGTGCGCGTAATAGATCGAGGGCAGCGCGATGTTCTCGGCACCGATGTAGGACCAGATGTCGAATTCGGTCCAGTTGGACAACGGGAACACCCGGATGTGCTCGCCCTTGTGATGGCGGCCGTTGTAGAGGTTCCACAGCTCGGGGCGCTGGGCCTTCGGATCCCACTGACCGAACTCGTCCCGGAAGCTGAACACACGCTCCTTGGCGCGGGCCTTCTCCTCGTCGCGCCGCGCTCCCCCGAACGCGGCGTCGAACTTGTTCTCCCGGATGGCGCGCAGCAGAGTCACGGTCTGGATCGAGTTGCGTCCCTGGCGTGGCTCGACGACCCGCCCGGCGTCGATGTCCTCCTGGACCGAGGCGATCACCAGGCGAACACCGTGCTCGGCCACCAACTCGTCGCGGGTCGCGATCACCTCGTCGAAGTTGTGGCCGGTGTCGACGTGCATCACCGGGAAGGGCAGCCGGCCCGGACGGAACGCCCGCAGCGCCAGATGCAGCATGACGATGGAATCCTTGCCGCCGGAGAACAGCAGCACCGGCCGCTCGAACTCGGCGGCCACCTCACGAATGATGTGGATCGCCTCTGCCTCCAGCGAGCGCAGATGACTCAATTCGTACTGTCCGGCGGCGGGGGCCACCTGCAGATCACCGGCCATAGCTTTCCTCATAAAACTTGGTAGAACTGGCCATATTTA
Source organism: Mycobacterium sp. NGS58 (assembly GCF_059812385.1). Taxonomy (NCBI): domain Bacteria; kingdom Bacillati; phylum Actinomycetota; class Actinomycetes; order Mycobacteriales; family Mycobacteriaceae; genus Mycobacterium; species Mycobacterium sp. NGS58. The sequence goes on along the minus strand of NZ_JCALCO010000019.1, from coordinate 108,422 downwards.
GCATCTTAACAAGCTATAAGACCAGTTCGGGCCGGCGCTGTCAACCTCAGCGCTTGCGACGGTCCGCACCGCGTGACGCGCACGCCAGACGCCGGACACATCGGGCCACGAGTCGCGGCGGCACTTTCCCGCCCGTCCGGGGGTACGACAGCATGGACGGATGACCGTCTCCCCCGAACCTGTCTCGTCCGCACCGAGCGGTCGCGACGTCATCGCGCAGTTCCTCCCTCACTCCCCGTTCGTCGTCAAGCTGGGCATCGTCGCCGACCGGCTCGAAGAGGGCGAAGTGCGGTTACGGCTGCCCTGGGACCCTGCCAACGTGACCATCGGCGACATGGTCCACGGCGGAGCCATCGCCACGCTCGCCGATCTCACCGTCATGGCGGCGGCGTGGTGCGGCGCGCAGGCGCCGCCCGAGCTGCGGGGCGTAACGGTGTCGATCACGCTCGACTTCATGGCACCGGCCCGGGCCACCGACCTGATCGGCGTCGGCCGGGCGCTGCGGCGCGGCCGGTCACTGGTCAATTGCGAGGCCGAGATCGTCGACCCGCAGGGCACGCTGGTCGCCAAGGCGCTGGCGACCTACAAGGTCGGCTGAGCCCTAGAGCGTGACCTCGTCGAGCTTGCCGGTGGCCACGTCGAAGACGAATCCGCGCACGGAGACGTGCTTGGTGACGAACGGGCTGCCCTCGATGCGGCGCAGCGATTGCCGGACATCCTCGGCGAGGTCGCCGAAAGCCTCTGCCGCCCATGGCGGTTTGACCCCGGTCTCCTCCTGGATACTGCGCTTGAAGTCGTCGTCGGTGAAGGTGAGCATGCCGCAATCGGTGTGATGGATCAGGATGATCTCCCGCGTCCCGAGCAAGCGCTGGCTGATAGCCAGCGAGCGGACGACGTCGTCGGTGACCACCCCGCCGGCGTTGCGGATGACGTGAGCCTCCCCTTCGTTGAGCCCGAGGATGCGGTACACGTCGAGCCGGGCATCCATACACGCGACGACCGCGACATGTTTGCCCGGCGGCATCGGCAGCGGACCCTCGAAGGTGCTCGCATATTCGGCGTTGTTGGCCAGGTATTCGTCGGTAACCGTCACGCAAGCCTCCTCGACAGTGTCACGGCCTGATCCGTGCTGCGTTTGCTGCACGGCTCGGCACCGCGGTGGATCCTAACAACCGATCACACGCGATTCACGCATGAGAATCAACCGGATCCGAAGGCGAAACAACGCGCCGGGCGCCGCAGGAGCGACGCTGTGCTGCCGGCTCGATAGCCTGTCCCAATGCGGCGTGGGGTGTGCGGGCGGCAATGACTCGGTTCCTGGCACGCCGGTTGCTCAACTACGTTGTGCTGCTGGCGTTGGCATCCTTTCTGACGTTTTGCCTGACGTCGGTGGTCTTCAGGCCACTGGACAGCCTGTTGCAGCGCAACCCCCGCCCGCCGCAAGCCGTGATCGACGCCAAGGCTCACACGCTCGGTTTAAACGAGCCGATACCGATCCGCTACGCGCATTGGGCGTCGCACGCGGTGCGCGGAGACTTCGGCAAGACCGTCACCGGGCAGCCGGTCGGAACGACGCTGGGTCGTCGCATCGGGGTCACCCTGCGCCTGCTCGTCATCGGTTCGCTGGTGGGGACCGTGCTGGGCATAGCGGCCGGGGCGTGGGGTGCCATTCGCCAGTATCGACTCAGCGACCGCGTGGTCACCATGGTGGCGTTGCTGGTTCTCAGCACGCCGACATTCGTGATCGCCAGCCTGCTGATCCTTGGCGCACTGCGGGTGAACTGGGCCGTGGGCGTCCACATCTTCGACTACACCGGGGAGACCTCACCGGGGGTGAGCGGTGGGACGGGCGCGCAACTGCTCGACCGGTTACGGCATCTGGTCTTGCCGTCGCTGACGCTGGCGCTGGCCGCCGCGGCGGGATACAGCCGATATCAGCGCAACGCGATGCTGGACGTCCTCGGCCAGGATTTCATTCGCACGGCGCGCGCAAAAGGGCTCACCCGCCGGCGGGCGCTGGTCAAGCACGGGCTGCGTACCGCACTGATCCCGCTGGCCACCCTGTTCGCCTATGGCGTGGCCGGACTGGTCACCGGCGCGGTGTTCGTGGAGAAGATCTTCGGCTGGCACGGCATGGGCGAATGGCTGGTGCAGGGCATCGCGACTCAGGACACCAACATCATCGCGGCGATCACGTTGTTCTCCGGCGCCGTGGTGCTGCTGGCCGGGCTGCTGTCGGACGTGTTCTACGCGGCCCTTGATCCACGGGTGCGGGTGTCATGACATCCCAGGCGAACATCGATGCCGCCCACGGGTTTTCGAGCCACGAAGTCGCGGACTTCACCTCACGCCGCACCCTGGTGCTTCGGAGGTTCGCCCGCAACAGGTTCGCGGTGGCATCGCTGACGTTGTTGGTGTTGCTGTTCGTCGGTTGCTACGCCTTGCCCGCGGTGCTGCCCTATTCCTACGAAGACCTCGATTTCACCGCCCTGCTGCAGCCGCCGAACGCGCGCCACTGGCTGGGCACCAACGCCCTGGGTCAAGACCTGCTGGCGCAAATCCTGCGCGGGATGCAGAAGTCGATGCTGATCGGTGTCTGCGTGGCGGTCATCTCCACCGGCATCGCCGCCACCGTCGGGTCCGTGGCAGGCTATTTCGGCGGCTGGCGCGACCGCGTGCTGATGTGGCTGGTCGACCTGCTGCTGGTGGTGCCCAGTTTCATCCTCATCGCCATCGTGACACCGCGAATCAAGAACTCGGCCAACGTCTTGATGCTGGTCCTGCTGCTGGCCGGATTCGGCTGGATGGTCAGCTCGCGCATGGTGCGCGGTATGACCATGAGTCTTCGGGAACGCGAATTCATCCGGGCTGCAAGGTATATGGGGGTTTCCAGTCGCCGCATCATCGTCGGTCACGTGGTGCCCAACGTGGCGTCGATTTTGATCATCGACGCCGCGCTGAACGTCGCATCGGCTATTCTGGCCGAAACCGGCTTGAGCTTCCTCGGTTTCGGCATCCAGCCACCGGACGTGTCGCTGGGAACGTTGATCGCCAACGGCACCCAGTCGGCGACCACCTTTCCCTGGGTGTTTCTGTTTCCGGCGGGGGTGCTGGTGCTGATCCTGGTGTGCGCCAACCTCACCGGCGATGGCCTGCGGGATGCGCTCGACCCGGGCAGCTCGGTGCTGGGCGGTGGTGGTCGATGAGCACGCTGCTCGAGGTGACCGACTTGGCGGTCACCTTCCCGACGGGTGGCGCGCCGGTGACCGCGGTGCGCGGTGTCAGCTACCGCATCGAACCGGGCGAGGTCGTGGCGATGGTCGGCGAATCCGGTTCGGGCAAGTCTGTCTCGGCCATGGCGGCCATCGGCCTGTTACCCGAGTACGCGCGGGTGCGCGGCTCGGTACGGCTGCATGACACGGAACTGCTGGGCCTTGGCGACGACGCGATGTCGCGCTTCCGGGGCAAGGCAGTCGGCATGGTTTTCCAGGATCCGATGTCGGCGCTGACACCCGTGTACACGGTCGGCGACCAGATCGCCGAGGCGATCGAGATCCACCAGCCGCGGGTGGGCAAGAAGGCCGCCCGCCGCAGAGCGGTCGAATTACTCGAGCTGGTGGGAATCGCGCAGCCAGAGCGGCGCGCCCGCGCGTTTCCGCATGAGCTATCCGGTGGCGAACGACAGCGGGTGGTCATCGCCATCGCCATCGCCAACGACCCCGACCTGTTGATCTGCGACGAACCCACCACCGCGCTGGATGTCACGGTGCAGGCGCAGATCCTCGAGGTGCTCAAAACGGCACGCGACATCACCGGCGCCGGGGTGCTCATCATCACGCATGACCTCGGCGTGGTCGCTGAGTTCGCCGACCGCGCCCTGGTGATGTACGGCGGGCGGGTCGTCGAATCCGCTTCCGTACGCGACCTTTACCGGGATCGTCGAATGCCCTACACCGTAGGGCTGCTGGGCTCGGTTCCGCGGCTCGACGCCGCCCAGGGCACGCGGTTGGTGCCGATCCCCGGAGCGCCGCCATCGCTGGCGGCCCTGGATCCGGGGTGCCCCTTCGCTCCACGCTGCCCGCTGGCCATCGACGAATGTCGGCTCGAGGAGCCGGAATTGGTCTCCGTGGGCACCGACCACCGGGCGGCGTGCATCCGCACCGACGAGGTCGACGGGCGCAGTGCCGCGGACATCTACGGCGTGCGCACCGAAGCTCGCCCAGCGGAAGAATCCGCTGACACATCGGTAGTCGTCCGCGTGCGTGACCTGACCAAGACCTACCGGCTGACCAAAGGCGTGTTCCGCCGCAGCGCCGGCGAGGTTCGCGCCGTCGACGGCGTCAGTTTCGAATTGCGGCAGGGCCGCACCCTGGGGATCGTCGGCGAGTCCGGTTCGGGCAAGTCGACCACCCTGCACGAGATCTTGGAACTCGCCGGGCCCCAATCGGGTTCGATCGAAGTGCTGGGCACCGATGTCACCGCGCTGAGCGCCGCCAGCAGGCGATCGATGCGGCGCGACATCCAGGTCGTGTTCCAGGACCCGGTCGCCTCGCTGGACCCGCGGCTGCCGGTATTCGAGCTGCTCGCCGAGCCCCTGCGGGCCAACGGATTCGACAAGGGCCGCGCCAACGTGCGCGTGGCCGAGCTACTCGACACCGTGGGACTGCGTCGCGCCGATGCAGACCGATACCCGGCGGAGTTCTCCGGCGGGCAAAAGCAGCGCATCGGCATCGCCCGCGCCCTGGCATTGCAACCGAAGATCCTGGCGCTCGACGAACCGGTTTCCGCGCTCGACGTGTCCATTCAGGCCGGGATCATCAACCTGCTGCTCGACCTGCAAGAGCGGCTGGACTTGTCTTACCTTTTTGTCTCCCATGATCTTTCAGTGGTCAAGCACCTCGCGCACCACGTCGTCGTGATGTATGCCGGCGCCATCGTGGAGCAGGGCGACAGCCGCCAGGTCTTCGCCCATCCGCAACACGAGTACACCCGCCGCCTGCTGAACGCGGTGCCGCAACCGGATCCGGGCCGGCGTGGCTAGCCGGGTCCTCAAGGCGGCCCGGGTCGCGACGGCTTTTGCCGCGATCGCCCTGGCGCTCGCGGGCTGCTCGCCGGCCGTCAACCTGATTCCGGAGACCGGCCACAACGCGCAGATCGGTTCGACGAGCGACGTCAACCCACACGATCCGGCGACCCTGCAAGACGGCGGCGACCTGCGACTGGCGCTGACCGACTTTCCGCCGAACTTCAACATCCTGCACATCGATGGCAACTCGGCCGACGTCTCCGCGATGATGAAGGCCACCTTGCCACGGGCTTTCATCATCGGGCCGGACGGCTCGACGACGGTCGACACCGACTACTTCACCAGCATCGAGCTCACCGGCACCGCGCCGCAGGTGGTTACGTACACGATCAACCCCCGTGCGGTGTGGTCCGACGGCACGCCGATCACCTGGGAAGACATCGCCAGCCAGATCCACGCTTTGAGCGGGGTCGACAAGGCCTTCGAGATCGCCGGGCCGAGCGGCGCCGACCGCGTCGCGTCGGTGACCCGTGGTGTCGACGACCGCCAGGCAATCATGACGTTCGCCAAGCCCTACGCCGAATGGCGGGGCATGTTCGCCGGCAACGGAATGCTGCTGCCCAAAAGCGTGACGGCCACGCCGGAGGCGTTCAACAAGGGTCAGCTGGAGGGACCAGGGCCGTCGGCCGGCCCGTTCGTCGTCTCCTCGCTGGATCGGACCACCCAGCGGATTGTGTTGAGCCGCAACCCGAAGTGGTGGGGGACGCGGCCTCGCCTGGACACCATCACCTACTTGGTGCTCGACGACGCCGCGCGGCTTCCGGCGTTGCAGAACAACACGATCGACGCGACCGGGGTAGGCACGATCGACCAGCTGACGATCGCTCAGCGCACCAAGGGGATCGCGATCCGGCGCGCGCCCGCCCCCGCCTGGTCGCACTTCACGTTCAACGGCGCCCCGGGCTCGATCCTGGCCGACAAGGCGCTGCGCGTCGCGGTGGCCAAGGGCATCGATCGGCAGACCATCGCCAAGGTCGTCCAATATGGCCTCACCAGTGACCCTGTGGCACTGGGCAATCACATCTATGTCGCCGGGCAGCAGGGCTATCAGGACAACAGCGCGGTCCTGCCCTACGACCCGGCAGCCGCCAGCCGGGAGCTTGACGCGTTGGGCTGGAAGCGAACCGGACAGTTCAGGGAGAAGAACGGACGCCGGCTGGTGATCCGCGATTTGTTCTACGACGCCCAGGGCAGCCGGCAATTCGCCCAGATCGCCCAGCACAGCCTCGGCCAGATCGGCGTCAAGCTCGAGCTCGTCTCGCGTTCGGGCAGCGGCTTTTTCACCAACTACATCAACGTCGGGGCCTTTGACATGGCTCAATTCGGTTGGCTCGGAGATGCTTTCCCGCTCTCGTCGCTGACCCAGATCTACAAGTCGGACGGCGAAAGCAATTTCGGTAAGATCGGCAGTGAGCAGATCGACGCCGCCATTGAAAGCACGCTGGAAGAACTCGATCCGGCGAAGGCGCGAGCGTTGGCCAGCGATCTCGACAAGATGATCTGGGCGGAGGGATTCAGCCTTCCGCTGACCCAGTCGCCCGGTGACGTCGCTGTACGCAGCACGCTCGCCAATTTCGGCGCGGCCGGTCTCGCCGACCTCGACTACACCGCCATCGGTTTCACGCGGAGTTGACCCGCCGCCGCAGCCGGTTCGGAATCGGTAGGGCGCCCTCGGCGACGGCCGCCGCTGCCAGCGCCTTCCACAGCAGCCGCACCTCGGGACGCGGCGGGAGCGCGTCCAGCGCCGATGCCTGTGCAGCAAGGCCATTGAGGTCGCCCCGCCGCACCGCATCGGCACTGGCGAGCGCCACGGGCTCACGAAAGTCCAGCGCGCTGTGTGCCATGTTCGGCAAGCTCAGGAGCACCGCATTAGGCAGCAGCGACGCGACACGTTGCGCGATGGCCGGAGGGGTGATCAGGTCACGGCCCCCGGAAACCACCGCGGTGGGCCAGGAGAATTTCGGCATCTCGGCCGGCAAGTCGTACGGCTCGTCCTCGAAAGTTACTCGCTGCGTGCGCGTTCTACTTTCGGCGACCGCGGGATCGAGCGGTAGGCCGTCAGGTTCCGCAGCGTAGTCCAGTTCGCGAAACGCGATGCGGCTCACCAGGTCTTCTTCATAGCGGAACGGCAGGTTGCTCAGGCTGGTGAACCGGGATAGCGTCCACCACAGCAATTTTCGACCGTCTAGCAGCAGGTCGAGTTGACGCTCGAGCAGGTCGGTTCCGCCGTAGCCGTAGATTGTCGCGACGACCTGGGTGGCCGTGGCATCCATGACGCCCGCATCGACGAGTTTGCGCATTTTCGGTGCTACCGAAGCGGTCTCGGGGCTTTCGCCCTTCAGCAGCAGCCGCCGGATCGCCCGGCGCACGATGACAATGTCGTGCCGGGACAGCAGCGGTGAATCGAGCACCATGCCGCGAACCCGATGTGGATGACGCACGCCGACGCCTGCCGCGATGTAAGTGCCGTAGGAGGCCCCGTAGATGACGGCCGACTCGACTTGGGCGTCGTCGAGCACCGCGGCCACGTCGTCGACCACCTGGTTCACGGTCATCGATTGCGGCGGCAGATCCGCGCCCGAATCGTCGTGGCGCGACATCCCCACCCCGCGGTGCTCGATCATGATGACGTCGAGACCGGCTACGGCGGCGCGCCGCCGTAGCCCTTTGTACATCTGCACCGACGCGACTCCCGGCCCGCCGGGGATGATGACCAGCGGATTGGCGGACTTGCGACCCGAGCGAACGTAAAACAGATCGAACTCTGCGGCACTGTGCGGTGAGATCGGCCGGCGCACGGGCCGAACGCCCGGCAGTTCGGCCAGCTTCTCCTGTATCCGGCTGCGCTTCGCGTTCGTCGTCATCAGTTCGGGTCCACCATGAGCCCATTCTGCAGGCAAGGCGACAGCGCGCGGCACCAAATCGCTCTGACCAGCGGTACCGGCGGTGGGCGGCCGGGCCGCCAGGGCTAAGCGCTGAGAACGATGCGGTGCGCGCCTTTGACACCGTCATAGCGATCGGGGCTACAGGTGAGCACGATCACCTGTCCATGGGCACCCACGGTGTCGAACAACTCCCCCATCTTGGTCAACCGGTCCGGGTCGGTGAAACCGAGCGCGTCGTCGACCACCACCGGGACGGCGTCCTCCTTGGCGACCAGGGCCGCGCCGGCCAGCCGCGCCAGGATGCCGAGTTGCTCCTTCGCGCCACCCGATAAGGATTCGTAGGGCACCGTGATCCCATTCAGGGTGCGGCTGCGGATGCACAGGTCGCTGTCGATCTCGACCTCGAAACTCGGGCCGAACACCGGGCGGCCGAGCCTCTGCAGTTCCGCGCGGTAGGGCTCAACGTAACGCTGCCGGGTGGTGTCGCGGTGGCGCGTCATGACCGAGCGCAACAGCTGCGCGGCCCGTGCGCGGCCGCCGACCTGGCTATGTTCGGCGGCGGCGTGCTCGCGTTCAGTTTCGGCGGCGTCGAGCTTGCCTTGGCGACCCTCACCGCCGAACACCGAGAGTTCGATGGTGATCTCACGCAACACGCGCGCGGCTTCTTCGTAGCGCTCGCGCACCGACTCGGCTTCGCCCTTTGCATCGGCCAGTTCAACGGCGACCGCGTCGGGTGCGGCCGCGGCCAGGGCGCCGGCGAGTTCGGTAACCCGTTGTTGCGCGGCCTGAGCCGTAACCAGCGCTGTGGTTACCGAGCCCGCGAGTTCGTCGTCACCGGCCGACGCGCGCTCGGCCGCCAGCCGGGCGGCGGCGGCGTCCAGCTCGGCGCGCTGAGTCTCCAAGCCGCTCTGCAGAACCGTTGCCCGCGTGGACAACTCGGCGAGCGCGGTCGCGGCAGCGGTGACCGCCTCGCGGTGGGCCTCGCATTCGCTCGACGCGGTCGCGTGGGCCTGAAGGAACGCGGCGAGTTCGGTGCGGGCGGCGCCGATATCCGTGGGAACGAGTTCAGCGCCGGCGAGGTCTTCATGCAGCTGCGCCAGCCGCGACCGCAGCTCGTCAACCTGTTCGTCGCCGCACAGGCCGGCCAGAGTCGCGATGAGCTGATCGCGAATGCCGTGCAGCTCGCGGCGACGCTGATCGGCGGATCGCGCCGCGGCGAGGTCGGACACCTCACCGGCCGCCAACGCGGCTGCCAACTCCTCTTGTGCCGCTGCGTATTTGGCGTGGATGTCTAGTGCGTTGGCGCTCGGAATGACCCTGGCGGTCAGGATGCCGGGAACTTCCACCGCGGTGGGCCCTGCGGCGGTGATCGACCAGCTTTGCCCGGCAGACAGCGTGATCTGTTCGCCGCCGACAACCAGTTGAATGTCTGCGGCAGCGCTGAATTCGATGGCCGCCGACGTCAGCGCCAGCTGGTCGCGGCTGCGATCGGCGAGGGCCGCGGCATCCTCGATTCGTCGCAGCAGCGCCTCGGTGATGGCGATGGTGCCGAGCTCGGCGCCAATCCGCTCGCGATGCTCCTCGATGGCGTCGATCTTGGCTAACCGGGCGGTCAACCGGTCGGCCTCTTCGCGGTTGGCGAGTTGGTCGACCGTGCGTCGCGCGAATTCGGTCCGGCGTTGCAGCTCGGCAAGGGCCGCGGTGGCCTGCTGCAAAGCGGCGCCGGCCGCTTCGGCCTCCGCACGGGCCGCGGCTTGGGCTTCCGCGGCTTCCAATGCCTGCGTTTGCATTTCGGCAACTGCGCCGGCCCGGGTATCGATTTCGGTGAGCAGTTGCCGACGTGCGTTGTGGGCGCCGTTCGCCGCTGCGGCGGTCGCGGCAGCGGCCTCGGCGACAAGCTCAGCTTCACGCCGCTGTGCTGTCAGCGCCGCAATTTTGTCGGCGGCTTCCTGCGCGGCGGCAACCCGCGGCCCGACGGCGATCCGCTGCTGCGAGAGTGCGGCAACCTGCTCGGTCAACATGGCATGTCGACCCACCCGGTCGTCGACCTCGGCGACGGCCGCCGCACTCTCGGCGACCGCGGCCTCGGCGTCGGCCAGCCGGGTTATCGCGGCGGCCCACTCGCCCGTCGGCCGCCCGGTCGGGGTGAAGTAGCGTGCGTACTCGGCGTCGATGCGTTCGATCAGCAACGGCTCGGTGCCGCACAAACTCCCTATATCGTTGGCGGCAACATCGAGCGCGCGCGAGAGCGCGTCACACCCGGACAAGTCCACCGCCGCAGTCGACGCCGACTGCAGGACCCGCTGGGCGTGCCACAGGTCGCTGTCCACCGTCTCGGCCAGCATCGCTCGGACCCGTTCGTGTGCTTCGTCGCCGGTCAGCTGTTCGCGGCACGGCCGGATCACCGTCAGCTCCGTCTCGCACTTCTTGTGAAATCGCTTGCGGTAAACGAAACGGTAAGGGCCGCAACTGATTTCTGCGGATACCTCCGAACCCACATCGCTGTGAGTGGGTTTGACCTGCTTGACTTCCTTCTTCGTCGAGCGATCCCGCGCCTCCAGGAGGAGGTCCAGGGCTTCGATCATCGACGACTTGCCGATCTCGTTCTCGCCGCACACCACCACGACGCCGTGGTCGGGAAATTCGATTTCTCGGTGCGAGATACCGCGGTAGTTGGTCAGGGTCAGCCGGTGCAGCTTCACGCCGCGCCCCGGTCGGTGAGGCGTAGCAGTAGCGCCAGCGCCGCCTGCGCATCGGCTGCGGTCGCGGAGTCCTCTCGCGCGGTGGTCACCAGCTCCTCGACCGCCGCGGCGGCGAAGCCTCCGATACCGAGGTCGCTGAATTCGCCGTCGGCCGGGATCACCGCGAGGTCGGTGCGGCGTTCCCATGGGCCCAGCCAGGCGAACAGCCGCGCGTACTTGTCCAGGCAGGCGTCCAGCGCGGCGCGATCGGTGACCGTCAGCGAGCCGGCCAGCCCCAGGCGCACAACGGTTCGCTCCTTGTCGGTGATCAGGTCAAGGTTCATGTCGAGGTCGGCGATGTCGCGGCTGCTGTCGACCTGCCGATGTATCGTGACGAAACGCCAGCTTCCGACGTGCTGCGGCGAGACGGCGACCGCCCGCTGCTGGTCGGCCTCGTCGATGTGAACGATCAGGACGTGACCGGGGTCGGATTCGACGTCGTCGAAATTGGTGACTTCCGGGGAGCCGGAGTACCAGATCCGCCCGCTGTCGCCGACCCGGGTGAGTGAGTGCTTGTCCCCCAGCGCCACATAGTGCACCGCGCCGCGGGTCAGCGCGTCGTCGATCTTGGCGAGCCGGATCAGCGAGGGCTTGTCACGATCGGGATCCAGGACGTCGACACCGCCGTGCGCGACGAGGATCCGGGTGCCCGCACCCGCGGGCAGGTCGTCGAGGACGTCGGCCACCAGGTCGGTGGTGGGCACCTTCGACCGCCACGGCGCGGCGACGATCTCCAGCCCTGGACGCACCTGATGCACCCCGGCCCGATCGAGTACCACGATGTTGTCGGGACGCTCGGCGGTGAACAGTGCGCTGGTGTACACCGACGAGGCGTCCAGGGGATCGTGGTTGCCCGGCAACAGGTACACCGGAATTCCGATGGCGCGCATGGCTTCCAGGGACTGCCCGATCACCTTGGGCGGAAGTTGATTGTGTTCGAAGACATCACCCGACACCACGACGAACTCGGCGCCGACTTCCGCGGCCAGCGCGCCCAGGCCGGCAACCGCGTCGCGCCGCGCCGCTGAATAGCGCGGCTGCGCGTCACCGGCGAGAAAGTGCCTGGTCATGCCCAGCTGCCAATCGGCCGTGTGCAGGAATCGCATGCCCGCTTGCCCCCCTTCGAAGTGCGTGTTTACCAGGGCATCGCGAGTTTAGGTCGGCCCACCGACAAGACGCGGGACCTCGATCGGCAGGTCTTGGCCCGAGAAATCCGGCGCCATCCACGGGGGCCCTGATCCGCGGGGCGAATGATGTGAAACCGGCTCAAGGCCCCAGTCAGGAACTGCTCGCGACAATGCCTCAAATGAGTTGCGCGACTGTAATCCATTTGGCGGCCTGCACAAGCTCACCATTCACGAGCCCGACCGAACCACATTGGCGAACAACACTTTCAATACGATCTCGCGAAACCCGATGAGCTTGTAGCTGCTGTGACGACCGATGCGCGTCGCGCAATGTTTGTCAGATTGGCACCGACCGGAGTCTGTTTGCGCCTGATGCGCCGTCTGCGCCGCACGCTCGAGAAGAAGCGAAGCTGGAGATGGGTGCGACACAAGCTAACTTGGCGGGTTCACCGGCCTGCCGGGATTCGGAAACGCCGGGTTCGTGTAGGCCGGTGTCTGTGGCTCATCGCCGGGATTCGGAGTCATTACCGGTGGTGGTCCGGACTCTGGCTCGGCTGATGGAGGCGGGGGTGCCCGATGTTCGGGCGGTGGCGGCTTGGGTACCAAATAGTTCTTCCACGCGCCGGGTGGATTCGGTGCAGGGCCGACGGTGTTATCCGGCCAGCGCCATGAACAGCTACCGGAAGCGCCCCCGAAATCGCCTGCAGGAATGGTCAACCCGAAACCCATGAAGCTTCCACCGATGGGGGCGTTGCCACCTGGGCCGCCCAGGTTCCATCCGCCATATTCGCAGTGCCAGTGCGTGCTGTTCTCTTCGAGAGGAAAATCGCAGTAGTACGTCGTGGCCCCCGCCTCGAAAGTACTTCCGCCAACACCGGGATAGTCACACACGCCGGGGCCTGGAAGGTTGCCGCCCGGCCCGGCCCAGGCCACCGGCGAATTGGAGATTACCCACGCGGTAACCCCCAGTGCCGCAAGTAATCTAATTTCCGTGCGCAACGACTCTTTCACTGTGACGCCTTCTGGCTTCGGCAATGGCAGCGTGTGCCTTGAGCGGCGGACTGCTATTCCAAGTTCTACAACGCTCGGGACAAATTCGCAGAGGATTTAGGATTCGTCCTCACCAGCTTGGTTCTGGCCATCGCGGGCGCGACTGTGCTGGCTCTCGGCCGACCATCTCCACTCGTCGCGCCGGCCGGATACAACCGAGCTCGGCCACTTCGTCTGCGGACCAACACGGGGGCGATGGTCATGACGATGACTCGCGCCGCACTGATTAATCTGATTTCTCGTGACCGGGAAGCGAACGTTGCTGTTGATGCGGCATGCCAAGTCCGATTACCCGCCCGGTATCACCGACCACGATCGGCCGTTGGCGCCGCGCGGCATCCGGCAGGCCGGCCTCGCCGGCGACTGGCTGCGCGCCCATGCGCCCACCATCGACTACGTACTGTGCTCCACGGCTACGCGCACCCGCGAGACGCTACTGAATACCCGCATCGGTGCGCCCGTGCGATACAGCGAGCGCCTCTATGCGACCACGCCGGGCACGATGATCGACGAGATCAACACGGTGGACGACAACGTCAGCACACTGCTCGTCATCGGCCACGAGCCGACGGTGTCGACCCTGGCGCTGGGACTCGGCGGTGCCGAAGATGCGAATACTTCCGCGGCCGAACGTATTTCAGCAAAGTTCCCAACATCGGCGATCGCGGTGCTTACTGTGCCGTGCGCCTGGAAAGAGCTGGAACTCGGGGTGGCGACGCTGATCGACTTCGAGGTGCCGCGCTGAAGCGTCAGCGCAGCTAGGAGTTGGTGGCCAGCGTCAGTTCCATCAGCTTGATGGCTTGCCCACACGCATCGATGCCCGGCGCCTGCGGGTTGATCCACCATCCGACCACCCCGGCCGCGTCGCTGGCGACACCGCACGCACCATTGGCGTCGTCGGGCCGCATCACGATCGAGTCGATGCCGGCGATCGAACGCGTCTCGATCTTGTACTTCAAGAATTCGGCGACCTTGCGCTCGTTGGACAGGCTGCCCTGCTCGAACCAGAACCGGGTGATGTCGATCAGGCCGGCCGGATTGGCAGCCTGCCAGCGGCAGATCGCACCTACGAATGTGCTCTGAATGTCGAGCGGGTCGGCGCCCACGGTCTTGGCCAGGATGTCACTGGTCAAGACCTCGCATTCCTTGAGCAGGTTCGGATACTGCTGCTGGGAGTTGTTATTGCGCGGCGCATTGCCACCCGCCTTGACCGCGTTGCCCCCGATCGAGCGCGAACAGCCGGTCAACACCAGCAACGCGGCGACCACCACGGTCGCGGCAATGCGGGCAATCCTCCTGCTGCGCGATTCGGCACGCATCACGGCTATCATTTCGAGTTCGCAATCGATTGACGAGCCAATTCTTTCGCTATGTCGCACGGCGGCGGGAACGGCTTCTGACTGAAACTGATCGACCACTCAATAAAGTCGTCCTGGAACTGAATGCCCACCTCGCACAGCGAGTCACCCAGGTTCGGCTCGTTGCCCACGGCGATGAAACCGCCGTGCCCGTTGATGTTGATGTCGTCGACGCTGGCACGCGAGAGTTCCTCGGTCTTGCGTTCGCGTCCGATGGGGCTACCGCGATACCAGGAAAAGGAGAAGTGCGGCCCGAGGATGCCGCCGCCCGCGAGCCATTGGCACCCGACGGAATTGCGGGCCGTGTTGATCAGGCCGGTGACCTTGGTCAGCTCAGCTACGGTCTGGTCGCTGATGCCGCCGCATTGCGGGAACATCGCACCATGGCTGCCCTGGCCGTTCTGCGGCGTCGACGACGCCGTCGCTCCAGGTTTGTTGCCGCCGGAATCCGAGCAGCCCGCGGTCGCGGGGATCAGGATCGCCAATGCTGACGCCACAAGAGCCAGCGCCCTCGTGTCACGCCGCACCGCTACCCTGCTTCCGTTCCGCCCACTGCTGGTCCACACGATGCACTGTAGCGGCAGCCCAGCGGGTCAACCACCGACGCGCCTGAGCAGGTAATTCGAGGCCGCCAACAAGGGCGGCGCGGACTTTGACCGTCCGGCGGTTGGCGGGGACGGCCGGGCGGACGGTATGCGACAGTTACCCAATGCTCCTGGCACTGCTGCGCCAGTACGTCCAGCCGTACCGACGGCTGGTGGCGGTGCTGATGGCGCTGCAGCTGATCAGTAACCTCGCATCCCTGTATCTGCCAACCGTCAACGCCGCGATCATCGACCATGGCGTCGCCAAGGGCGATACGACCACGATCGTCCGGCTCGGCATGGAGATGCTCGGGGTCACCGCGGTGCAAGTCGTGTGCTCGGTCGGGGCTGTCTACTTCGGCTCGCGCACCGGAATGGGCTTCGGACGCGACCTGCGCGCGGCGATGTTCGACCACGTCACCACCTTTTCCGAACGCGAGACCGCCCGATTCGGAGCGCCGACGCTACTGACACGCAGCACCAACGACGTGCGGCAGATCCAGTATCTGGTCCAGATCACGGGCACCGTTCTGGTGACGGCCCCGATCATGTGCCTCGGCGGGATCTTCATGGCCATCCGCCAAGAGGCTGCGCTGACGTGGCTGCTGTTGGTCAGCGTGCCGATCATGGCGGTGGCCAACTACTGGGTGATGTCGCACATGCTGCCCCTGTTCCGTCGCATGCAGGGCCTGATCGACGGCATCAACAGAGTGATGCGTGACCAGCTGGCCGGCGTCCGGGTGGTCCGGGCATTCGCCCGGGAGGATTTCGAGCGTGACCGCTTCGCTCGCGCCAACACCGCGCTCTCGAAGACCGCCCTGACCGCGGGCAACTGGCAAGCCTTGATGCTGCCCGTCACCACGCTGACCATCAACGTGTCCAGCGTTGCGCTGATCTGGTTCGGCGGATTGCGCATCGACCGCGGGCAGATGCAGGTCGGCTCGTTGACCGCCTTCCTGGCCTACTTCACCCAAATCCTGATGGCGGTGTTGATGGCGACGATGACGCTGGTGGTGTTGCCGCGGGCCGCCGTCTGCGCCGAACGGATCACCGAGGTGCTCAGCACCCGCCCCGCCGTCACCGACCCCCCGAATCCGCGGTCCCCACGCGGCGCGATCACCGGGGCGGTGCGCTTGGACGACGCAACGTTCACCTACCCGGGTGCCGATCGCCCAGTCCTGCAGGGAATTTCCCTCACCGCGTCGCCCGGAACCACCACCGCGGTCGTCGGCAGCACCGGTTCGGGCAAGTCGACGCTGGTCTCACTGATCTGCCGGCTTTACGACGTGACCGGCGGAGCCGTCACGGTCGACGGCATCGACGTCCGCGATTACCAGACCGAGCGGTTGTGGTCCGCGATCGGCCTGGTTCCCCAGCGCGGCTACCTGTTTTCCGGGACGGTCGCCGACAACCTGCGCTATGGGGCCGTCCCACACCAGCCCGTCACCGACGAACAGATGTGGGAGGCGTTGCGGGTAGCCGCCGCAGACGATTTCGTGCGAGCCCACGACAACGGGCTGCACATGCGCGTGGCCCAGGGCGGCATCAACTTCTCCGGCGGACAACGCCAACGACTCGCCATCGCCCGGGCGGTGATCCGCCGCCCGGCGATCTACTTATTCGACGACTCGTTCGCCGCGCTCGATGCGCGCACCGACGCACGGGTCCGTGCCTCGCTGCGGGACGCTTGCGGTGATGCCACCATCGTGATTGTCACACAACGTATCTCGATCGCTGCCAATGCCGACCAGGTGGTCGTGATCGACAACGGGAACCTGGTGGGCGCGGGCACGCACGAATCGCTGCTGACCGACTGCGCGACTTACGCCGAATTCGCCGATTCGCAGTCGGTCGGCGCCGTGCGATCGGGCCGAGTCGGGGGCCCGCCGTGACCCGCGCGACCGTCCAGGCAGCCGGCCGGCCCACCCCCGGCACCCGGTCGCGTGACTTCTGGGGCTCTGCCGCCCGTTTGGTGAAACAGCTTGCGCCGCAACGACGGCTGTGCGTCGCGGTCATCACCTTGGGAATCACCGGCACGGCGATCGGGGTGGTCGTTCCGCGGATCCTGGGGCATGCCACCGATCTGCTGTTCAACGGCGTCATCGGACGCCAGCTCCCCGCGGGGTTGACTAAGGCGCAGGCGGTCGCCGCCGCACGCAGCCGAGGCGCCAACACTTTCGCCGACTTGCTGTCCGGAATGAACGTGGTGCCGGGCCACGGCGTCGACTTCGGGGCGGTCGCCCGGACCCTGACGCTGGCGTTGGGCCTTTATCTTGTTTCCGCGGTGCTGCTTTGGGCTCAGGCCCGGCTGCTCAACGTCACCGTGCAGCGCACGATGGTAGCGCTGCGCTCCGATGTCGAGAACAAGATCCACCGGTTGCCCTTGTCGTACTTCGACGGCCGCCAGCGTGGTGAATTGCTCAGCCGCGTCACCAACGACATCGACAACATCCAATCGTCGCTGGCGATGACGATCAGCCAGCTGCTGACATCGATTCTGACCGTGGTGGCGGTGCTGGCGATGATGCTGTCCATCTCGCCGCTGCTGGTGGTGATCACCGTGCTGACGGTGCCCTTGTCACTATTGGCGACGCGGGCGATCGCGCGGCGTTCCCAGCGGCTGTTCGTCGCCCAATGGTCCAGCATCGGTCGCCTCAACGCCCACATCGAGGAGACTTACAGCGGTTTCACCGTGGTCACGACATACGGGCACCAGGCGGCGGCGCGCGAGCAATTCCGCGCCCTCAACGAGGACGTCTACCACGCCAGCTTCGGCGCTCAATTCTTCTCCGGGCTGGTCGCACCAGCGACAACGTTCATCGGCAACCTCGGCTACGTCGCCGTCGCGGTGGTGGGAGGTCTGCAGGTGGCCACCGGTCAGATCACGCTGGGCAACATCCAGGCGTTCATTCAATATGTGCGGCAATTCAACTCACCACTGAGCCAGCTGGCGGGGATGTACAACACGCTGCAATCGGGGGCGGCCAGTGCCCAACGCGTCTTCACGCTGCTCGACGAACCCGAGGAATCGCCGGATTCCGCGCCTGCCGCGCAACCCAGGCCGGCCGCCACCGCACCGCATCAGGGGGGACGGGTCGAATTCGCCAACGTGAGCTTCTCCTACCGCCCGGGCACTCCGGTGATCGAAGACCTGTCCATGGTGGCCGAACCGGGCAGTACTGTGGCGATCGTCGGGCCGACCGGAGCGGGCAAGACCACGCTGGTGAACCTGCTGATGCGGTTCTATGACGTCGATGCGGGCCAGATCCTGCTCGACGGTGTCGACATCACCACGATCGACCGCCGGTCGCTGCGATCGCGAATCGGCATGGTACTGCAAGACACCTGGCTTTTCGAAGGGACGATAGCGGAGAACATCGCCTACGGACGTCCCGATGCCGGCGACGACGAGGTTCGCGACGCCGCGAAGGCCGCGTACGTCGACCGTTTTGTGCGGGCGCTACCGGCCGGCTATCTGACGCGAATCAGCGGCGACGGCGGCAACATCAGCGCCGGAGAAAAGCAGCTGATCACCATCGCGCGCGCATTTCTCGCCCGCCCACAATTGTTGATCCTCGACGAGGCGACCAGTTCGGTCGATACCCGCACCGAGGCGCTTATCCAGCACGCGATGTGTGAACTGCGTCGCGATCGCACGAGTTTCATCATCGCGCACCGACTTTCGACGATCCGCGATGCCGACCGAATCTTAGTGGTCGAGGCCGGCCGGATCGTCGAACAGGGCAATCACGCCGAATTGCTGGCACGGCGCGGCGCGTATTACGCGATGACCCAGGCATAGGGCCGCGGGTCCGGCAGTCGCATCGACAAGCGGCCGCGATCGCTGCCAAGAAGTTATTGAGAAGACACCCAGGAACAAACGAGACGCTGGGATCGTCCTACTCAGGAACGCACCTGAAAGGGGTGGCAGCAATGTTCTCCCGCCGCATCATCTCCCGCCTCATCACCATGGCCACCACCGCCATCGGCAGCGCCGCCGTCGGGCTTGCGGCCGTTGGCATGGCCGGCAGCGCCGCAGCGATGTCAGTGCAGACCGCGGATCAGGCGTTCCTGGGCCAGATGCAAAGCCTCGGCGTCGCTTTCCCGTCGACGCAAGATGCCGTGCGAGCGGGCCACGAGGTGTGCACCGGCCTAGCCGCCGGCCAGACCCGGATCGCCGTCACGGTCCAGATCTTCCGTCACACGAACCTGACTCCGCCGCAGGCGGCCGAGGTGGTCAGCGCGGCGACCGACGCCTACTGCCCGCAATTCTCCGGACAGCCCGCCTAGTCGACCCGCCGGCCGCTGAAACAACTCCTCGCGTCGCGCTGCGTACGAACAGATTTCAGTCATTCGGTATCCATTGCGGTGATGCGGCGAGGTTTGTCGCAATCGTGCCCGAATCCGCGCGGTTGGCGTCACAATCACAAACGTGAGCTCATGGCATCCGGCGCCGCGGACGCGGAAAGCCTGGTAGGCGCGATGGCGGACAAACGTCTCGAATTCGGTCTGCTCGGACCGTTGGAGTTGGGCGTTGACGGTGCTCTGGTGCCGTTGGGCACGCCCAAACAGCGAGCGGTGCTGGCCATGCTGCTGATGAACCGCAACGGTGCGGTCGGCGTGGACCGGCTGATCACCGCCCTGTGGGACGAGTCGCCACCGTCGGGGGCGCGGGCCAGCATTCACTCCTACGTCTCCAACCTGCGAAAGCTGCTGACCGGTGCGGGCGTCGACCCGCGCACGGTGTTGGTCGCGGCGCCGCCGGGTTATCGGCTCAACATCCCCGATGGCGCTTGCGATCTCGACCGCTTCACCGCCGAGAAGTCCGCCGGCGTGCACGCGGCGGCCGCGGGCCGCTTCGAGCAGGCCAGTCAGCACCTGTCGGCCGCCCTGGCCGAGTGGCGCGGCTCGGTGCTCGGCGATCTGGAAGACTTCCGCTTCGTCAACGCCTTCACCACGTCCCTCGTCGAGGAGAAGATACTGGCCCACACGGCGCAGGCCGAGGCCGAGATCGCCTGCGGACGTGCCCATACCGTGATCACCGAATTGGAAGCCCTGACGGCAGAACATCCTTACCGCGAGCAGCTATGGGCTCAGCTGATGACCGCCTACTACCTCACCGATCGCCAATCCGACGCGCTGGCCGCATACCGCCGCGTGCAAAAGTCGCTTGCCGACGACCTCGGAATCGACCCAGGCCAGAACTTGCGGACGCTCAATGACCGGATCCTGCGCCAAGAACCGCTGGACGCCAAGAAGATCGCCATGACGACCGCGGCGGTGGCGATCACCGTGCTCGAGCAGTACACGTCAGAGAACAGGGCGGTCGCCTACCTGCACGAGATGTCCGGGCGCAGGTATCCACTGCAAGGGTCGACAACGATTGGGCGGCTTGGCGACAACGACATCGTCCTGGACTCTCCCAAGGTGAGCCGCCACCACGCCGTCATCGTCGACACCGGAAGCGGTTACATCATCGACGACCTGCGGTCCTCGAACGGCGTGCACGTGCAGGACCAACGAATCCGTTCGGCCGCGACCTTGCGGCACGGCGACCGCGTCCGGATCTGCGACCGCGAATTCACCTTCCAGATCGCCGCTCACAACGGCGGCGAGGGGTAGGACCTCAGCACCCGCCCCGACACGCGCGGCAATTGTTCCCGTTATCGTGCGGTGGGACGCCTGCGCGCTTACCGTCATGATTGCTCAGTCACGGGTTGCGATCATGTTCGGTCCGCAAAGTCTTGGATGAGACCGGCGGGCCAGGGGTTGGGTTGGAAGGATGAGGAATGAGTGACGAGCAGTCCTCACGGGCGGGGTCGATGTTCGGTCCCTACCACCTGAAGCGGCTGCTGGGCCGCGGCGGGATGGGTGAGGTCTATGAGGCCGAACACACCGTCAAGGAGTGGACGGTCGCGGTCAAACTTCTCTCCGAAAGCTTCAGCAGAGACCCGGTGTTTCGCGAGCGTTTGAAGCGCGAGGCGCGCACCGCCGGTCGTTTGCAGGAACCGCACGTGGTGCCGGTGCACGACTACGGCGAGATCGACGGCCAGATGTTTCTCGAGATGCGCATGGTCGAGGGCACCGACCTGGACAGCGTGCTCAAACGCTTCGGCCCGCTGACCCCGCCCCGCGCGGTCGCCATCATCACCCAGATCGCCTCGGCGCTCGACGCCGCCCACGCCGCCGGAGTGATGCACCGCGACATCAAACCGCAGAACATTCTGGTCACCCGTGACGACTTCGCCTACCTGGTCGACTTCGGCATCGCCAGCGCCACCACCGACGACAAGCTCACGCAGCTCGGCACCGCGGTCGGTACCTGGAAATACATGGCGCCAGAACGGTTTTCCGACGCAGAGGTCACCTACCGCGCCGACATCTACGCACTGGCCTGCGTGCTGTTCGAGTGCCTGACCGGATCCCCGCCCTATCGTGCCGACAGCGCCGGCGTCCTGGTCTCCGCGCACATGATGGACCCCATTCCCGCGCCGAGCGAGCAGCGCCCCGGCGTCCCCAAGGCCTTCGATGCGGTAATCGCTCGCGGCATGGCCAAAAAGCCCGAGGACCGCTACGCCAGCACGGGTGACCTGGCCCTGGCCGCCAAGGAGGCGCTCAGCAACCCCGACCAGGACCGCGCCGCCACCATCTTGCGCCGCAGCCAGGAAGCCGCAGTGCCCACCGTGGACATCCCCGGCGCGCAGGCCCACGCCGCCCCAGCGTTTCCGCCGGCGTACCAGCCCACGTTCAACACCCCACCGCCATCGCCCTTCGAGCCGCCGTCTGCGCCCAGTTCCGGTCCGATACCGTCACAGGGCGCTCAGGCGTGGACCCCTACCAGCGGGCCGATCCCGGCGGCCGGACAGCCCGGGCCGCCCTATTATCAAGGCGGCAATGCCAATTGGGGCGGCCCGCCACAGTTCACCAGCTCGACGCCGTGGGGCCAACCCGCGCCCAAGCCCCACCGCAATATCTGGCCCATCGTCGCGGCCGTCGCCGTGGTGCTCGTGGTCATCGCGAGCGGGGTGGGTATCTGGCTCGTCTTTCGGCCCAAACCGGAACCACCGCAGGCGGCGCCGTTGGGGCCTGACCGCCTCAGCGGGCTGCTACTCAGTCCGGCGGACATCAACACCGTGATGGGCTCGTCATCGATGCAGCCGGGCAAACCGATCACGTCGACGGACACCTCCTCGGTGACGGTGTCCGCGCCCGATTGCCAGGGCGCGCTCTACACCACCCAGGATCCCGTGTACGCGGGCACCGGTTACTCGGCCGTGAGTGGACTGGTGTCTTCGGAGGCGGGCGACAACTACGACCACTGGGTCAACCAGGCCGTGGTGTTGTTTCCGTCCGCCGAGAAGGCCAAGAGCTTCGTGGAGAACTCCGCGGAGAAGTGGAAGGGCTGTGCCGGGAAGACGGTGACCGTCACGAACAAGAGCAAGACCTATCGGTGGACGTTCGCCCAGGTTCAGGGTGCCCCACCGAAGGTCACGCTGATGGACACGCAGGAGGGCGCGGACGGCTGGGAGTGCCAGCGCGCGCTCAGCGTGGCCAACAACGTGGTCGTCGACATCAACGCGTGCGGGTACCACATCAGCGATCAGGGCGGCCAGATCGCCGACAAGGTCGTCGCCAAAATCGACAGCGAGAAGCCGGAAGGCTGACCGCTACGGCGCGACGGCCGTGGTCACGACGAAAGATCGGGTCCCTGCGCGCGGAGGTCATCGACCGCCGACATCGCGCCGCGCAATTTGGCCAGCCACTCGTCGGCGTGTTCACCCACCAGCTTCACCGACCACGCGAGGGCGTCGGCGCGCGAGCGGGCGACACCGGCGTCGACCAACGTGTCCAGCACCTGGCGTTCGGGTTGCTTCAGCCGCGTCATGACGGGTACGGCGATGTGGGTGAACAGAATTCGCTCGGTGCCCGTCGTGGAGCCGACCTCCACGCCCCAGGAAACCTTGCGTCCATAGCGATCCTGCGCTTCGTCGGCGATATGCATCCGCTCCGACCGGGTGTCTTCGCGGAATCGTGAAGCTCGCCCGGCCGCGCGGGCCTCGCTCGCTTCACTTTCGGTGCTTCCCGGATCCGGGAGCTTCCCGATGACGGTGATTTCTTCGCGGTCCACGACGACCGTGGGGTCGCCATCGAACCAACTATCCGGAAGGCGTCCGGCGAACCATTCTGCGGCGTCGCCGGCGTCGGGTTGCTGGGCTTGCTGCCAGCCCCCGGAGCGGCCGTAGCGCCGCCCGTGTGTGTGATGAGGCTTCATGATTACATGATTACACCGTTACAAGTCCGAGGGAATAGCGTTTCACCGGCGGCGAACACGGGTCGGGACGAGGAGCCGCCTCCCGCGGTCCGGCTCCCCGGGCAAGGGGTCTGTGAGGACACAAGCCGACCGAGGAAACCCGTTGATCTGGGTTGTTCGACGGCGTAGTTTGGGGAGCGAAGCAGGCCCGGAAGCGACCAATTCGAAGCGCCGGAACACGGGGTAGGAATCCGGCCGCGTAGGACACGCGTAAGACGGAGTCAGACGCCCCCTGGAGTCGCGCCGGGCCTGCCCATGTACCGGTCGCCGGCCGGACAGCGTGCCATCAATCGTCGCCGCCCCGTCGGATGCGAAAGAGTTTCACCTCGTTCTTGATGCCCTTGAGGCGACGGGCGCCCGCGAACGACCCGGAGAACTCCCCGCCGTCGCCGATCTCGTCCCAGACCGAATCCGCGACCAGGACGGTGCCCGGGCGCGCAACATTGGTGACGCGGCTTGCCACGTTGACGGGACTGCCGAACCAATCGCCGGCCCGGCTCACCGCCATGCCGGACGCCAATCCTGCTCGCAATCGGGGAAAGTCGTTGTCGGTGTCGACGGCTTCGACGAGCTTCACGATGACGTCGAGCAACGGCAGCGGGTCGGGGCAGACAAACATCACCGCATCACCGATGGTCTTGATGAATCGCACCGGTGGCACGGTCATGTCCCGGGCGAGGATCGCCAGCCGGTTGGCCAGGTGGCCAAGCTCTTCGGGCGTCACCGCCTCGCCGATCCGGGTGAAGCCGACCAGGTCCGCGAAGGCCACGGTGATCTGGCGCGCACCGGGGAGTGGCTTACCGGCCGCGCGCTCCGCGGCATTGACCGCCTCGGTCTCCATCATGTGCCGCAGCTGCATGAACAACATGTGCTCGATCATGGGGCCCAGTATGGGAGCGATCTCGGTCACCAAAGCCTTTGATGCTTTGGCGATTTCGAGCTCGGTGGCCCCGGGGCGCATGATCGTCGACAGCGCCGTGTATCGCATGACTTCGGCCGCGCGTGACAGGCCCTCGGCGAGTACCCGGACCACCAGAACCAGCTGTTCGGGATCCAACCCCAGCTCCACGAATCGCTGAGTGAAGGCGGCGGCCTCACCGTCGGCACGCATGTGCACCACCGCGTCGGGGTCGTCCACACGGACCAGGCCGATCGCGCGCTGCACGCGCTGCAACAGCCCCAGGTCGATGCCATGGGCCTCGCTGATCTCGCGGGTGGACACGTAGGTGCCGTCGTCGCCGATGAGGTGTCGCGTGGCCAGCAGCAGCGGCGGATTGGTCGCGCGGATCTCCTCGGCCGTCACGCCCTGCTCGAACAGCCATTTCACCAGTTCGGCCCGTTCGGTGCGTGCGCTTCCCTCGAGCCCCTCGAGCAGATCGTCGATGTTGTCGTCGGCCCCGTCCTGCACGTCGCCAACGTACATCGCGGACGAGCCATGATGTGAGGTGATGAGCACACCGCTGCTGCGGGGATTCCCGCCGGTCGTCGATGAGCGCGCCAGATTGCTGATCCTGGGTTCGTTTCCCAGTGCGCAATCACTGGCGGCGGGCCAGTACTACGCCAATGCGCGCAATGCGTTCTGGTCGATCACCGGTGAGCTGTTCGGCTTCGAAGCCGCCGCACCCTACGACAGGCGGCTGGCGGCTCTGCAGTCACATGGTGTCGCGGTTTGGGATGTGATTCACGCGTGCCGCCGGGTCGGCAGCGCCGACTCGGCGATCGAACTGAAGAGCTTGGTTGCCAACAATTTTGGTGATTTTTTCGCGCAGCACCCGACCATCACGACGGTGTACTTCAACGGAGTCAAGGCCGCCGACCTCTTCCGCCGGTTGGCGCCGGCACCCGATCGGATCCGGTATCAGCGCCTGCCGTCGACCAGCCCGGCCCACGCGGTGCGGCCGGGCGCCAAGCTCGCGGCCTGGCGGGTGATCGCGAGCGCGGCGCAGCCGGGCGAAGCGGGTCACCGCCCATAGACCCAGCGGGTGATCGCGAGCGCGGCGCAGCCGGGCGAAGGGTAAGCGCCTATGACACCGGCGGCCGGTGGACCGCCCACGGGTGAGCCGCTTCGATCTGCGCCGACAGCGACAGCAAGGTCGCTTCGTCGTATGGCCTGCCGACGAGTTGAACCGACATCGGCAGGCCGTCGCCGTCGAAGCCCCACGGCACCACTGCTGCGGGCTGTCCGGTCAGGTTCCAGACCTGTTGATAGGGAACGTATCGTCCCACCCTCAGCAGCGTCGACACGGCGCCGCGGCGTTGATAGGCGCCGATACGGGAAGGGCCGGTCGCGGTCCCGGGGGTGACGACGACGTCGACATTGTCGAAGATCGCCTGAATCCGCGAGACCACCGCACCCTCGTTCGCCCGGATGGCCTCCATTCGCCGGTCCGAGAAGAAAGATCCCAGTCGGGCGATGGTGCGGGTGCGCGGTTCCAGCCGTTCGGGGTGAGCGAGGGCGTCCGCGTCGTCGCAGATACCGCGCAAATAGCGGGGCAGGTAGTTGGTGAGGATCGCCGAAACCGGATATTCGGGGTCGGCCGTGATGACGTCATGGCCAAGGTCGCGAAGCAAGGCACCGGCCTGGTCGACCGCAGCCAACTCCGCCTTGCCGACCCTGACCGGCAGCGGGGTTGGAACCTTAATGCTCAACGCGATTCGCAACCGGGCCGGACTGCGCCCCGCCGCGCTCACGAATTCGCCTTCGGGACCGGACACCGTCGACGTCGCATCCAGGAACACCGCCGCATCCATCACCGTCCGCGCGATCGGGCCGTTGACGCTCAGCCCATACCAGGCATCGTCGTGCGGTTCCAGCGACACGCGATCGCGTTGCGGCTTCAGGCCGAACAGGCCACACCACGTCGCCGGGATGCGAATCGACCCGCCCCCATCTGACCCCAATGCCAGCGAAGCCAACCCCGCGGCGACCGCGGCGGCGCTCCCACCGCTACTGCCGCCCGGGGTGCGGGTCAGATCCCACGGATTACGGGTGGCTCCAAAGTTGGTCGACTCCGTGTAGGGCAGCATCATGAGCTCGGGCACGTTCGTCTTGCCGATGATGACCGCACCCGCGGACCGCAACCGGCGCACCACCTCCGCGTCCGAGGTGACGGCGGGCCGGTGACCACCGCTGCCGAACGTCGTCACCTGGCCGGCGACGTCGACATCGTCTTTGATCGCGATCGGGACCCCGAGCAGCGGTAGCCGCTCGCCCGCATCCAGGCGCTCCTGCGCCACCGCGGCCTCATACCGAGCCTGATCGGCGAGCACCACGCGGTAGCACCGCAGCTGGCTGTCCAGCCGGGCGATCCGCTCCAGGTAGACCTCGAGCAATTCCGGCGCGGTCAGTTCACCGTCGGCGAGCATGCGCGCGTGTGCCGCCGCGCCGGCGAAGACGAGATCGTCCACCGCGGCAGCGTATCCCCCCAATCGCAGCAGGCCGCGACTGGTCTCGCGTGGCGATAACGCAGCAACCAGTACCGTGGGCGACATGTCCTGCGTGTTCTGTGCGATCGTCGCCGGCGAAGCCCCGGCCATCCGGATCTACGAAGACGACGACTACTTGGCCATCCTCGACACCCGCCCGTTCACCCGAGGCCACACGCTGGTCGTGCCGAAACGGCACAGCATCGACCTCACCGACACGGCGCCGGAGACACTGGCCGGCATGGTCACGCTGGGCCAACGCATCGCCAGGGCCGCCCGCACCACCGAATTGGCCGATGCGACCAACATCGCCATCAACGACGGCAGCGCCGCGTTTCAGACCGTATTCCACATCCACCTGCATGTTTTGCCACGGCGCAACGGCGACAAGCTGTCGGTAGCCAAAGGACTGCTGCTGCGCCGCGACCCCGACCGGGAAACCACCGGCCAGATTCTGCGCACCGCATTGGCCCGCATCGATGCGAGTCAGTCGGATTGAGCCCATCGTTGGGCGTCCAACGGTCCGCGCGACCAGAGCGGCGGCCAGGCGCTCGACCGTTATCGCGACAGGTCCGCCACGCCGGCGCGTCGGAAGGCTAAAACAGCTCCTTGGCCAGTAGCTCGAGCGTGGCGACGCGTCCCGGTGCGGTGGCAGGATCGGTGCCGCGGCGGGCCGAGGCCACCGGGTTCACCATGACTTCGTCGACGACAAACCGGTCGGCCAGTGCCCGGATCTGGTCGGCGGCCTCGGCCGGTGCCCCCAAAACGGCGCGTTGCAAACCACTCTCGACGATCCGCTGTTGTTGGCCGGTCAGCTGGGCGACCGCAGCCTCCTCGACGAGTGGCACGGGCCCGAGTGGCTGGCCGGTCCGGAGCCGGGCCATCATCTGCAGGTTGGGCAACATCAAAGCCGTTGCCTCTTCCCGGGTTTCGGCCACCGCCGCATTCACCGTCAGAAACGTCAGCGGCTCGGCCGTCAGCTTACTGGGCTTGAATCGCGAGCGGTACAGCTCGAGCGCCTCTTCGGTTCCGTTGCCGGAGAAGTGATGCGCGAACACGTACGGCAGGCCCTTGGCAGCGGCCAGGTGCGCCGAGTACATCGACGAGCCCAGCAGCCACAGGCGCGGTTCAGCTACCGCGGCCGGGGTGGCCTTGAGGGTGTAGTCACCCGAGCGCAGCGGAACCCGCACGCCGCGTGCGCTCATCAGCGCCGCCACGTCGTCGAGGTATTCGGGGAAATTCTCGATGTCGCGATCGTCCCGGGCTCCGCGCAGCGCATAGGAGGTCACGGGATCGGAGCCGGGCGCCCGGCCGATGCCGAGGTCGATCCGGCCCGGGGCGGCGGCTTCCAGGAGTGCGAACTGCTCGGCCACCGCCAACGGGGCGTGATTGGGCAGCATGACGCCACCCGAGCCCAGCCGCAGCTGCGAGGTCTGCGCGGCCAGGTAGGCGAGCACCACCGGTGGGCTGGTGGCACCCACCGACGGCATGTTGTGGTGCTCAGCGACCCAGAAGCGGGTGAAACCCAGCCGATCCGCGGCTTGCGCCAGCTGCACGGTGGCCGCCAGCGCGTCAGCGGTCGTCTGGTCGGTGCGCACCGGGATGAGGTCAAGGACGGAAAGACGCACGATGGCGTCAACGCCCGCGGGCCCGCAAACGTTCCCGCTCCCCTTGATCCGGCTCAGTAGTCCTTCAGCGTGATAGAGGCGACTATCCGGTCGAATACCTCTTGCGGTATCGGCGCACCGCCCGGAATGTTGTCCACCACCAACCACTGATTGCGCTTGACATAGTCGCTGAATTCGCGGTGATAGTTGGCGAACGCGGCTTCGTAGTCGACCGTCCCGTCTCGCGAGGCCGCCTTGAGCTCACCGGCCAGGATGTAGGCGCCCAGCAGCGCGACACTGGTGCCCTGGCCCGACAGGGGCGAACAGCAATATCCGGCGTCGCCGACCAGCGCCACCCTCCCCCGCGACCAGCGATCCATCTTGATCTGCGACATCTCGTCGAAGTAGAAATCGGGCGCGCCGCGCATGTACTCGAGCAGTTGCGGGCGCACCCAGCCGTCGCCGGCCATCCGCCGCTCCAGCTCGGCGAACTGCGCCGCGGTGTCGCGGTAGTCGATCCGCAGGTCGGTGTCCATGAAGCCGATCATGGCCCGCGCCTCGGCGTTGTTGCGCGCGCTGTAGACCCCCGCCATGCTGGCATCGCCGTAGTGCCACATCTGCCAGTAGTCCAGATCCAGGAAGTTGGGCACCGTGAAGATTGCCGCGTGCGTGCCCAGCCTCTCGATGAAATCCTCTTCGGGCCCGAAGACCAATCGCCGCACATTCGAGTGCAATCCGTCGGCGCCGACCACGAGGTCGAAGTTGCGCGGCGCGGCGCGCTCGAAGGTGACGCGAACCGCCGCGCCATCGTCCGCCACGGCGGTGATGGTGTCATCGAAGAGATATTCGGCCGTCCATTGGCTTGCGCCATAAAGCAATTCGACCAGGTCGTCGCGCAGCAGCTCGATGTTGGGGCTATCAACGGGCCCATCGGTGGGTGTCGATTCGGTGTCCCGGGACAATTCGTTGCCGTCGCGGTCTACGACGGAGGAGCCCTGGATTTGCGTCTTGCGTTTCTGGGCCGCGCCCAACAACCCCATGCGCTCGAGCACCGTCAGCGCCGGCCCCCGCACGTCGATCGCCTGACCGCCCGGCCTCGGCCCCCGATGGCGCTCGACCACGGTCACCGAAAAGCCGTGCCGCCCAAGCCAAAAGGCCGCCGCCGCACCCGCGACACTGGCGCCGGATACCAGAACCTCGGTCACTTGATCCCTGCCAGTTCCTTTGCGTTGCGGAAGACGTCGTCGAGCATTGCTGGTGTCAACCTACCGGTGAACATGTTTTGCTGGCTCGGGTGGTAGCAGCCGAGCAATCGCACACCGGGGGCCAGGTCGGCAACGACGCCGTGACCGAAACGGGGCTTACGCCCGGTCGAGGTCCCCGGTAGGCGCAGCGCGATCTGCCAGCCGAACCCGCCCAGGGCCACAACCACGCGAACATCGTCTGCCACCAACCGCCATTCGGCCTGCAACCACGGCCAGCAGGTGTCCCGCTCCTCCGGCGTCGGGGCGTTGGCGGGGGGCGCGCACCGCACCGGCGCGACGATGCGAATCTTCTTGGTCTGCAACCCATCCGCAGCGTCGACACTGGTCGGCTGGTTCACCAGTCCGGCCCGGTACAGAGCCGCGTACAACTGGTCGCCCGAGCGGTCGCCGGTGAACATCCGTCCCGTCCGGTTGGCGCCGTGCGCGGCGGGCGCCAACCCGACGATCAGCAGCCGGGGCCGCCCCGACCCCCAACTCGGTACCGGCCGCCCCCAGTACGGTTGGTCGGCAAAGGCCCGGCGTTTGACGACCGCGATGTCCTCGCGCCAGCTGACCAGTCGCGGGCAGGCCCGGCAGACGCTGACCAGCGCGTCGATTTCGGGGATCGAGCCGGCGTGCTCGGCGAGGTCGGCGACCGCGTCGGCATCGGCCGCCACGGGTGTCCGCGGGGTGGCCGGATCGCCCGGCCATCCGGTGCCGGCGCCAACAGGGGAGCTGAATGCCTGGCCGGTACGTGGGTGGGCGAGCACACGAACATCCTGCACGAGTGGAAAAATTGGGTCGCCGCAAATACCGCTTTGGCATACATTCAGCGGCGATATTCCCATGAAAAGCGGCGGCCCAGCATTTCTCATCCTGTTCGCCACGTTGATGGCGACGGCGGGTAGCGGCATCTCGATAGTCGCGTTTCCATGGCTGGCGCTGCAGCACCACAACAGCGCGCGCGACGCTGCGGCCGTGGCCTTGGCCATGACGCTGCCGCTGGTGCTGTCCACACTCGTCGCCGGTGCCGCGGTCGACTTCTTCGGGCGCCGCCATGTGTCGCTGATCTCCGATTCGCTGTCCGGGACGGCGGTGACAGCCGTGCCGCTGATCGCGTGGGGGCTCGGTGTGGACGCGCTCAACCTCGCGGTGCTGGCCGTCCTGGCCTTCTTTGCGGCCGCGTTCGACCCGGCCGGGACGACGGCGCGCGAGTCGATGCTGCCCGAGGCCGCCGCCCGCGCGGGGTGGTCGCTGGCCCGAACCAACAGCCTCTACGAGGCGATTCTCAACCTGGGGTTCATCGTGGGTCCTGGCATCGGCGGCCTGATGATCGCCACCGTAGGCGGCATCAACACGATGTGGCTGACGGCCGGACTGTTCGGGCTGTCCCTCCTGACGATCGGGTCGCTGCGACTCGAGGGCATCGGTAAGCCGGGGCGTGAGACCCGGCGCGGAGGCTGGATGGCCGGCATCGCCGAAGGGTTGCGCTTCGTCTGGAACATGCGGGTGCTCCGGACGCTGGGCCTGATCGACCTCGCCGTCACCGCGCTTTACCTGCCGATGGAAAGCGTGCTGTTTCCGAAGTACTTCTCCGACCACCACCAACCCGCGCAACTCGGGTGGGCGTTGATGGCGATCGGGTTCGGCGGCGTAGCGGGGGCGCTCGGCTATGCCGCGCTGTCGAAACGTCTCTCACGGCGCACGGCCGTGCTGACGGCGACCCTCACCTTCGGGGCGGCGACCGTCGGCGTCGCGTTCCTGCCGCCGTTGCCGGTGATCCTGGTGCTGTGCGCGGTCACCGGCGTGGTCTACGGACCGATCCAGCCGATCTACAACTACATGATGCAGACGCGGGCCCCGTCGCGGATGCGCGGCCGAGTGGTCGGGGTGATGACCGGATTGACCTACGCGGCGGGCCCGTTGGGCTTGATGGTGGCCGGTCCGCTGACCGACGCGGCCGGGCTGAAGGTGACGTTCCTGGTGCTGGCGATACCGATCCTGTTGATCGGCCTCGTCGCCTGCCGGCTGCCGTCGCTGCACGAACTGGACCGGCCGCCGGAGTTCGCGGAAGACCCGGGCCCGTCGGGCGGGCTTAGTATCGGGCCGTGAGCTCTGACGCCCTGGCCAGCCTGATCGCCAACCTGCCCGATGGGATGGTCGTCACTGACCCAACGGTGACCGAGGGCTATCGCCAGGACCGCGCCTTCGACCCTTCGGCCGGCAAGCCGCTGGCCGTGGTGCGGCCGCGGCGCACCGAAGAGGTGCAGACCGTGCTGCGCTGGGCCGCCACCCACCGGGTGCCCGTCGTGACGCGCGGCGCCGGCAGCGGCCTGTCCGGCGGGGCGACCGCACTGGATGACGGGATCGTGCTTTCCACCGAGAAGATGCGCGACATCGCCATCGACCCGGTGACCCGCACTGCGGTGTGCCAGCCCGGGCTGTTCAACGCTGAGGTGAAGAAGGCCGCCGCCGAGCACGGCCTGTGGTATCCACCGGATCCGTCGTCGTTCGAGATCTGCAGCATCGGCGGCAATATCGCCACCAACGCGGGCGGGCTGTGCTGCGTGAAGTACGGCGTCACCACCGATTACGTGCTGGGCATGCAAGTGGTGCTGGCCGACGGCACCGCGGTGAGGCTGGGCGGACCGCGGTTGAAAGACGTCGCGGGCCTTTCGCTGACGAAGCTCTTCGTCGGCAGCGAGGGCACGCTGGGCGTCGTCACGGAAGTGACGCTGCGGCTGGTGCCCAAGCAGAACGCGTCCAGCATCGTGGTGGCCAGCTTCGCGACCGTCGAGGACGCGGTCGAGGCAGTGCTCGGAGTCACCGGGAAGCTTCGGCCCTCGATGCTGGAATTCATGGACTCGGTGGCGATCAACGCCGTCGAGGACAGCCTGCGCATGGATCTGGACCGCGGGGCGGCCGCCATGTTGGTGGCCGGGTCGGACGAGCGCGGCCGCGCCGGCAGCGAGGACGCCGAAATCATGGCCGAGGTCTTCGCGGAACACGCTGCGACGGAGGTGTTTTCGACCGACGATCCCGATGAGGGCGAGGCGTTCGTCGTCGCACGGCGGTTTTGCATCCCGGCCGTCGAGGCCAAGGGATCGTTGCTGCTCGAGGATGTCGGGGTGCCGCTCCCGGCGCTGGGCAAGCTGGTGACCGGGATCGCGCGCATCGCCGCGGAACGTGACCTGATGATCTCGGTGATCGCGCACGCCGGTGACGGCAACACCCACCCGCTGATCGTCTACGACCCCGCCGACGCCGACATGACCGAACGCGCCCACCTGGCGTTCGGCGAGATCATGGACCTGGC
Organism: Mycobacterium sp. NGS58; assembly: GCF_059812385.1. Taxonomy (NCBI): domain Bacteria; kingdom Bacillati; phylum Actinomycetota; class Actinomycetes; order Mycobacteriales; family Mycobacteriaceae; genus Mycobacterium; species Mycobacterium sp. NGS58. The sequence continues at coordinate 75,687 of NZ_JCALCO010000019.1, read as the reverse complement.
CGTCGGGCTGGGCGGCACGATCACCGGGGAACACGGCGTCGGCCGGTTGAAGCGTCCCTGGCTGGCCGGGTATCTGGGTCCCGACGTGATGGACCTCAACCGGCGCATCAAGCAGGCGCTGGATCCGCAGGGGATCCTCAACCCCGGATCGGGTATCTAGCTGCGCGGCCGGGCGCCCGGCTGGCCGGGGCGGGCGTCGAAGGTGGTTGACATATTGCTGGAACTGTCGTACGAATGAGACATGGCTGCCGTTGTGTCTCACGAAGCCCCGGTTAAGTTCCAGCTCGCCACCGCCGACACGTGGCCGAATCCGTGGCCGATGTACCGCGCTCTACGCGATCACGATCCGGTGCACCACGTCATTCCGGCGAAGCACCCCGAGGATGACTACTACGTGCTCTCCCGGCACGCCGACGTGTGGGCCGCGGCCCGCGATCACGAAACCTATTCCTCGGCACATGGATTGACCGTCAACTACGGTGACCTGGAAATGATTGGGCTGCAGGACAATCCACCATTTGTTATGCAGGACCCTCCGGTGCACACGCAGTTCCGCAAGCTGGTGTCGCGCGGCTTCACCCCGCGACAGGTCGAGGCGGTGCAGCCCAAGGTCCGGGAGTTCGTCGTGGAGCGCATCGAGGGGTTGCGCTCGGCTGGCGGCGGCGACATCGTCGCGGAGTTGTTCAAACCGCTGCCGTCGATGGTGGTCGCCCACTATCTCGGTGTCCCGGAAGAGGATTGGGCCCAGTTCGACGGCTGGACCCAGGCGATCGTCGCGGCCAACACCGTCGAGGGCGGGGTCGCGGGCGCGCTGGAAACCGTCGGCGACGCGGTCGGGTCGATGATGGCCTACTTCACCGCGCTGATCGAGCGGCGCCGGACCGAACCCGAGGACGACACCATCTCGCACCTGGTGGCCGCCGGGGTGGGCGCCGACGGGGACATCGCCGGCACGCTGTCGATCCTGGCGTTCACGTTCACCATGGTCACCGGCGGCAACGACACCGTCACCGGCATGCTCGGCGGCTCGATGCCGCTGTTGCACCAACGGCCCGACCAACGTCGGCTGCTGGTGGACGCCCCGGGCCGCATTCCCGACGCGGTCGAGGAACTGCTGCGGATGACCTCACCGGTGCAGGGACTGGCCCGCACGACGACCCGGGACGTGACGGTCGGCGAGACAACCATCCCGGCCGGGCGCCGGGTGTTGCTGCTGTACGGTTCGGCCAATCGTGATGAACGCCAATACGGTTCGGATGCAGGCGAACTCGACCTTACCCGTTGCCCACGCAACATCCTGACGTTCAGCCACGGCGCACACCATTGCCTGGGCGCCGCCGCGGCCCGGATGCAGTCCTGCGTTGCGCTGACCGAACTGATGGCGCGCTGCCCGGACTTCGACGTGGACGAATCCGGCATCGTCTGGGCCGGCGGCAGTTACGTCCGCCGTCCGCTGTCGGTGCCCATCCGGGTGAGATTCTGATGCCCGACTGGCTGAGCACGCACCGCATTGAAGCGGCCGCCGACCGGATCCTGGACGCCGCCGAGCGGCTGTACACGCAGCGCGACTCGGACTCGATCGGCATGAACGAAATCGCCCGCGCGGCAGGCTGTTCCCGCGCAACGCTGTACCGGTACTTCGAGAACCGCGAGGCGCTGCGCACCGCCTACATCCACCGCGAAACCCACCGGCTGGGCCGCGAAATCATCGCGCGCACCGGCGATATCGAGGACCCACGCGAGCGGCTGGTCGCGAGCATCCTCGTCACGTTGGGCATGGTTCGCGAAAGCCCCGCGCTGGCGTTCTGGTTCGCCACCACCCGACCACCGGTGGGTGGCGAACTGGCCGGGCAGTCCGACGTGATCGCGGCCCTGGCGGTGGCATTCCTACGCTCGCTGGGACCCGACGACCCCGCCGTGGTCGAACGCCGGGCCCGCTGGACGGTGCGGGTGATCGTCTCGCTGCTGACTTACCCGGGCCGCGACGAAGACGACGAGCGGGCGATGATCGAAGAGTTCGTCGTCCCGATCGTCACGCCGGTCGCTGCGCGCGGTTAAGCCAACGACGGGCGCTTTCCAATCACTGTGGAAAGGCCCGCCTCCAAGCGACAACCTGTTTCCGCTGGTCTCGCGCGCTAACGCGGATGTCGCTGTGAGGCGGGCACATTGCCTGTCTACCGCGCGAAGAGAACTCCGGGACCGCTGGGTGCGCGGCGGTGCCCGGCTGCGCGTCCGACCGGGGGCGCCGCCTCAATCCCGGACGCGGGTGAACCGGTGCAGTAGCCACGCAAGCGGGATCGTCACCGCCAGCGTCGCGACGTACAGGTACAGCATCGAACCGGTGTAGACCCGCGCGCCCACGATGTAGTCCATCGCGAATTCCATAGTGATCAGGTGGATCAGGAAGATCTCGTAGGAGATCTCCCCCAGCCACACCATCGGGCGGCTGGCCAGTATCTGGGAATACCAGCCGTGGTCGCCCAGGGCCAGCGGTGCCACCGCGAGTGCGGCGACGACGGCATAGAAACACGTTTTGAACAGCGCCTCGCTCAGCGTCGCCGGGGAGGTCGTGGGTGCGCCGGCAATGGGCGTAGAGACGATGAAATAACAGATTACGGCCAGCGGTATCGCCACGAACCCGTAGGCACGCACTCCCATCTCCTGCAACACCGTCAGCATCATCCCGGCAAGGAACCACGCCAGATAGGTGGGCAGCCACAGCCGTGCGCCGTCCGGGAACCAGTGATCGGTGTGCACCAGGACCAGCCAGGCCGGGCTGATCAAAGCCATTCCCGCCAGGGCACCCAGCACGCGTTTCGGCTGCCACTGGCGCCGGCAGATCACCGCCAGCAGCAGGTATGCGAGCAGCGGCAGCACGACGTAGTACGAGCCCTCCACCGCAAGGCTCCACATCTGGGTCAGCCCCTGGTGCAGGTACTTACCCAGGTAGCCGTTGCAGTAGATCTGCGTCAGCGTCAGGTTGCGCGCCAGCCCCAGCCAGCTGTGTCCGGGGTTCGGCCCGGCATCGCGGTAGTGGTAGAGCACATAGGCGAACAACACGGTGATCACGTAGGCGGGCATGATGCGCCGAACCCGGTGCCACGCATAGCGACTGAGGGACGGCGGTGTGCCGTTACCGGCCGCCGTCTTCACCCACGGGCGAAACAGCAGGTAGCCGGAGAGCACGAAAAAGATCGGCACGCCGATCTCCATCCGAGAACCGACCAGGCCCCAATACCCGTGCGTGTATTTGCCGGTGGTGTAGGCCGCGTGGGTGCCGACGACGAGGAGCGCCGCGACCGCGCGAATCCCGGTCAGCGAGGCGATCCGGTCGACGCGAGAGGTCTGCTCGAGGCCGCCCTGGGCGTCTTGCTCTTCGGACAGCGTCATCCGCCGTGTTTCCTACGCGGCTTGCCACCGTCTCTGCCGCGGGGTTTGGTGCTGGACGAGCGCTCCGGCTGGAGGTTGATCAAAACCCCCGAGATCCGCGTGTGCTCAAGCCGTTTCAACGTCGACTTGCCCAATTTGGCCGGCAGCTCCACCAGCGAGAAATCCGGCCCGATCGCGATGTGGCCGAAATCGCTGCGATGCAGCCCTCCCTCGTTCGCGATGGCGCCGACGATCGCGCCCGGGCCGATCTTGTGCCGCTTGCCCACCGCGATGCGATAGGTGGCCAATGGGCGTGCATCCCTCGGCCTCTCGGGACGGTCACGCCGTTCGGTGCGCCGCTCACGGCGCTCCGGCGGCGGTTCGGGCGACATCAGGAATTCGTCGCCGTCCCGGGATTGCAATGCCAGCGCGGCGGCGATGTCGGCCATCGGGGTGTCGTGCTCGCGTTCGTAGTCCTGGACCAACTTGCGGAAGAGGTCGATTCCGGGCGAACCGAGCGCGGTGGTGATGGAATCGGCGAACTTGGCCACCCGCTGCGCGTTGACATCCTCGACGGTGGGCAACGCGGTTTCGGTGAGCGTTTGGCGCGTGGCCTTTTCGATGGCCCTGAGCAGGTGGCGCTCGCGCGGGGAGACGAACAGCAGCGCGGTTCCCGAACGACCTGCCCGACCGGTACGCCCGATCCGGTGCACGTACGACTCGGTGTCGTGCGGAATGTCGTAGTTGACTACGTGCGATATCCGCTCGACGTCGAGCCCGCGCGCGGCCACGTCGGTGGCGACCAGGATGTCGACGCTGCCGTCCTTCAGTGCGGCGACGGTGCGCTCGCGCTGGCCCTGCGGTATGTCTCCGTTGATGGCGGCCGCGGAAAAACCCCGGGCCCTCAACTTTTCCGCGACTTCCTCGGTGGCCTGTTTTGTCCTGACGAAGACGATCATCGCCTCGAACGGCTCGACCTCCAGGACCCGAGTCAGGGCGTCCATCTTGCGTGGGCCGGCGACCTGGATGTAGCGCTGCGAAATGTTCTCGGCGGTAGCGGTTTTGGCTTTAGTGCTGACCTCGAGCGGATCGTGCAGGTACTTGGTGGTGATCTTGCGGATCGCCGGCGGCATGGTCGCGGAGAACAACGCCACCTGTTTGTATTCCGGGGTTTCGGAGAGTATGCGATCCACTTCTTCGGCGAATCCCATGGTGAGCATCTCGTCGGCTTCGTCGAGCACCAGGTAGTCGACGTGGGACAGGTCCAGTGTCCCGCGCTCGAGGTGGTCGATGACGCGGCCCGGGGTGCCGACCACCACGTGGGCGCCGCGGCGCAGCCCGGCCAGCTGCACGCTGTAGGAGGAGCCGCCGTAGATCGGCAGCACGTTGATCTTGGGCAGGTGGGCCCCGTACCTGCTGAATGCCTCGGCCACCTGCAGCGCCAGTTCCCGCGTGGGGGCAAGCACCAGCGCCTGCGTGGCGGTGCTGGTGACGTCGATCTTGGACAGGATGGGGATCGCGAACGCGGCGGTCTTGCCGGTGCCCGTCTGGGCCAGCCCGACGACATCGGAGCCCGCCATCAGCGCCGGGATGGTCGCCGCCTGAATGCCGGTGGGCGACTCGTAGCCGACGTCAGCGATCGCCCGCAAGACCGAGGGATTGATCTGCAGGTCGGCAAACGTCGTTGAGGCAGCTTCAGTGGAGCTGTCCGAGGGGGTCATCGTCCAAGGAGTCTAGTGGTGATCGCGAGCTCAACGGAGTTGAGCGCTGCGGGTCACCACCAGCAGGGCCCCGTGGTGATCGCGAGCTCAACGGAGTTGAGCGCTGCGGGTGATCGTCGGCACACCCGGCCTGCCTGCCACAGTCCCGGTCCCGTTGAAGGTACGGTGCCCGATGTGTGGTCGTCGCCGTGTCGTACCGAGCCACTGACCGGCTCGGCCGCTGTCGCCCTAATCGCCCTCACCATGACCGGCTGCGGTTCGGGGGACTCCACCGCCGCCAAGACGCCCCAGGCCAGGACCACTTCGGAGGTCGCGTCGATCACGGCTCCGGCCACGGTCCCCGCGGCCGCGCCGCCCGGCAACGCCCCGCCGGCCGATCCCTGCGCCGTCAACCTGGCCTCGCCCACCATCGCGAAAGTGGTCTCCGAGCTGCCGCGCGACCCGCGCAGCCAGCAGCCCTGGAACCCCGAGCCGCTGGCCGGCAATTACAACCAGTGCGCGCAGCTATCCGCGATCATCATCAAGGCCAACACCAACGCGGTGAGTCCGACCACCCGCGCGGTGCTGTTCCACCTCGGCCAGTTCATCCCGCAGGGCGTGCCCGACACGTATGGATTCAACGGCGTTGACGCGGCGCAGACGACGGGCGACACCGTGGCGCTGACCTATCCCGGCGGAATCAACGGCTTGAACACCGACGTGAGATTCCACTGGAACGGCAACGCGGTCGAACTCATCGGCAACACCCCCGCCCACTAATCCGGGGCGCGCCCGCGCGGGGCGCTCACCTGTCGGAGCGCTGACCTACAGTGGCAGCAGTGTTGGTCTCCGGCGACAGCATCGTCTACAGCGCATCGGATCTTGCCGCCGCGGCGCGCTGCGAATTCGCGCTCCTGCGAGATTTCGATGCAAAGCTGGGCCGCGGGCCCGCTGCCGTCACCGTCGAGGACGAACTCCTCGCGCGGACTTTCGAGCTCGGTAGCGAACACGAGCGACGCGAACTCGCCTCGCTGCGTGACCGGTTCGGGCAGGCCGTCGCGATCATCGGCCGCCCGGCCTACACGCCCGCCGGCCTAGCGGCGGCCGCCGAAGCCACCCGGCGGGCCGTCGCCAGCCAGGCGCCCGTGGTGTATCAAGCCGCCATGTTCGACGGCCGCTTCGTCGGTTTCGCCGACTTCCTGGTGCGCGACGGCGAGCGGTACCGAGTCGTGGACACCAAGCTGGCCCGCTCTGCCAAGGTGACCGCGCTGTTGCAGCTGGCCGCCTACGCCGACGCGCTGGCCGCCTCGGGTGTCCCGGTCGCGCCGGAGGCCGAGCTGCGCCTGGGCGATGGAACCGTGGTGCGGCACCGGGTTCGCGACCTGATCCCGGTGTACCGCTCGCAGCGAGCCCGCCTGCAACGCCTGCTCGATGAGCACCGCGCGGGTGGCGCGGCGGTCCGCTGGGACGACGAGGGCGTTGCCGCCTGCTTTCGCTGCCCGCTGTGCCTCGAGCAGTTGCGGGCGGTCGACGACGTGCTGCTGGTGGCCGGTATGCGAGTAAGCCAGCGCGACAAGCTCATTGACGCCGGCATCAGCACCGTCGCCGACCTGGCCGACCTTCGCGAACCCGTGCCCGGCCTGGCGGCCAGCGTGCTGAACAAACTCGCCGTCCAGGCCGAACTGCAAGTGCGCCAACGTGAAACCGACGTTCCGCAAGTCGAGGTCATCGACCCGCAGCCGCTGACCCTGCTACCCGAGCCCGACCCCGGCGACCTGTTCTTCGACTTCGAAGGCGACCCGCTGTGGACCGCCGATGGACGCGAGTGGGGCCTGGAATATCTGTTCGGCGTAATGGAAGCCGGGCCGACGGGCAAGTTTCGCCCGCTGTGGGCGCACAACCGGGCCGACGAACGCAAGGCGCTGATCGACTTTCTGGCGCTGGTGGCCAGACACCGCAAGCGCCCCCCCAACATGCACATCTACCACTACGCGCCCTACGAGAAGACGGCCTTGTTGCGACTCGCCGGGCGCTACGGTGTGGGCGAGGACGAAGTCGACGAACTGCTGCGCAGCGGTACGCTGGTCGACCTTTACCCGTTGGTGCGCAGGAGCATTCGCGTGGGTGCGGAGTCATTCAGCCTCAAGGCGCTGGAGCCGCTCTACATGGGAGCTCAACTGCGGGTGGGTGACGTCACCACGGCCACCGCGTCGATCACCTCCTACGCAAGGTACTGCGAACTCCAGGCGGACCGCCGCGGCGACGAGGCCGCCTCCGTGCTCAAGGAGATCGAGGACTACAACCATTACGACTGCCGGTCGACTCAGGAACTGCGGAACTGGCTGATGTTGCGCGCCTACGAGTCCGGCGTGGTGCCGATCGGTGCCCAGGCCGTGGCCGACGGCAACACCGTCGATGACCGCGACCAGCTGGCGGTGACACTGTCGACGTTCGCCGGAGCCGCCGGCGTCGACGACCGCACTCCGGACCAGACGGCGGTGGCACTGCTGGCGGCGGCCCGCGGCTACCACCGGCGCGAGGATAAACCCTTCTGGTGGGCGCACTTCGACCGGCTGAACTTTCCCATCGACGAGTGGGCGGATAACACCGATGTGTTCGTCGCCGAGCACGCGTCGGTCAGCGTCGACTGGCACACGCCCCCACGCGCGCGCAAACCGCAGCGGCGGCTGCAGCTGCGCGGCGAGCTGGCGCGCGGCGACTTGAAGAGCGATGTCTTCGCGCTCTACCACCCACCGGCTCCGCCCGGCATGACCGACAGCCCGGACCGGCGGGCGGCCGGGCGGGCATCGGTGGTCGAGGCCGACGATCCTGCGGTCCCCACCGAAGTGGTGGTAGTCGAACGAGTTGGCAGCGACGGCAAGACTTTTCACCAGTTGCCGTTCGCCCTGACACCGGGGCCGCCCATCCCGACGACCGCCCTGCGGGAGTCGATAGAGGCGACCGCGACCGGGGTGGCTCCCGGATTGCCGCAACTGCCCCGCAGCGCCATCGTCGACGTGTTGCTGCGGGGCACGCCCCGCACCCGGGGCGGCACTCCCCTCCCGCGTAACGACGACATCGTCGCCGACATCACCGCCGCGCTGCTGGAACTCGATTCGTCATACCTGGCGGTGCACGGTCCGCCCGGCACCGGCAAGACGCACACCGCCGCCCGCGTGATTCACGACCTGGTCACCCAACACGGCTGGCGGGTGGGTGTGGTCGCGCAGTCGCACGCCACCGTGGAGAACGTGCTGGACTGTGTGATCGACGCCGGTCTGGATCCCCAACGGATCGCGAAGAAGCGCAACGACCACCGGGCCCCGCGGTGGCGGGAGATCGACGGCGGCGCCTATGCCGCGTTCCTCGCCGAAGCACCGGGATGTGTGATCGGCGGAACGGCATGGGATTTCGCCAACGCCAACCGGATACCGCCGGGAAGCCTGGATCTTCTGGTGATCGACGAAGCGGGTCAATTCTGTCTGGCCAACACCATCGCTGTGGCCCCGGCTGCCGCAAACCTGCTGCTGCTCGGTGACCCCCAGCAGCTGCCGCAAGTCAGCCAGGGCACTCATCCGGAGCCGGTGGACGCCTCCGCGCTGGAGTGGCTGGTCGACGGTCAGCGCACGCTGCCCGACGAACGCGGCTACTTCCTGGACCTGTCATACCGCATGCATCCGGCGGTCTGCGAAGCGGTATCGGCGCTCTCCTACGAGGACAGACTGCATTCCCACGAGTGCACAGCCGCCCGCCGCCTCGACGGCTATCAGCCTGGCGTGCAACTGTTTTCGGTTCAACACCAAGGTAATTCGACCGAAAGCCCCGAGGAGGCCGACGCGATCATCGCCGAGATCAACCAGTTGCTCGGCGCCTCGTGGACCGACGAATACGGCACCCGCGACTTGGCCGCCGCCGATGTATTGGTGCTGGCACCCTACAACGCCCAGGTGGCGCTGCTACGTCACCGGTTGACCGCCGCGGGGCTCGCGGGAGTTCGGGTCGGCACGGTCGACAAGTTCCAGGGCGCACAGGCACCGGTGGTATTCATCTCGATGACAGTGTCGTCCATGGACGTGGTGCCCCGGGGAATCTCTTTCCTGCTCAACAGGAATCGACTCAACGTCGCGGTAAGTCGAGCTCAGTACGCGGCCGTGATCGTGCGCTCCCCGTCGCTGACGGAGTATCTGCCCGCCACACCCGAGGGCCTGATCGACCTGGGCGCCTTCCTGGCGCTCACGCAGCCCGATCTGCGGTGACCGGCAACCGGTTACGAAAACCAAGAGGAATGTGGCCCGCGGGATCTTCGCATCAAACTCGATTGCGCATCGGTGAAAAGCGTTCAACCTGCACGGGCGGGCCATCTGCTGAAGGCGGCGGTACGACGGCAGCAACACCGTTGATCACGGTAACGACCGTCCCGCTCCGACGCTCAATGTTCAGGGTGCCATGTTGAAAATTCTGGACGACCCACTCCGGCTCCTGGATTTCGGTGCTGGTCGGCAGCCCCAGAGCGCTATGTTCGTAGCCCAGGGTGCCCCACGCGGCATAGATGGTGCCAGTCACGGGCTGCGCCCCGGTGGTCGGCGACCAGTACATTGCCCCTTTCTCGAAGATGACGTAGCGCGTCGCTTCCGCCCCGGTCGATTCCGACGACTTTGGTGCGCCCAAGACGCTCTTCATGCCGCCCATCGCCTGCCACCGGTCATAGATCGCACTACCTTGCAGCGACTGCGCCAGATCGTCGGCGCTGGGGCGTTTGTTGAATCGCGCAGCAATGTCACGAATCTGGTTCATCAAAGGGAATCCAAGGTTGCCGGGACAATCGGTATCGCCGACGTCGCGGTGAGCGAAAATGCACGGCAAGCCCACGGGGGTGCCTTGAGGGAAACGGGTGTAGGGGCCCCCCTCCGATGTCAACGCGACGCTGTCCTGCGGATCGACGCCGTCGAGGGCCAGACGCCACCCGAGCAGGCGTCCCACGGTGTGCAGTTGAACCGGCGTGGGCGCCACCGCGTCGAAGTCTCCGATCATGCACACCGCCCACGTGTTGCGGTTGAACCCTCCAGTGTGAGTGCCCAGAACCGCTCTGGTCATCCCGCCGAAGCGGCCTTCGAATACCTGACCGTACTTGTCGACCAAGGCGTTGTACGCGATGTCCGACCAGCCCAGAGTGCGGGTATGGTACTCGTAGATCGACCGCACCGTTGCCGCCGAATCTTGCTGCGCGTATTCATTTACACCGGCGGTGTGGTGCACGACGGCTGCCTTGATTCCGTTGTCGTAGATCGGCGCTCGGCTGCGAATCGACTCGTCGGCGCCCCACCCGGCCCGGGTGACGATAGTGAGGTCCCGCCCCGGCGCTCCGACCGCCGAAACCAAGGACGTATCGGCTGCCGCACTCGAGGGTTGGACCAGACCTGATGCGGCGGTGCCGATAGTCAGCATAATCGGCGCCGCCGCAGCGTATTTGAGCACATCACGGCGCGAGAGAGGCGGTGTCGCACTGCACCCGCACCGATCACGCACGGCGCCACGATAGCTCGCGGTCGCGCTATTCCTCGCGCGACCCGCCGGAGCTCAATGTGGTTGTAGAGGACGGGTTCATAGCGCTAGGCGCTCCCAGTCGACCAGTGCACCGAAAGACAAGCTAAGTGCCCGAAGCGATCAGCGAGCGGACCGGACGCATCGGTTGCGGTGTTGATTGCCTAAGACGCTGCGGCACAGTGGTTTCGTACCTGCGCTCTGACACAAATCGACTGCTAGCCGGTTGACGAGTGCCGGCCCGAACCGGTGGGATCGTCGTCCGGATCGGAACGGTGATGCTGACCCCGCCGGGATTCGCCCTCGGGGAATCCCGGTACCGCCGAGCCGTTGTGCGGGCGGCGCGGCGGCCGGGTGAGGCGATCGCCGGGCGGGAAAGATTTAGGCGGGCGCCGCACCGCCACCTGGCGAAGGCCTCTGCCGCTGTCTACATGAGACCCGTTGTGGGCGTGCCCGATTGGTTGGACCTGCGCGGCCGCGCCGCGCCGCGGCATTCCGGCGGACGCCGGACGCGGGCGTTCGACCGCCGGCCGGGGCGGCTCGGGATCGCTTTCCCCGCGGGCGTCAGGCTCGCGGACCAGGACGAATTCCACGTAGTGGTCATCGTCGTAGTCGTCGTCGACGACGTCGTCGTCAGGACCGAGTGGATCGTCGCTTCCCCTGCCATCGCCCTTGCCCGACCACGGCGCGAAGCCCACCAGAAACAGTGCGGCGATGATCCCGAACAGCGCGATAAACGCCGGCAGCAATACCGATTGCGACATCGCGGCCGCGAATGGTTCGCGCAGGAACTCGGGTAACTGCAAGGTGAGCGCCTGCCCACCGGCGGCCCCGCCGGACGGCTGGGGCGGCATCTCATCGGTTATCCGCCATGTCATGAACGCGGCCATGCTGGCGCTGCCGAGCACAGCGCCGAGCTGGCGCACCGAGTTGTATACCGCCGAGCCTGCGCCAGCCAGCTGCGGCGGCAGGTTACGCGTAGCGGTGGCGGTCAGCGGCGACCACACGAACGCCATCCCGACGCCCATCGCGAAGAACGGCAACACCAACCGCCAGATCGGTGTCGTCGGTGACATCTCGAAGGTGAGCCAGGTCAGCGCGATCGCCAGCACCGAGAACCCGAAGCCGAGCACGGGCTGCGGATGGTATTTGTCGACGATCCTGCCGACGAAGGGCGCGAAGACGCCGTTGGCGATCGCCATCGGCGCGATCAGCAGCGCCGAGCGCGTCGGCGACAGCCCGCACACGGCCTGCGCGTAGAACGTCAGCGGCAGCATCATTGCCGTCGCGGTGAACGAGATGATGGCGACCCCGACGTTGCACAGGCTGAAATCTCGGTCGCCGAAGATCATCAACGGAATCAGCGGCTCGTGCGCGTTCAGCGACTGCCAGAATGCGAAGGCCGTCATCAATCCGACGCCGGCGACGATCAACGCCCAGATCCAGGGCTGCCAATGCGCGGCCTGCCCCTGTTGCAGCCCGAACACGATCAGGAAGATGCCGACGCCGGACAGCACGACCCCGATCACGTCGAAGCGGTGTGACTGGGTGGGCAGCACCGGAATCAGCCAATACGCCAGGACCAGGCCGATGACGCCGATGGGGACGTTGACGAAGAAGATCCACTGCCATCCCAGCCCGTCGACCAGGACACCACCCGCCAGGGGGCCCACCAGGCTGGCGACACCGGCGGTGGCACCCCACAGGCTCACCGCGACGCCGCGCCGCTCCGACGGGAAGATCCGGGTGATGGTCGACAAGGTCTGCGGGGTGAGCAGCCCCGCCCCGACGCCCTGCACCACACGCGCCGCGATGAGCATGGCGGCGCTGCCAGCCAAGCCGCACCACACCGAGGACGCGGTGAACACGACCAGGCCGATCAAATAGAGGTTCTTGGGGCCGAACCGGTCACCCAGGCGCCCGGCCACCAGCAACACGACCGCATACCCCAGCAGGTAGGCGCTGGTCACCCAGACCACGGTGTCGTAGCCGATGCGCAAGCCGGCCATGATGGTCGGATTGGCGATGGCGACGATGGTCGAGTCGACCATGATCATGAAGAAGCCGATCATCATCGCCCAGAGCGGGTTCCAAGGGTTCTGCGACTGCGGTGAGCTTCGGGTGAGAAAATCCCAGCGGTTGGCGGCCCGGGTCGGCGCCGGTCCCGCGCGCCCCCCGGGCGTGCGGGGCGTAGCCGTCGTCATCGACCCCACCTCGCTTCGCTTTCGCTCCCGACGATGCTGTTCAGCCCCGGTTAGTCGACCGGTTCAACCCACGCAGGTCATACACGACGCGCGCCGCGGTAACCAGCATGAGGGCCGGCAAACGACACCGACCGCCGCAGACATCCAGCCTGCATTATTCCCGGTGAGGCAATAGGCCGGCAGCCTAGGACCCGGCCAGCGTGCGTAACGCGTCAGGATTTGCCCCGGGCGCGTTAGCCTGGGGGAACGCCGTTTGCAGGAGAGAGAGTATGCGGGCTCGACGGAAAAGGTCGCCGAACCGGTTCTTCACCATGTCCAACCCGGGACAGCAGCCGACCGTGGACAACGGTCGACCCAAGATGTCCACGCGGGCATTGGCGCAGGTCATCGAGAGGAGCTCGTGGGTGCAGGGCCCGGCCGCCGAGGCCTATGTGACCCGACTGCGCAATGCGAACCCGAATGCCGGCCCGGCGGAGATCCTGGCCAAACTGCAGAAGCGGTACCTGGCGATCGTGACGGCCGGCGGCGTTGCCGTGGGGGCCGCCGCGACCGTCCCCGGCATCGGCACGATCAGCGCCCTGTCCGCGGCGGCCGCGGAGACGGTGACGTTCCTGGAGGCCACCGCGTTCCTCGTGTTGGCGGTGGCGGTGGTCTATGACATCCCGGCCGATCACCGGGAACGCCGCCGCGCGCTGGTGCTGGCGGTCCTGGCCGGCGACAACAGCGAGCACGCCGTCGCGCAGCTGATCGGTCCGCGCCGCACCAACGGCGGCTGGATTTCCGAGAGCCTGGCCGCGGTGCCCCTGTCGTCGATGTCGAAGCTGAACTCACGGCTGCTCAAGTCGTGGGTCCGAAAGTACACCGTGCGGCGGGGCGCCCTGTTGTTCGGCAAACTGCTGCCGGTCGGCATCGGGGTCGTGGTCGGCGCCATCGGCAACTACCTCGCCGGCAAGAAGATGATCCGTAACGCCAACCGGGCGTTCGGCGTCCCGCCCGCGCGCTGGCCCCGCGCGCTGCACCTGGTGCCTCCGATCCACGAAGCCGGCTAGTGGCGATCGCAGGCGCGGCCGCGGCGATCGCAAGCGCGGCGTAGCCGGGCGCAGCGGGTCGCCACCATGGGGACCGCCTCGGTGCTCCTCGTGTCCCCCGGTCAACCTGGCGGATCGGCGGCGAAAGGTTAGCCTTTATAGGGCGGAACAATGGGTATCGCCATCGGTGTGAGGTGTTCGGTCGTCCGGGACCGACAAGTGAGCAGGCGCCGCGGGAATGCGCGTGCGGAACAGAAGGATTGAGGCGAACTGCGGTCGTGAGCAACATAAGTTCACCATTCGGGCAAAACGAATGGCTGGTCGAGGAGATGTACCGCAAGTTCCGCGATGACCCCTCGTCAGTCGATCCGAGCTGGCACGAGTTCCTGGTCGACTACAACCCGGAGCCCGCAGGCGAACCCACGCAGGTAGCCCCGACCAGCGGTGATGGGCCGCCAGCCGCCCCCGCGGCGCCGGCGAAACCGGCTCCGGCAGCCCCACAGACCACCGAGGCCGCCAAGCCCGCGGCGCCCGCCAGTGCCGCCGCCGGCAATGGGGTCGCGCCGCGACCGGCCAAAACCCCCACTCCCCCGCCGGCGGAAGGCGACGAGCTGCAGACGCTGCGCGGCGCCGCGGCGGCCGTCGTCAAAAACATGTCGGCGTCGCTGGACGTGCCCACGGCGACCAGCGTCCGCGCCGTCCCGGCCAAGCTGATGATCGACAACCGGATCGTCATCAACAACCAGCTCAAGCGCACCCGCGGCGGCAAGATCTCGTTCACCCACCTGCTGGGCTATGCGCTGGTGCAGGCGATCAAGAAGTTCCCGAACATGAATCGGCACTACGCCGAGGTCGACGGTAAGCCCACCGCGGTGACGCCGGCGCACACCAACCTCGGCCTGGCCATCGACCTGCAAGGCAAAGACGGCAGGCGTTCCCTGGTGGTCGCCGGGATCAAGGGCTGCGAAACCATGCGGTTCGCGCAGTTCGTCACCGCCTATGAAGACATCGTCCGGCGCGCCCGCGACGGCAAGCTGACCGCGGAAGACTTTGCCGGAGTGACGATTTCGCTCACCAACCCCGGAACCATCGGCACCGTGCACTCCGTGCCCCGGCTGATGGCCGGCCAGGGCGCCATCATCGGGGTCGGCGCGATGGAATACCCGGCCGAGTTCCAGGGCGCAAGCGAGGAGCGCATCGCAGAGCTGGGCATCGGCAAGCTGATCACCTTGACCTCGACCTACGACCACCGCATCATCCAGGGCGCCGAATCCGGCGACTTCCTGCGCACCATCCACGAGATGCTGCTGTCGGACGCCTTCTGGGACGAGATCTTCCGCGAGCTGGGCAACCCGTACCTGCCGGTGCGGTGGAGCACCGACAACCCGGACTCGATCGTCGACAAGAACGCCCGGGTGATGGAGTTGATCGCGGCCTACCGCAATCGCGGTCACCTGATGGCCGACATCGACCCGCTGCGATTGGACGGCAGCCGGTTCCGCAGCCACCCCGATCTGGAGATCCTCAACCACGGCCTGACGTTGTGGGATCTCGACCGGGTGTTCAAAGTCAACGGCTTCGCCGGTTGCGAGTACAAGAAGCTGCGGGACGTGCTGGGCCTGCTGCGCGATGCCTACTGCCGCCACATCGGCGTGGAGTACACCCACATTCTCGAACCCTCACAACAGGAATGGCTGCAGCAGCGCGTCGAGACCAAGCACGTCAAACCGACGGTGGCCGAGCAGAAGTTCATCCTGAGCAAGCTGAACGCGGCCGAGGCCTTCGAGACCTTCCTTCAGACCAAATACGTTGGCCAGAAACGCTTTTCACTGGAGGGTGCAGAAAGCATCATTCCGATGATGGACGCGGCGATCGACCAGTGCGCCGAGCACGGACTCGACGAGGTGGTCATCGGCATGCCGCACCGCGGCCGGCTCAACGTGCTGGCCAACATCGTCGGCAAGCCCTATTCGCAGATCTTCAGCGAGTTCGAGGGCAACCTCAACCCGGCACAGGCGCACGGCTCGGGAGACGTCAAGTATCACCTGGGCGCCACCGGCGTGTACCTACAAATGTTCGGCGACAACGACATTCAGGTGTCGCTGACCGCCAACCCCTCGCACCTGGAGGCCGTTGACCCGGTGCTGGAGGGTCTGGTGCGCGCCAAGCAGGACCTGCTGGACCACGGCGCCGAGGACCAAGGGGACGAGAAGGCCTTCTCGGTGGTCCCGATGATGCTGCACGGCGACGCCGCGTTCGCCGGTCAGGGCGTGGTCGCCGAAACCCTGAACATGACGCACCTGCCCGGCTACCGGGTCGGCGGCACGATCCATATCATCGCCAACAACCAGATCGGCTTCACCACCGCGCCGGAGTACTCGCGGTCCAGTGAGTACTGCACCGACGTCGCGAAGATGATCGGGGCGCCGATCTTCCACGTCAACGGCGACGACCCGGAAGCGTGCGCGTGGGTGGCCAAGCTGGCCGTCGACTTCCGGCAGGAGTTCAAGAAGGACGTCGTCATCGACATGCTGTGCTACCGCAAGCGCGGGCACAACGAGGGCGACGACCCGTCGATGACCAACCCCGCGATGTACGACGTCGTCGACATCAAGCGCGGCGTCCGCAAGAGCTACACCGAAGCCCTGATCGGCCGCGGTGACATCTCGATGAAAGAGGCCGAGGACGCGCTACGCGACTACCAGGGCCAGCTGGAGCGGGTGTTCAACGAGGTCCGCGAGCTCGAGAAACACGGCGCGCTACCGAGCGAATCGGTCGAGGCCGACCAGATGCTGCCGGCGGGCCTGGCCACCGCGGTGGACAAGGCGCTGCTGGCCCGCATCGGTGACTCCTTCCTGGCGACACCGGACGGCTTCACCGCCCACCCGCGGGTGCAGCCGGTGCTGGAGAAGCGGCGCGAGATGGCCTACGAGGGCAAGATCGACTGGGCCTTCGGCGAACTGCTGGCGCTCGGCTCGCTGGTGGCCGAGGGCAAGCTGGTGCGGCTGTCGGGTCAAGACACCAAGCGCGGCACCTTCTCCCAGCGGCACTCGGTGATCATCGACCGCAACACCGGCCAAGAGTTCACGCCCCTGCAGCTGCTGGCGACGAACGCCGACGGCACCCCCACCGGGGGCAAGTTCCTGGTGTACGACTCACCGCTGTCGGAGTACGCCGCCGTCGGCTTCGAGTACGGCTACACGGTGGGCAACCCGGACGCTCTGGTGCTGTGGGAGGCGCAGTTCGGTGACTTCGTCAACGGCGCGCAGTCGATCATCGACGAGTTCATCAGCTCCGGTGAGGCCAAGTGGGGCCAGCTGTCCAACGTCGTTTTGCTGTTGCCGCACGGCCACGAGGGCCAAGGTCCCGACCACACCTCGGGCCGCATCGAGCGCTTCCTGCAGTTGTGGGCGGAGGGTTCGATGACGATCGCGGTGCCCTCGACGCCGTCCAACTACTTCCACTTGTTGCGGCGCCACGCCCTCGACGGCGTGCAGCGGCCGCTGATCGTGTTCACACCGAAGTCGATGCTGCGCAACAAGGCGGCGGTCAGCGACGTCCGGGACTTCACCGAGATCAAATTCCGCTCGGTGCTTGAAGAGCCGACCTACGAGGAAGGTATCGGTGATCGCAGCAAGGTCACCCGGATCCTGTTGACCAGCGGCAAGCTCTACTACGAGTTGGTGGCCCGCAAGGCCAAGGACAACCGCGAGGACGTGGCGATCGTGCGGATCGAGCAGCTTGCCCCGCTGCCCAAGCGCCGGCTGGCGGAAACGCTGGACCGCTACCCGAGCGTCGACCAGTACTTCTGGGTGCAGGAGGAGCCGGCCAACCAGGGTGCGTGGCCCCGCTTCGGGCTCGAGCTGCCAGAGTTGTTGCCCGACAAGCTGACCGGGATCAAGCGGATCTCGCGCCGGGCGATGTCGGCCCCGTCATCGGGCTCGTCGAAGGTGCACGCGGTCGAGCAGCAGGAGATCATCGACACGGCCTTCGGCTGACCGGCGCGACCGCGGGATCTGCGACCCCGCGGCAATCGGGGACCGCCGCTACCGGCTAGCCTCGACGCAAACGTGCCGATAAGGAAGGGTGCT
This sequence comes from Mycobacterium sp. NGS58, assembly GCF_059812385.1. Lineage (NCBI taxonomy): Bacteria > Bacillati > Actinomycetota > Actinomycetes > Mycobacteriales > Mycobacteriaceae > Mycobacterium > Mycobacterium sp. NGS58. The sequence continues at coordinate 57,754 of NZ_JCALCO010000019.1, read as the reverse complement.
CATGCAAGGGTTCGCCGGCAAGGTCGCGGTGGTGACGGGCGCGGGTTCAGGTATCGGGCAGGCGCTGGCCGTGGAGCTGGCCCGCTCCGGCGCCAAAGTGGCCATCAGCGATGTCGACCTGGAGGGCCTGGGCCACACCGAAGAACAGCTCAAGGCGATCGGCGCGTCGTTCAAGTCCGATCGCCTCGATGTGACCGAGCGGGAGGCCTTTTTGGCCTACGCCGACGCCGTCAGAGAGCACTTCGGCAAGGTCAACCAGATCTACAACAACGCAGGCATCGCCTTCACCGGCGACGTCGAAGTCAGTCAGTTCAAGGACATCGAACGGGTGATGGACGTCGACTTCTGGGGTGTCGTCAACGGCACCAAGGCACTCCTGCCGCACCTGATCGCCTCCGGCGACGGGCACGTCGTCAACGTGTCCAGCGTGTTCGGGCTCTTCTCGGTGCCCGGGCAGGCGGCCTACAACTCGGCCAAGTTCGCCGTGCGGGGCTTCACGGAGGCGCTGCGGCAGGAGATGGCGGCGGCCGGGCACCCGGTGGCGGTGACCACGGTGCACCCGGGCGGCATCAAGACCGCGATCGCGCGCAACGCGACGGCCGCCGAGGGACTCGACCCCGAACAGCTCGCCAAGCTGTTCGACAAGCGGCTCGCCCGGACCAGCCCCCACCGCGCCGCCACGATCATCCTGGACGCGGTCCGCAAGAAGAAGGCCCGGGTCCTGGTCGGCACGGACGCCAAACTTCTCGACGTGATGGTCCGGGTGGCGGGCCCGTATTACCAGCAGCTCTTCGGCCCGGTCATGGGCCGGTTGATGCCGAAAGTCTGAGGTCAGCGGCCGAGCGGATGCTCGGCCAGCCAGCCGCCCGCCACCGCCTGCGGGTCGGCACCAGTGCTCAGTTGCCGGCGCATCTCAACCAGGGCCGCGGTATCCAGCACACCGGCCACTTCGTTGATCGCCAGCAACTGGCGATCGCTGAGCGCATTGCGGCGATAGAGCGGCACCACATTCTCGGCACGGATCAGTGCGGGTTGGCCATCGGCCAGCGCGACCAAGTCGCCGGGAACGCCGGGGTCGGTCGAGGTGGTCCACCCCGCGGTCAGCTGCCCGGACCGAATTGCGGCGAACATTGCTACGCCATCAGGAAATTCGCGCGGCTGAGCGAGCCGGCAGGAGCCGACCGTCGACGGTTCCTGATGTCCGGCGACGGTCCCGACAACGAGGTCGTCGCAGTGGCGGGGCAGCGTGCTCAAGTCCGCACTGACGTCACTACCGCCCCACGCCTTGGCGGTGGGCTGACTGACCAGCAACACGGGTTTGTCTTCAGCGGCCGTCGTGTAGTCGCCCGCCACCACTCCCTCGGGCAGCGCCGCGATCATTGCGCGGTAGACATCTTTGTCCGACATCGCCGTCGCGCCGGGCTGCAAAGCTTGCAACGTGCGGCCGGTGAAGGCGGGGACGACGGTGAACGCTCCGGAATCCAATTGCGGTTTCGGGTCGGGCGCAGTCGCCGCACGCGCACCGAATCCGTATGACCGGAGGGCGGCGACGTAGACGCCGGCCAGCAGCGCCGAGTCGGCGTCAGCCCGGGATCCGACCACCACTTCGGCACTGGCCCGGGGGTCGCCGGCGCCGGGAGCACAGCCGGCCACTGCGAGCGCGGCGGCGAGCAGCGGCGCCGCCAGTCTGCCGATTCTCACACCCCGGAAGTGCCTGAGGCGTCCGTGGCCAGTGCCACCGCCTTGGCGACCGCCTCCCCGACCCGGGTGTCCAGGGGGCTGGGGACGATCCGGTCGAGTGCGAGGTCGTCGCTGGCGACGGAGAAAATCGCCTCGGCCGCGGCGACCATCATCTTTTCGGTGATCCGGCGCGCTCCCGCCTCCAGCGCCCCGCGGAAAACCCCGGGGAAGGCAAGCACGTTGTTGATCTGATTCGGGAAATCGCTACGGCCGGTGGCCACCACCGCGGCGTATTTGGCCGCGATCTGCGGGTGAATCTCCGGATCGGGGTTGGACAGAGCGAACACGATCCCGCTGGGGGCCATGGTGGCGATCATCTCCTCGGGCACCACGCCCCCTGACAACCCGAGGAAGACGTCGGCGCCGCGGATGGCCTCGGCCAGGCTGCCGGTCAGGCCGGCGGGATTGGTGCGCCGCGCCAGAGCCACCTTGACGTCGTTCATGTCGTCGCGACCGGTGTGCAGAACCCCGCGCGAGTCGAGCACGGTGATATCCGAAACACCCATCGCCATAAGGAGATTGGTGCATGCGACACCGGCCGCACCGGCTCCGGACACCACCACCTTCAGTGACGTCATGTCGCGACCGAGCACCTTGCTGGCACCCATGAGCGCGGAGAGCACCACGATCGCCGTGCCGTGCTGGTCGTCGTGCATCACCGGGCAGTCCAGCGCCTCGATGAGGCGACGCTCGATCTCGAAACAACGCGGGGCCGCGATGTCCTCGAGGTTGACGGCGCCGAACGTCGGGCGCATGCGCACCAGGGTTTCCACGATCGCGTCGGGATCCTTGGTGTCCAGCACGATGGGGATTGCGTTCAGCCCGCCGTACGCCTGAAAGAGCGCGCACTTGCCTTCCATCACCGGCAGCGATGCCGACGGTCCGATGTCGCCGAGGCCCAGGACGGCGCTCCCGTCGCTGACCACGGCCACCAACCGGTTCGCCCAGGTGTACCGGGCAGCCTGGGCCTGGTCGGCGGCGATCGCTCGGCTGACCTGTGCCACGCCGGGGGTATAGGCGATCGACAACGCGCGTTGGGTGTCCAGCGGGGAGGTGAGGCCTACCGAGAGCTTGCCGCCTACGTGTGCCTCGAAGATCTCGGCGTCGGTGATGACGCCGTCCACGGCTTGCGTCTGTATCGATTCAAGCAATTCGGACACGCGCTTCAGCGTACTGACTACCCATTAGTAGGCCTAATTGGTGAGGTAGGTCTCACCAGGCCGGCGGCCCTCGCTCAGATCAGCTTCAGCTCGGTGACTGCGCTGCGCTCGTCGACCAGCTCGGCCGTGGTCTTGTCGATGCGGCCCCGGGAGAACTCGTCGATCTCCAGCCCCTGCACGATCGACCAGTTGCCGTCCTTGGTGGTCACCGGGAACGACGACACGATCCCCTCCGGCACGCCGTAGGAGCCGTCGGAGAAGACCGCCATCGACACCCAGTCTCCGTCCGGGCTGCCCAGCAACCAAGAGCGGGCGGCGTCGATGGTCGCCGAGGCGGCCGAGGCGGCCGAGGAGGCACCCCGCGCGTCGATGATCGCCGCGCCACGCTTGGCGACGGTCGGGATGAAGTCGTTCTCGATCCAGTTCTGGTCATTGACGACCTCGGCCGCGTTCTTGCCACCGACCTCGGCGTGGAAGATGTCGGGGTATTGGGTGGCCGAGTGGTTGCCCCAGATGGTCACCTTCTTGATGTCGGTGACCGCGGCGCCGGTCTTGCGGGCCAGTTGCGAGATCGCCCGGTTGTGGTCCAGGCGGGTCAGCGCGGAGAACCGCTCCTTCGGGATGTCGGGCGCGTTGCTCAGCGCGATCAGCGCGTTGGTGTTGGCCGGGTTGCCGGTCACGCCGATGCGGACGTCGTCGGCGGCGACGGAGTTCAGCGCCTTGCCCTGCGCGGTGAAGATCGCGCCGTTGGCCTCGAGCAGGTCGCTGCGCTCCATGCCCGGGCCGCGCGGCCGCGCCCCGACCAGCAGCGCGAGGTTCACACCGTCGAAGATCTTGTTCGCGTCCGCGCCGATCTGGACGCCGGACAGCAACGGGAACGCGCAGTCGTCGAGCTCCATCACGACGCCCTCCAGCGCCTTGAGGGCGGGCTCGATCTCAAGGAGACGCAGCTCGATCGGGCGGTCGGGGCCCAGCAACGAGCCACTCGCCAGGCGGAACAACAGGCTGTAGCCGATCTGGCCGGCGGCGCCGGTGACAGCGACCTTGAGAGGACTTGCGCTCACGTCGATTTACTCCTTGTGGAGAAGTTCGTGCAGATTCGGGTTTCGGCTCGAAACTAGCGCACGCTTCTGCGCCGCCGATCTCCGGTCCGCTACCAGGGCTTTCCCGACACCTGAACGTGGCGCCTCGAACAGTTAGGACGCGTACCATGGACCACCGCCCGGTCGGACCTGCGCACGTGGGAGGTGGATGTGTTCCAAGGATTTGACGCATTGCCCGAAGCGCTTCGGCCCCTTGCGCACGAACCGCACCCCAAGCCGGACCCGGCCCCCGAACCGCCCAAGGAGACGTTGGTCGACTGCGCCGTCTACGCCGACGGCCACCGGTTGCCCGGCAAATTCGGCTACGCGGCCGCCCTGGATAAGGTGCGCGAGATCGAAACGCTGGGGCAAGACGCATTCGTCTGGGTCGGCTTGCGCGAACCCAACCAGTCCGAGATGCAGGAAGTGGCCGACGTGTTCGGGCTGCACGCGCTGGCGGTGGAAGACGCGGTGTGCGCCCATCAGCGGCCCAAGGTGGAGCGCTACGACGACACCCTGTTCCTGGTCCTCAAGACCGTCAACTACGTGCCGCACGAATCGGTGGTGCTGGCCCGCGAGATCGTCGAGACCGGCGAGATCATGGTCTTCGTCGGCAAGGATTTCGTGGTCACGGTGCGCCACGGCGAACACGGTGGACTGGCGGATGTGCGCAAGCGGATGGACGGCGATCCCGATCAGATGCAGTTGGGTCCCTACGCGGTGATGCACGCGATCGCCGACCACGTGGTGGACCACTACCTCGAGGTGAGCAGTTTGATGCTGTCGGACATCGACGGCATCGAGGGGCTGGCGTTCGCGCCGGGCAGCAAGATCGACGTCGAGCCGATCTACCTGCTCAAGCGCGAGGTGGTCGAACTGCGCCGCTGCGTCAATCCGCTGTCGGCCGCGTTCCATCGGATCCAGATGGACAATAAGGACGTGATCTCCAAAGAGGTGCGGCGCTATCTGCGCGACGTCGCCGATCACCACTCCGAGGCCGCCGACCAGATCGCCAGCTACGACGACATGCTCAACTCGCTGATCCAGGCGGCACTGGCCCGGGTCGGGATGCAACAGAACAACGACATGCGCAAGATGGCGGCCTGGGCGGGTATCTTGGCGTTGCCCACCATGGTCGCCGCCATCTACGGCATGAACTTTCATTTCATGCCGGAGCTGAACTGGACGTGGGGATACCCGGCGATAATGGCCCTGATGGCCGTCTCTTGCGTGGGCCTGTACTTCCAGTTCCGGCGCAACAACTGGCTCTAACGTGCCCGGCGCGTCACTTAGGCTGTGCGGCGGGGCGATTCGGGTTCAGCACATCGACGCGGTCGTTGTCCCACGCCTGGCGCATCGCCTCGGCGCCCTTGAGCCGGACCCACGCCGCTTCGGTGGCGGTGATGGGGGTCGCCGACAGGAACTGCACCGGGTCGCGGGGCGGGTCCAGCGGTAGATCGCCAATTCCGCTGCGGCCCAACAGGACGGCGGTGAACGGCACCCGTGACGACGGGGACGCCCACAGCGGCGAGCCGAGATCCACCAGCGCGTCGACGCATAGCACCACACCTTCGACGGCCGGCACGGCCGCCAGGATCGCCAGGCTGCGCGCAATGCCGGAGACCGGACCGGGATCGCGCAACCGCAGCACGATTTCGGCGCGTGGACCGCGCACCGGATCGGCAATGTCGAGCGTCGGTTCGGCCATCGGGTGGCGGGAGCAACCCAGCGTCACATAGTGCACCGTCCCGTCCGGCTCGCGGAAACGCAACACCTCGATGGTCTCGGTGCCCAGAAATGTCACGCTCGCCGCATCGGGCTCCGCGTCGGTGAAGTGGGCCTGCAGGTGCGCGCGCACCCGGTCCACCGTCACGGTGTCTCCGACGGAGCGATCATGAGGTTGGCGCCGGAATCCGCATCGAAGACCACCAGCTTGGTGGTGTCGAACGCCAACTCGATCGATTGCCCGATGGCCGCCTTCGATTCGGCGGGGACCCTTGCCACGAACTGGTTTTCATGGGCGTTCGACTCGGCGGCCAGCTCGTCCAACTGCGCCGAGTGCGCGGCCCACGCCGCGGTCGAGAAGTAGACGTACTTGTCCGCGCCCAGCGACTCGACCAGGTCGACCTTCACCTCGAAGGTCAGCGCCCTGATGCGCTGGTAACCGTCGATCAGCCCGGCGTCGGACAGATGTTCGGGCCGCACGCCGACGATGACGTTCTCGGGTTGCGGATGCCGGGCGATCCCCTCTTGGATCTCCGGTGCCAGCATCACCTCACCAAACGGCAGTTTGAGCCCAACGGGCGTCAGCGTGGCCGGAAAGAAATTCATCGCCGGCGAGCCGATGAAACCGGCGACGAACAGGTTGGCCGGCTGCTCGTACAGCTCGTCCGGTGCGCCGATCTGTTGCGCTATACCGGAATGCATCACCACCACGCGGTCGCCCAGCGTCATGGCCTCGGTCTGGTCGTGGGTGACGTAGACCGTCGTGGTCCCCAGCCTCTTTTGCAGCCGGGCGATCTCGCCGCGCATCTGGACCCGCAATTTCGCGTCCAGGTTGGACAGCGGCTCGTCCATCAGAAACGCTTTGGGGTGGCGCACGATGGCGCGGCCCATCGCCACCCGCTGTCGCTGCCCACCCGACAGCTGCGACGGCTTGCGGTCCAGAAGTTCGGTCAGGTCAAGGGTTTTCGCGGTCTCCTCGACCTTCTGGGCGATCTCAGACTTCTTCATCTTGGCCAGCGTCAATGGAAAGGCGATGTTCTGCCGCACAGTCATGTGCGGGTACAGCGCATAGGACTGGAACACCATCGCGATGTCGCGATCTTTGGGCGCCTTCTCGTTCACCCGCTGCCCGCCGATGCGCAGCTCGCCGGACGAGATGTCCTCAAGCCCGGCGATCATGTTCAGCGTCGTGGTCTTGCCGCAGCCGGAAGGGCCCACCAGGATCAGGAATTCGCCGTCGGCGATGGTGAGGTTCAGGTCGTGCACCGCCGTGGCGCCGTCGGGGTAACTCTTGCTGACGTGGTCCAGCACGATCTCGGCCATCGAGTTATCCCTTCACCGCGCCGGAGGTCAACCCGGCGACGATTCGTCGTTGGAAGATTAAAACAAAAGCGATGATGGGCACCGTGATCACCACGGCGCCGGCCGCGATCGAGCCGGTCGGCTCCTCGAACTGGGAACTGCCGCTGAAGTTCACGATCGCCACCGGTGCGGTGATGGCCGCCTTGGTGGCCGTCAGCGTCAACGCCAGCAGCAAATCGTTCCAGGCGAAGATGAATACCAGGATCGCCGCCGTCACCACCCCGGGCGCCGCCAGCGGCACGATCACCTTGCGGAACGCCTGAGCCGGCGTCGCGCCGTCCATTTTCGCTGCCTTCTCCAAGTCCCAAGGGATCTCTCGGAAGAAGGCCGACAGCGTGTAGATGGCCAGCGGCAGCGCGAAGGTGATGTACGGCAGGATCAAGCCGGGCCAGGTGTCGAACAAGCCGATGAATCGTTCGATGTTGAACAGCGGCGTCACCAGGGAGATCGCGGGAAACATGGTGACCAACAGGGTGGCCCCAACGAGCAACCGCTTGCCCGGAAACTCCAGCCGGGCAATCGCGTACGCCGCCATCGCACCGAGGACCACCGCGATCACGGTGGTGATCAGCCCGATCCCGACGGAGTTGACCAGCGCCGAGCTGAAAAAGTCGCCGCGAAAGATGCCGCGATAGTTATCCAGGGATGCCGATGACGGAATCAGCTTGCCGTCTCTGACCGCCGAGCTCGGCTTCAGCGACAAGCTGAAGATCCACAACACGGGAAGGAGCGCATACACCACCACCAGGGTGTCGACGACGGCCCAGATAGCCATGCGCCGGGCGCCCGCCCCCTCAGCGGCCATCGACGTCACCCCCGGGCGCCGCCGCGCCGAACACCTTGATGAATAGCAAGGCGATCAGACCGGCACAGAGGAAGATCAGCACGCTGATCGCAGAGCCGAGCCCGACGCTGAAGCCCTTGAACAGGTTGTCGTAGCCGAGCATCGACACCGAACCGGTGTTGTTGGCACCGTTGGTGATCACATAGATGTTGTCGAAGATGCGAAACGCGTCCAGGGTCCGGAACAGCAGGGCGACCACCACCGCCGGCTTGATGATCGGCAGCGTGACTCTGGTCAGCCGCCGCAACGCGCCCGCCCCATCGACCTGGGCGGCTTTCAGCAGATCTTCCGGGACCAGCGCCAGGCCGGCCAGCAACAGCAGCGACATGAATGGCGTGGTCTTCCAAACCTCGGCGAGCACGACGATCGCCAGCGAGGGGATCTGATCGGTCAGCGGGGCACTGCCCTGCGGCAGCAGGTTCGCCAGATAACCGGTGCCCGGCGTCCACGCGTAATACCAGCTGTACGACGCGACCACTGTCACGATGCCGTACGGGATCAAAACCGCGGTGCGGACCAGTCCTTTGCCGACCAGGGTGCGGTGCATGACCAGCGCCAGCGCCAGGCCCAACACGAATTCCAGGAACACCGAAACCACCGTGATGCCCAGCGTGACCGCCAGCGCCGTCCACCAGTAACGGTCGGTCAGGATCGTCACGTAGTTGTTCAGGCCGACGAATGCGGTGTCATTGGGCACGGCAAGGTTGTTGCGCTGCAAGCTCAACCACACGGCGTAACCGATCGGATACGCCGTCACCGCCAGCATCAGGATCGCAGCCGGCGCGACCAGAAGGAGCGCCAGCCGCTGCTCAGCTGGGCGGCCGCGCAATCGTGGCATAGCGGAAGACGTTCGCGTGGAACCAATTTCGGGGGCGGCTGTTGTCATCGGCAGCGTGCCCCCACCGCGTCGCCGGCGCGCCTCACGGCAGCAACCCCTTTCCGTCGATCGCCTTCTGCACCTGAGTGCTGAGCTCGTCGGCGGTCCGTTCGGGGTCGAGCTGGGCGATCGGGCTCAGCGTCGCGGCGAGCCGGATGGCCACACCCTGGTAAACCGGCGTCGCCGGACGCACCGCCGCATCGGTGAGCTGCCGGCGAATGATGATGTACATCGGATATTTGCTCTGGAATTGCGGATCGGAATACAACGAAGTGCGCACCGGAGGCAGGCCGCCTTCGATCGCAACGTACTTCTGATGCGCCAGATTTCGCAGGCAGCGAAGGGCTTCGAAGGCTTCGGCACGGTGGCGGGTGGTGCTCGCCACCGCCAGATTCGCCCCGCCGATCGTCACCTTGGCCGGACGGCCCGGCGCCACGCCGGGATACGGCGCGAAGCCGAAAACCTTCTGACTGGCTTGGTACGCGATACGGAATTGCTGGTCGTTCGGCACGAATATCCCCGCGCCGTTGATGCTGCCGGCCAAATCCGGATCCCGGTTGAGCGGCAGGAAGGGCACGCCGCCCTTCACCGCGTTCTCCAGCATGGACGCCAGCGCGTACGGCCAGTTGACCGCGAGCGCGGCCCGACCCTGTTCGACCGCCAAGCGCGCAGTGCCTTCGTCGGTCCGGCTGATCGACGGATCGGCGCCGGGCGCGACGGCCACCGACTTGAGGATGCGCAGCGCTTTGACGGTGGCCGCCCGGTGCGCCGGCGTGTCGGTCAGCGTGACGCGGCGGCCATCGTCGGAGAGCACCTGGCCACCCCCGCTCACCAGCAGCGTGTTGAACCACACCACCAGACCTTCGCCCTCGTTGGCCTGCACACCGATCCAGCTGGGCCGGCCCGCGTTGTGCAATCTGGTGGCCTCGGACACCATGTCGTCCCAGGTTCGGGGCGGCTGGGGCACCAAATCGGGCCGATACCAGAGTAATTGGGTGTTGGTGGTGACGGGTGCTCCGAACAGCCTGCCGTGCCAGCGCGCCGTCGACAGCGGGCCCGGCAACGTGTCCACCGTCGCGTCGACCTCGGTTCGGCCTTCGGGATCGGCGGACAACGGCAACGCCCAGCCGGCCTCGGCGAACTCGGCCGTCCACACCACGTCCAGCGACATCACGTCAAGCGTGCGGTCGTGCCCGGTCAGCCGGCGGGCCAGCTGCAAACGCTGCTCGCCGGGCGCTCGGGGCAGGCTGATCTGTTGAATGGCGAGGCGGCCATTGAACTGTTTCGTGCAATCCTGGGCCACGGCGGTGAACGTCGCACCATCGGCGGCCGTCGTGTAGAAGCTGATGACCAGGCCGTGACTCCCCAAACCGCACGCCGCTACCGCCCACGCGATGATCGACGTCGCCAGCGCGATTGCGCCCATCCGGCGCCCGCGCCCGCGCCGACTCACCACTAATTCACACCTCTCAGCGCGCGCCTCAGATCGCCAAGCGCGCCAACAGGTCTCGCGCCTTCTCTGCGTTTTGCGGATCACAGAGCACGTCGTAGCGCCCGGCCACCAACTGCATGGTTGAGCTGAAATCCCTTGTGCCACGGGCCATCGAATAGGGAACGGCGGACGTGATCAGCCCGAAGAAGACACCGGCGACCAGACCCGTGGCCAGCGCCCCCCAGGGGTTCGGGCTGAAGAAGCCCAGCACCAGCCCGATGAACAGGCCCAGCCACGCCCCGCTCAGCACGCCGCCGCCGAGCACCTTGGGCCACGTCAGCCTGCCGGTAACCCGCTCCACCTGCATCAGGTCGACACCGACGATGGTCACCTGCTGCACCGGGAACTGCTGGTCGGACAGGTAGTCGACGGCGCGCTGCGCTTCGGCGTAGGTGGGATAGGACCCGACCGGCCAACCCCGCGGCGGCGTCGGCAATCCGGGCGTCCCGCGGCGTCCCGCACCGCCCGGAGGCGTTGCGCCGGGAACCTGCCCAGGCTGGAAAGGATTAGTCATCGCCGCTCATTGTCCTCCGCCTCGGCCGTCGTTTCATCTCAGGCCTCCCAACCTATCCGCCGACCTTGCACCACCTGCGAAAACATGCTGCGTCCCGCGATGCAATGTCGGTCCCGGCGCGACGACGAGCCGAGGTTTCACCGCTGCCGGCCCCGAAATCGTCGCGCCATCTTCGTGTTCTCGTCGGCGATTCGCGGCGGCACCCGCCACCTGCCCATGGGCTAGGTTGAACACCATGACAGCTCCCGGGGGCGCCTTCGGCGAGAGCGGCCACGACAACGAGGCCGACTCGCCCGCCGCCGGCGGAACCGGCCAGCAGCCGGATGCGACCGCGCCCTGGCATCCGCCGGCCGCGCAGCCGCCGGCCGAATCGGCGCCGCCGCCGTACCCCCCGCCGAGCCCCGACCAGGCATCCGGCTACCCGCCGCCTGCTGCTCCCCCACCCGGATACGAGCAGCCGCCCGGCTATGGCCCACCGGCCTATCCGCCGCCGCCTCCGCCCTATGGCCCACCGCCCACCTACGGTCCGCCCGCTTATCCGGGCGGCGACTACCCCACGCCCGATTACCAAGGCGGTTACTACCCGACGCCCGATTACCCGGGCGGCTACGGATCTGCCCCGCCACAGAAGGCGGGGACCAATGCGCTGGCGATCGCCTCTCTCATCTCATCGTTCACCGGCCTGCTGTGCTGCATCGGGTCGATCGTCGCCATTGTGCTCGGCGCGATCGCCGTGAGACAGATCAAGCGGACCGGCCAGGACGGCTTCGGCCTGGCGGTCGCGGGAATCGTCATCGGAATCGCCACTCTCGGTGTGACTTTGGTTTTCTTGCTCTTCGCGATGCACACGCGTTAGCGCATTCCGGCCCCCCGGGTCGTCTGCCATCGAACCGACGGCTGCCTAGGCTCTACTCCCATGGGATCGGTCAACAGGGTGTACATCGCGCGGCTGGCGCGGATGTTGGTGTTGGGTCCGCTCGGCGAATCCGTCGGGCGAGTGCGTGACGTCGTGATCAGCATCAGCATCGTGCGCCAGCAGCCCCGCGTGCTCGGCCTGGTCGTCGACCTCGCGACGCGGCGCAGCATCTTCATCCCGATCTTGCGTGTCGCCTCCATCGAGCCCAACGCCGTGACGCTGAGCACCGGCAACGTGTCGTTGCGTCATTTCGTCCAGCGGCCAGGGGAGGTGCTGGCCATCGGCCAGGTGCTCGACACCGTCGTCAAGGTCAACGACCCCGAACTGCCCGAGCTGGCCGGCCTGGACGTGGTGGTCACCGACCTGGGCATCGAGCAAACCCGAACGCGGGACTGGATGGTGAGCCGGGTCGCCGTGCGCAGCCAACGCCGGCTGGGACGGCGGGGCCCGGTCCACGTCGTCGACTGGCACCACGTGCAGGGCCTGACGCCGTCGGCCCTGGCGCTGCCCGGCCAGGGCGTGGCGCAACTGCTGGACCAGTTCGAGGGCCGCAAACCGGTCGACGTGGCCGACGCCATCCGCGGCCTGCCGGCCAAGCGCCGCTACGAGGTGCTCAAGGCGCTCAACGACGACCGGCTCGCCGACATCCTGCAGGAACTGCCCGAGTTGGATCAGGCCGAGGTGCTGTCGCAGCTGGGCACCGAGCGATCCGCCGACGTGCTCGAGGAGATGGATCCCGACGACGCGGCAGACCTGCTCGGGGTGCTGAACCCGACCGATGCCGAGATGCTGCTGACGCGAATGGATCCCGGGGATTCGGCCTCGGTGCGCCGGTTGCTCACCCACTCGCCCGACACGGCGGGCGGCTTGATGACCTCGGATCCCGTGGTGCTGACCGCTGACACGGCCGTCGCCGAGGCGCTGGCCCGCGTCCGCGATCCCGACCTCAGCACCGCACTGTCGTCGATGGTGTTCGTGGTGCGTCCACCCACGGCCACCCCCACCGGTCGCTACCTGGGTTGTGTGACGCTGCAGCGGCTGCTGCGCGAGGCACCCGGCGAAATGGTCGGCGGGATACTCGACAGCGACTTGCTCACCTTGACGCCGGAAACGCCGCTGGTTTCGGTGACCCGCTACCTCGCCGCCTACAACCTGGTGTGCGGGCCCGTGGTCGATGACCAGCACCATCTATTGGGCGCGGTCACCGTCGATGACCTGCTCGATCACTTGCTGCCGCACGACTGGCGGATGGATTTGCAAGAACTCGACGCCGCCGGCCGGCTCGACGGACTGGGAGGACCCGCGTGAGCAAGTCCACGGCTCCACGGGGGCTCTACACGCCGCGGACGTCGCGCAGGTATTCGCCGCGGCTGGATCCCGAAACCGTCGGGCAGTTCACCGAGTCGATCGCACGCTTCTTCGGCACCGGTCGGTACCTACTGCTGCAGACCATCGTGGTCTTCGTGTGGATCGCGCTGAACCTGTTTGCCGTGGGACTGCGCTGGGACCCCTACCCGTTCATTTTGCTGAACCTGGCCTTCTCCACGCAGGCCGCCTACGCGGCGCCATTGATCCTGCTGGCCCAGAACCGTCAGGAGAATCGCGACCGCGTGTCCCTCGAGGATGACCGCCGCCGTGCGGCGCAGACCAAGGCCGACACGGAGTACCTGGCCCGCGAACTGGCCTCCGTCCGGCTGGCCGTCGGCGAGGTGGTGACGCGGGAGTACCTGCGCCACGAGCTCGACGACTTGCGCGAAATGTTGGCCAAGTTGCAGCCGGAAACCGCAGGTGGCGTGCCTGTTTCAGGCGGCGGGACCCTTGAGCGAGCGGTTAAGAAATCCAGGTGAGAACCGATTCGACCATTGCGCCACTCGTGTCACAAGAGTTATGTATGGTGATCTGGTTCACCGAGCTAACAGAAAGTGGACCCAGCTCACACATCTAGGACGGTCGAGTGCGCATAGGGGGAAGCCGGGGTGAAAGCCCCGCCGCCGCGTCCGAGCGGCAGCGAGCACTTCGGAACACGCGCAAGCCGATTTTCGGCGTGGCAATGATTGCTCCATTGGTCTTTGCGGGGGCGGTCAGCGCAGCGTCTCCCACGCTCCCGGTGCGAATGCCGCCGAGGCATGCTGCCGTCACTCCGGTCGCCGCCGTCTCCCCGACCTTCCCCGACCTCACCGGGCCCGCCGTCGTCGCGATGGATCGCGGCCCCACGGCCTTTCACGTCGCCGGACCCGCGTTGTCCGCCCCGCCGCCCGCGATGATCGTCAATGCGCGCGGCGCACTGGGCATTCCGAGCATCGCGCTGGCCGCCTACCGCAATGCGGAACAGAAGATGGCCGTCGCCGCGCCGGGTTGCGGCGTCAGCTGGAACCTGTTGGCCGGCATCGGACGCATCGAATCCGGCCACGCGGGCGGCGGTGCGGTCGACTCGCGCGGCACCGCGATCACCCCGATTTACGGCCCGTCCCTGGACGGTTCGCTGCCCGGCAACGAGACCATCATCCAGAGCAGCGCCGGCAACCGCGTCACCTATGCCCGCGCGATGGGGCCGATGCAATTCCTGCCGGGGACCTGGGCGCGCTACGCGTCCGACGGCAAGGGCGACGGCGTGGCGGATCCGCAGAACATCTTCGACTCCACCCTGGCGGCGGCTCGGTATTTGTGCAGCGGCGGGCTCAATCTACGTGAGCAGTCGCAAGTCCTGACCGCGATCCTGCGCTACAACAACTCGATGCCCTACGCGCAGAACGTGTTGGGCTGGGCGGCGGCCTACGCCACCGGCGTCGTGCCGGTCGACCTGCCGCCGATGACCGGACCGCCGCCGCCGCTGGGCGACGCGCACCTCGAACACGCCGAAGGGCTCGGCCCCAACCTGCCGATGAACATCAACGCCCTGCCGTTGGACGACCCGCTGGCTCGCGTTCCGCTGATCGACTTGAGCAGCCCGGGGCTCCCCGGTTCCCAGCCGATGTTCCCGTGGATGACGCCAACGCCTCAGCAGGCGCCGGCCCGAGTTCCCGGTTGCACGGTGATCTGCATCGGCTCGCAGGGCACGCCGCCCGCGGGTGCGCCGCAGCCGTTCGCACCCCCGCCGCCGTTCGCTCCCCCCGCGCAGCCGCCGTTCGCGCCTCCGGCGCAGCCGCCGTTCGCGCCTCCGGCGCCGCCGCCGTTCGCGCCTCCGGCGCCGCCGCCGTTCGGCGCACCGCCCCCGGATGCCGGCCCGCCGCCGGCGCCCCCGACCGCAGCGCCAACAGGTCCGGCCGCCGTACCCTCGCAGGCCGCGCAGGCACCCAAGTCCGCCAGCCCGTCCGGCGCGGCGCTCGGCGCCGCCAAGCCGAAGCACCCGGGTCCGGCCAGCTAACCAGCCGACGGCGATCGCCCGCGCGGCGAAGGGTCTCCGCCAAACCGCGCCGTCGCGCACGCCTACACTCGGCGGTGATGTCCCGCCATGATTCTTCAGATCCAGCAGCTGACCTGAGCGCGGCTGTCCGCGTTGCCCTGGGCAAGGTGATCGACCCCGAACTGCGGCGTCCTATCACCGAACTCGGGATGGTCAAGAGCATCGACACCGAGCCCGACGGCGCGGTGCATGTCACGATCTACCTGACCACCGCCAGCTGCCCGAAGAAGACCGAGATCAGCGACCGCGTCAGCCAGGCGGTGGCGGACGTTCCGGGCACCGGCGCGGTCAAAGTCACCCTGGACGTGATGAACGACGAGCAGCGCACCGAATTGCGCAAGCAGTTGCGCGGCGATGCGCGTGAGCCGGTTATCCCGTTCGCGCAACCGAATTCGCTGACCCGGGTCTACGCCGTCGCGTCCGGAAAGGGCGGAGTGGGCAAGTCCACCATCACGGTCAACCTGGCGGCGGCGATGGCGGCGCGCGGCTTGTCCGTCGGTGTGCTGGACGCCGATATCCACGGCCACTCGATCCCCCGGATGATGGGCACCACCGATCGGCCCACGCAGGTCGAGTCGATGATCCTGCCGCCCATCGCGCACGAGGTGCGGGTCATCTCCATCGCTCAGTTCACCGAGGGCAACACCCCGGTGGTGTGGCGCGGGCCGATGCTGCACCGCGCCCTGCAGCAGTTCTTGGCCGACGTCTACTGGGGCGATCTGGACGTGCTGCTGCTCGACCTGCCGCCGGGAACCGGCGACATCGCCATCTCGGTGGCGCAGCTGATTCCCAACGCGGAAATCCTGGTGGTGACGACGCCGCAGCTGGCCGCGGCCGAGGTTGCCGAGCGGGCCGGCAGCATCGCACTGCAGACCCGCCAGCGCGTCGTCGGCGTCGTGGAGAACATGTCCGGGCTCACCCTGCCCGACGGCTCCACGCTGCAGGTGTTCGGTGAGGGCGGCGGCCAGCAGGTGGCGGAGCGGCTCTCCCGGGCGGTCGGCGCCGACGTACCGCTGCTGGGGCAGATCCCGCTCGATCCCGAGCTGGTGGCCGCGGGAGATTGCGGCACGCCGCTGGTGCTCAGCGCACCCGATTCGCCGGTCGGCAAGGCGCTGCGCGGGGTGGCCGACAGCTTGTCGTCGCGCAAGCGTGGGCTTGCCGGCGTATCGCTCGGGCTCGATCCGACGCGCCGGTGAAAGGCGCGGGTCTAAAGGTCGCAGCGCGCGCCGGCGTTCAGGTCGCGTCGGCGTCGAATGGCGTGTGACCGCCGGACTGCGGTTCGGCCGCCAGCGCCTGCCCGTTCGGTGCGGCAGGCTCCGACTGCGGAGTCTGCGGCGGCGCGCCATTGACCGGTTTGTCGAAGCCGCCGGTCAGGAAAGAGTCGTCGCCGTCGAGCAGATGCTTGGTCAGCGCCGCACGCGGAGTCATGCCCCGTAGCTTCTGCAGTTCGCTGAGCGGAACGCGCAGATCGTCGAACTCCGGTCCGAGGTCCTCACGCAGCTGATTGGTCACGCCGCTGAGGTAGTCACGCGCCTGACGCAAGGCGTTGGACGTCCACCGGATGGCACCCGGCAGCCGCTCCGGCCCAAGAACCACCAGCCCGACCACGACGAGGACGAGCATGTGCTCCCAGCTCAGGCTGCCGAACATCAGCTGCCGTCAGGGTCGGGTTTGACGGTCAGCGTGACGTGCCGGCCGTCCCGGACGACCTCGATCGGCGAATCCTGGCCGATGGTCAATTGCCTTACGGCGACGACGAACTCGTCGGCGTCGGCCACCTTGCGGTTACCGACCTTGACGACGACGTCGTTCTCCAGGATCCCACCCTTTTGCGCGGGGCTACCGGCCTTGACGTTGGCCACCTGGGCACCGGAAGCGATCGCGTTGCTCACCGACCGGGTGCTGACACCCAACGTGGGGTGCACGATCTTGCCGTCCTTGATCAGCGTCTCGGCGACCTGCTTGGCCTCGTTGATCGGGATCGCGAAGCCCAGCCCACTTGCACTGTCGGACAACGACTTACCCGCGGTGTCGATGCCGATCACCTGTGAATCCATGTCGATCAGCGGACCGCCGGAGTTTCCATGGTTGATCGACGCGTCGGTCTGCAGCGCGTCGATCACCGTGTCGGTGTCCGAGCCCTCCCCCGACAGCGGCACCGGTCGGTGCAGCGCGCTGATGATGCCGTGGGTCACGGTGCTGCGCAGGCCCAGGGGGGCACCCGCGGCCAGGACCTCGTCACCCACCCGCACCTTGTCGGAATCACCGAGGCGAGCCACCGACAGATTGTCGACGTTGTCGACCTTGAGCACGGCCAGGTCGGTCTTGGGGTCGCGGCCCACCAGGTTTGCCGGCACCTCCTTACCGTCGTTGAACACCACCGTCGTCTTGAACTGGCTGGGGTTGTTCGCCGCCTCGGAGATGACGTGGTTGTTGGTGACGATGTAGCCGCGGCCGTCGATGACCACGCCGGAGCCCTGCATGCCCTCCTGGTCGCTCTTCGATTCGATGGTCACCACGGAGCCCGCCGTGGCTGCCGCCACCTTGGCAAAGCGTCCGGCCGGTCCTTCGCCGTTGCCGTTGGTCGACAGCGTCACCTTGGAGGTGGTGAATGCCTCGGCGACCTCGGCCGTCTTGCGACCGATCACGCCGCCGAGCATGCCGATGACCAACGCGATCAGCAGCAAGATCAGCAGCGCGAGGTAGGACACCTTGCCGCCGAACAACACATCGCGCACGCCCAGTTTGCCGCCGTAGCCCAGCGCGGTCCCGGACCGCGAAGGCGCGACCGCCGGGGTGCCCAACGCCGCCGCGGCGCCGGGGTCTCGCCAGGGATCGTCGAGCTCGTCGGGCTCCACGCCGTCTTTCTCGGCGGCCAGCGCGTTGGCGTCCACCGGGTGGCGCTGCAGTGAGTCGGGGCTGCCGTCCGGACGGTGGAATGCCTCCTGCAGGACGGGATCGGCCGCTCGGTCGGTCGGCCGGAATTCGCCCTGGTCCCGGTACTTCTGCGGGCGGACCCGTTCGGCCACGAACGACCCGCGCAGGCCGGCGGGACGACCGAACTCCCGACTCGATGCGGGGTCGACCGGCGGACGCGAGATGGGGCGGGGCGCCAAGCGGCTGCCGCTGTCTTTTGCTTGGTCGTAGCCTTGGTCGGAGGTCACGTTATCCCTTTTGGATCCTCTACTTGAGCGCTCGAGACAGGCCTTTGCCAAGCGAAACCCGCGGCACCGGCGTTGTCCGTGTCCACCCTAGTATCCATGGCGCGCCGCCGGTCGGCATGAACGCGCGTGTGGGGTAGCCGCTGCGCGCGGCAACCGATCGATCGCGTGGGCGTCGCCGCGGAAACGGCACGCTACCGGCGCTTGCGCCGATCACGGCCGTCGCGGTCCGCGAAACGGTCGGATGCCTGCGCCGAAGAGTCGTCGGGCGACTCGTAGGGAATGTCGGCCAGCATGCCCAGCAGCGTGCTCGGGATGCGGATGGGCCGCGAATCGCGCAGCGCCGCACGCGCCCGGCTCTGATCATCGACCTCGGCCGCACACTGAGCGCACAGCGACAGATGATGCGCGGCCCGCAGGTGCGCGTTCATCCGCAGCTCGCCGTCGACGAAGGCCGCGATCGCCTCGACGGAAAGGTGCTCGGTGGACCCGAATTGGCGGGGCGCACCGACGGGCGCGTCGCTTTGGGAGGCAAATTGAGCGGGGAGCCAGGAGAACGCGCGGCGGAACACATGTCCTCGATCGGGCATCACCAACTCCTCGCCACTCGATTCTTATTGCCGCCTTATATCGAATGTAGCGCGAGCGGGTCCGCAATACCGAGGCTAAGGCCGCAAAGCCGCCGAATAGCTGCCCGAACGTTAGGCGGGCCGTCGGTGATTAGGCCGATTCGGCGCGCACTGCGTCGCGATCGGGGTGCGCGGCCAGATAGTCCCGCAACGCCTGGCGCCCGCGGTGGATGCGGCTGCGCACGGTGCCGAGCTTGACGCCCAAGGTGGCGCCGATTTCCTCGTAGGACAGGCCCTCGATGTCGCAGAGCACGACGGCGGCACGGAACTCCGGTGGCAGCGAATCCAGCGCAGCCTGCAGGTCAGGACCCAGCCGCGAATCGTGGTAGATCTGCTCGGGGTTGGGTTCGTCGGCGGGCACCCGCTCGTAGTCCTCGGGCAGCGCCTCCATCCGGATGCGCGAGCGCCGGCGCACCATGTCGAGGAACAGGTTCGTGGTGATGCGGTGCAACCACCCTTCGAACGTTCCCGGCTGGTAGTTCTGCACCGACCGGAAGACCCGGATGAAAGTCTCCTGGGTCAGGTCTTCGGCATCGTGCTGGTTGCCGGAAAGGCGGTAAGCCAGCCGGTACACCCGGTCGGCGTGCTGGCGCACCAACTCGTCCCACGACGGCATGGCCGCTTTGTCTCCGGTCGCGTCGAAGACCGCTGTCCCGTGCAGCGCATCCGACGGCTCCACCCATTCGTCGGTGGGGAGTTCCTGCGCATGAGACATGCTGGACGGGCTGAGAAGCGTGGTGATGATCGAGTCCTCCGAATCCGGCGTGCCTATAAGTGGCACTTCGTCGCTAGCGGCAACAGGTAGTTCCCATTCGGTATTCCCGGTCCAACGCCCGCCGCCATCCATAGGGCTACCGTCGCGTACCGGAGTATGTGCGGTATATGAACAATCTGAGCTGAACCTGAGAAACCGGATCGTTACCTGCGCTGTGCAGGAGATATCCATCGCGCAGTGACCTTAAACGCACGACGACCGTTGGGCGCGTCACCCTGATCCGATTCAGGCGCGCCTGTCAAACTCCGCCGCGAAGTGGAATACGCTGCGGACATGGACGGCACCGACGCAGAAGCCCCGGGCCAGGCGGCGCCCAGCCGGGCCGAATCGCTCTTCGCGCACGCCGAAAACTCGATATCGGAAGACGCGCTGTTGGCGGCCGCCCGCGAGCGGGCCATGGACATCGGCGCGGGCGCGGTGACACCGGCGGTCGGCGCGTTGCTGAGCCTGCTCACCAAGCTGAGTGGCGGCAAGGCCATCGCGGAGGTGGGCACCGGCGCGGGCGTCAGCGGGCTCTGGCTGTTGTCCGGCATGAGCGACGACGGCGTCTTGACGACCATCGACATCGAGCCCGAATATCTGCGGTTGGCCAAGCAGGCGTTCACCGAGGCGGGCATCGGTCCGTCGCGCACCCGGCTGATCGGTGGCCGCGCCCAGGAGGTGCTCACCCGGCTCGCCGACGAGTCCTACGACTTGGTGTTCATCGACGCCGACCCGGTCGACCAGCCGGATTACGTCGTCGAGGGTGTGCGGCTGCTGCGCCCCGGGGGCGTCATCGTGGTGCATCGCGCCGCGCTGGGCGGACGGGCCGGGGATCCGGCCGCCCGCGACGCCGAGGTGGTCGCGGTGCGGGAGGCTGCGCGGCTGATCGCCGAGGATGAGCGTCTCACCCCCGCACTGGTGCCGCTCGGCGACGGCATCCTGGCCGCCGTCCGCGATTGATTCGCGGCCGGCGCAACACCCTTCAACACCGTTGAGCACGCCCTTTCGGGCGCGTGTCACACCGCTACGAAATCTTGACGCGTGTCGTCCTTGACCGCCGACTGAACGAACGTTTAATGTACTGAACATGCGTTCAGCCGACCTGACGGCAGCCGCCCGGATCCGGGATGCGGCCATCGAACAATTCGGCGAGCACGGGTTCGGCGTCGGGCTTCGCGCTATCGCCGAAGCGGCCGGCGTGAGCGCCGCGCTGGTCATTCACCACTTCGGCTCCAAGGACGGCCTGCGCAAGGCCTGCGAGGACTACATCGCCGAGACGATCCGCGGCACCAAATCGGAGGCGCTGCGATCCAACGACCCGGCAACCTGGTTCGCCCAGATGGCCGAGATCGAAGAGTACGCACCGCTGATGGCGTACCTGGTGCGCAGCATGCAGACCGGTGGAGACCTGGCGAACATGCTGTGGCGCAGGATGATCGACAACGCCGAGGAATACATGGAAGAGGGCGTGCGCGCCGGGACCATCAAACCCAGCCGTGACCCCGGAGCGCGGGCCAGGTACCTGGCGATCACCGGCGGCGGCGGCTTCCTCCTCTACATCCAAATGCACGAAACACCAACGGATCTGCGTGCGGTGCTGCGCGATTACTCGCGCGACATGATATTGCCCGCGCTCGAGGTCTACACCGAGGGACTGCTGACCGACCGAACCATGTACGACGCATTTCTGGCCGCTGAAGATCAAGGAGAATCTGATGCCAACTGAGGAATTTATGCGTTCTGCACCCATCGAGATCCGCGGTCTCACCAAGAACTTCGGTGCGGTGCGGGCGCTGGACGGCCTGGACCTCACGGTGCAGGAAGGCGAAGTCCACGGGTTCCTCGGTCCCAACGGCGCCGGGAAGTCGACGACCATCCGCATCCTGCTGGGCTTGGCGAAGGCCGACGGCGGTAGCGTACGGCTGCTCGGCGGTGACCCATGGACCCAGGCCGTCGCGCTGCACCGCCAAATCGCTTACGTGCCAGGCGACGTGACGCTTTGGCCGTCGCTGACCGGCGGTGAGACCATCGACCTGCTCGCCCGCATGCGGGGCGGCATCGACAAGAAGCGTCGCGCCGAGCTGATCGAGCGCTTCGACCTGGACCCGCACAAGAAAGCCCGCACCTATTCCAAGGGCAACCGCCAGAAGGTGTCGCTGATCTCGGCATTCTCATCACACGCGAGGCTGCTGCTCCTGGATGAGCCGAGCAGTGGGCTGGACCCGCTCATGGAGAACGTGTTTCAGCAGTGCGTGGCACAGGCCCGCGACCGCGGAGCAACGGTGCTGTTGTCCAGCCACATACTGGCCGAGACGGAAGCGTTGTGCGAACGGGTGACGATCATCCGCGCCGGCAAGACCATCGAGAGCGGTTCGCTGAGTTCCATGCGCCATCTGAGCCGCACCTCGATCAAAGCCGAAATGACCGGTGATCCGGGCGATCTCAGACGGATCAAAGGCGTAGAGGACGTCAGCGTCGAGGGAAATACGCTGCGCGCCCAGGTCGACAGCGAAAGCCTGGGCGAGCTCATCCGCGTGCTCGGCGATGCCGGGGTGCGCAGTCTGGTCAGCCAGCCGCCGACCCTCGAGGAGCTTTTCCTGCGCCACTACGACACGACGGACGGTGACGGTCGGCACGGACGCGACGAAGCGAAGGTCTCGTTGTCATGAGCACAACCACACTGGACCGGCCATTTGCATCGGCTTCGCCTGCGCCACTTGATAGTTCGAGCTTCTCCGGAACGCTCGCCATGCTGCGGCTCTACCTCCGTCGCGACCGGGTTTCGATGCCGCTGTGGGTCCTGTTGCTGTCGCTGCCGCTGGCCACGGTGTACGTCGGCAGCATCGCAAAAATCTACCCGACCGACTCCGCGCGCGCCGGGTTCCAGGCCTCCATCATGGCCAGCCCCGCCCAGCGTGCTCTCTACGGCCAGATCTACAACGACACCCTTGGCGCCGTGGGCATTTGGAAAGCCGGGATGTTCCACACACTGATCGCGATGGCCGTCATTCTGACGGTGATCCGCCACACCCGCGCCGACGAGGAGAACGGGCGGACGGAGTTGGTGGACTCGACCGCTATCGGCCGCTACGCCGCCCTGAGCGCGGCGCTGCTGCTGTCATTCGGAGCATCGATCGCCACCGGCCTGATCGGTGCCGCCGGCCTGTTGAGCACCAATGTCCCGGCCGCCGGGTCGCTGGCCTTCGGGGCGGCGCTGGCCTGCTCCGGCCTAGTGTTCACCGCAGTCGCGGCCGTGACCGCGCAGCTGTCGCCGAGCGCCCGGTTCGCCCGCGGCGCCGCCTTCGCCGTACTGGGCGCCGCGTTCACCCTGCGTGCTATTGGTGACGCCGGTGACGGCACGCTGTCGTGGCTGTCTCCGCTCGGGTGGTCGCTTCAGGTCAAACCATATGCGGGCGATCGCTTGTGGGTGCTGCTGCTGCACCTGGCGACGACGGCCGCGTTGACCGCCCTCGCGTATCGGCTGTTGGCCGGCCGCGACGTCGGCGCCGGGCTCATCGCGGAACGCCCCGGGCCCGCCACGGCTGCACCCGCACTCGGCAACGTGTTCGGGCTGGCGTGGCGGCTCGACCGCGCCGCGCTGCTGCTGTGGACCGTAGGACTGTGCTTGTACGGCCTGCTGATCGGCAGCGTGGTGCACGGCATCGGCGATGAGCTTGGTGACAGTGGCGGGGCGCGCGACATCGTCGCACGGATGGGCGGCACCAGCGCACTCGAGGAGGCGTTCATCGCCGTGGCGTTCGCGATGATGGGCATGGTCGCCGCCGCCTTCGCCGTCTCGCTCACACTGCGGCTGCACCAGGAAGAATCGAGCTTGCGCGCCGAGACGGTACTGGCGGGTGCCGTGTCCAGAACTCGCTGGCTGGCAAGCCATTTGGTGATTGCGCTCGCCGGCTCCGCGGTGGCGATACTGGCCAGCGGAATCACCGCCGGCGTCGTCTATGGGGTCGCGGTCGGCGATGTAGGCGCAAAGCTGCCCATGGTCGTCGCAAGCGCGGCCGTCCAGCTGCCCGCGGTGTGGCTCTTGTCGGCCGTGACCGTCTGCGTGTTCGGCATCGCGCCACGCCTGACCCCGGTCGCCTGGGGTGTCCTGATCGGCTTTGTCTCCCTGTACCTGATCGGGTCGTTGGCCGGGTTCTCGCAGTGGCTGCTGGACGCGGAGCCGTTCGCACACATCCCGCGGATCGGCGCCGATTTCACCGTTGTACCGCTGCTATGGCTGTCAGGCATCGACGTAGCGCTGATGATGCTGGGAGCCACGGCTTTTCGACACCGCGATCTACGCTGCTAGGAGCACGATGAAAACCGGAATCCGTGTAACGGCGACATCCGTATGGGGCATTCTCTCGCTGGCCTTGATCCTGCTCCTGCCGGCCGGCACGCTGCACTACTGGCAGGCGTGGCTCTTCGTCGCGGTGTTCACCGCCGCGACCCTCCTGCCGACCGTCTACCTGGCCCGGACCAATCCCGCGGCCCTGCAGCGCCGCATGCGTGCGGGGCCGCGGGCGGAACCCCGCACGGCACAGAAGTTCATCATCACCGGCTCGTTTGTTGCCCTTTTCGCGACCATGGTGTTCAGCGCGTTCGATCATCGGTTCGGCTGGTCGTCGGTGCCTCCTCTGTTGTCGGTGCTCGGCGACGTGCTGGTGGCGACGGGCCTCGGCATCGCCATGCTGGTGATCGCCCAGAACAGTTATGCCGCAGCCACCGTCACGGTGGAAACGGGCCAGACTGTCGCTTCCCACGGCCTCTATAGATTCGTGCGCCACCCGATGTACGTCGGAAATGTGATCATGATGACCGGAATCCCTCTGGCACTCGGCTCCTACTGGGGTTTGCTCTTCGTCCCCCCGGGCGCCCTGGTGCTCGCGCTGCGCATCCTCGACGAAGAAAAGCTGCTCGTCCGGGAACTACCCGGATACCGCGACTACGCAAGGCGCGTGCGCTACCGGCTGGTGCCCTACGTCTGGTAGCCACCGGATCGGCCACCTAAGGTATTGGCGTGCTGCACAACCGGCCACCCGCCCTGGACCGCCCCTGGCGGCGCCCCGGCGCGCTGCGTTACGCGTTGAACAGGATTCGCGGCATCGCCAAACCTCCCGTCACCGTCACCGACCCTCCCGCGGATGTACAGGTCGAGCGTGACGTGGCCGTCACCACCCGCGACGGAACGGTATTGCGGATCAACGTCTTTCGCCAGGGAGGGGGCGCACCCCAGCCGGTCATCTTGAGCATTCACCCGTACGGCAAGGACAACTTGCCGACCCTGCGCGGCAACAAGGCGACGTTCTCGGTGCAGTACCGCATGATTCGCCAGCCCCAGCCCGTGGCCTTCTCCACCCTGACCGGATGGGAGGCACCGGATCCGGCGTGGTGGACCGCGCACGGCTTCGTCGTGGTGAACGCCGACTCCCGCGGCTGCGGCCATTCGGAGGGCACCGGAAACCTGCTGTCCCGCCAAGAGGCCGAGGACACCTACGACCTGGTGCAGTGGGTCGCCGGACAGCCGTGGTGCGATGGCAACGTGGTCATGCTCGGGGTGTCCTACCTGGCCATCAGCCAGTACGCCGTGGCCGCCCTGCAGCCGCCGGCGCTGAAGGCGATCTGCCCATGGGAGGGCTTCACCGATGCCTACCGCGACCTGATGTTTCCCGGCGGCGTTCACGAGATCGGCTTCAGCCGGTTGTGGTCGCGCAACCTCAGTCGCGACACGCGGCAGAGCTACGACATCGCACGGATGCAGGAAGGCCACCCGCTGCGCGACGAGTTCTGGCGCTCCCTGGCGCCCGACCTCGCGGCGATCAAGGTCCCCATGCTGGTCTGCGGCAGCTTCTCGGATAACAACCTGCACAGCCGGGGCTCGATCCGGGCATTCGTGCTCGGCGGCTCCGCCCACGCCCGCCTCTACACCCATCGCGGCGGCAAGTGGACCACCTTCTACTCGGAAGCCGCGCTGGCAGAGCAGCTGAAATTCTTCCGCGATGTGTTGGGCGGGGCGACGGCATCGCGCAGCGTGCGTCTGGAGGTACGCGAGGACCGCGACACCGTCGCTGCGGTGCGCGAAGAAGCGGAGTGGCCGCTAGCCCGCACGCGTTGGCGCCCAATGTATCTCGGCGACGCCAGCACCCTGACGCCCGAGCGGCATGCGGCATCCGGCCACATCTCATTCGGAACCCGTTCGCGTGCAGCATCTTTCGCCTGGACCATTCCCGAGGACGTCGAGCTGACCGGCCCGATGGTGGCCCGGCTGTGGGTCGAGCTGAGGGGCTGCGACGACGCGAACTTGTTCGTCGGTGTGGAGAAGTGGCGCGACGGGCGGTTCGTTGGCTTCGAGGGATCCTACGGTTACGGGCGCGACCGCGTGACGAGCGGGTGGCAGCGAGTTTCGCTGCGCGCCCTGGACCCCGAGGCGTCCGGGCCGGTCGAACCCGTGATCACGGGCACCGACCCACGCCCGCTCTCGGCCGGCGAGCTGGCGGCGGTCGAGGTGGAGCTGGGCCCGTCGTCGACGCTGTTCCGCGCCGGCGAGCAGCTGCGGCTGGTGGTCGCAGGCCGCTGGCTGTCTCCGAGAAACCCCCTCACGGGCCAGTTTCCGGCGTGGTACGAAGGCTCGTCACGCGGTCGCGTCACCTTGCACTGGGGTCCACAGCGGGAGG
Organism: Mycobacterium sp. NGS58; assembly: GCF_059812385.1. Lineage (NCBI taxonomy): Bacteria > Bacillati > Actinomycetota > Actinomycetes > Mycobacteriales > Mycobacteriaceae > Mycobacterium > Mycobacterium sp. NGS58. The sequence goes on along the minus strand of NZ_JCALCO010000019.1, from coordinate 31,418 downwards.
CCCACCTGCTGATCCCCGAGATCCCGGCCTAGATCCGACGGCGCGGGTCGCCTTTTTCGACCGCATCGTCGTTGCGCTAGATCCAGACGCCCTTGCCCACGGCGACCACCCCGCCGGCGCTGATCGCGAAGCGCTCCCGGTCCCTTTCCAGATCCACGCCCACCATCTCGCCCGGTCCCACGACGACGTTCTTGTCCAGGATCGCGTGACGCACCACCGCGCCGCGGCCGACCCGGGCGCCGGGCATGATGACGCTGCCCTCCACGATCGCGCCGTCGTCGACCACCACGTTGGACGACAGCACCGAGTTGCGCACCGAGGCCGCCGAGATGATGCTGCCCGCACCCACCACCGACTCCTGCGCGGAACCGCCGTTGACGAACTTGGCCGGTGCCAGGTTCTCCGACTCGCCGCGGATCGGCCAGCGCTTGTTGTACAGGTTGAACACCGGATGCACCGATACCAGGTCCATGTGGGCGTCGTAGAACGCGTCCAGAGTTCCCACGTCGCGCCAGTAGGCCCGGTCACGATCGGTTGCGCCGGGCACCTCGTTGTCGTTGAAGTCGTAGACCGCGGCCATCCCGTCGTCGACGAGTCGCGGGATGATGTCGCCGCCCATGTCGTGATCGGAATGGTCGTCGTCGGCGTCCGCGCGGATCGCGTCGATGAGCACCTTGGTCGTGAAGATGTAATTGCCCATCGACACGAACGTCTGCTCGGGGTCGTCGGGGGTTCCGGGCGGATCGAGTGGCTTCTCGATGAAGTTGCGGATGCGGCCCGACTCGTCGGAGTCGATGCAGCCGAACGCGGTCGCTTCGCCGCGCGGAACCCGGATGCCCGCCACCGTCGCGCCCGCACCGCTGTCGATGTGGAACCGGACCATCTGCTCGGGGTCCATCCGGTATACGTGGTCGGCACCGAAAACCACGATGTAGTCGGGGTCTTCGTCGTAGATCAGGTTGAGCGATTGGTAGATCGCATCGGCCGAACCGGTGTACCAGCGCGGGCCGAGCCGCTGCTGCGCGGGCACCGGAGTGATGTACTCACCGGCCAGACCGGACAACCGCCAGTTCTGCGAGATGTGACGGTCCAGTGAATGCGACTTGTACTGGGTGAGAACACAGATGCGCAGATAACGGGCATTGACGAGGTTGGACAGGACGAAGTCGATCAGTCGGTAGGCGCCCCCGAAGGGAACTGCGGGCTTGGCGCGGTCCGCCGTCAGCGGGTACAGCCGCTTGCCCTCACCGCCGGCCAGGACGATGCCCAGCACGTGTGGCGCTTCCCTCATGGTTTCAAACCTATCGGCCGTTGCGAAGGGCTGCCAGGGGCACCGGGTGATTGGCGACGTTCTGTGGGGCTGTCCGTCAAGGTATTTGGCTGCACACGCCGCGAAGATCGCCCCGCGCCGTCGCGAACCCGACTCGCGGCGGGATCCGTCGCCGAACTACCGTTCGGGTATGCGGGTGGCCATGATGACGCGCGAATACCCACCAGAGGTCTACGGCGGAGCGGGAGTCCACGTCACCGAACTCGTCGCCCACCTGCGCCGGCTCTGCGCGGTCGACGTGCATTGCATGGGGGCACCACGTCCGGGCGTTTACGTGCACGAACCCGACCCGCGACTGCGGGGCGCCAACCAGGCGGTGTCGACCCTGTCGGCCGACCTGATGATGGCCGATGCGGCGTCGGGTGCGAGCGTGGTGCATTCACACACCTGGTATACCGGCATGGCCGGGCATCTGGCCTCCCTGCTCTACGGCGTGCCGCACGTCGTGACCGCGCACTCGCTCGAGCCGCTGCGCCCGTGGAAGGCCGAGCAACTCGGCGGGGGCTACCGGATCTCGAGCTGGGTCGAGCAGACCGCGGTGCTGGCCGCCGACGCCGTCATCGCGGTCAGTACCGCGATGCGCGAGGACGTCCTGCGCGTCTATCCCACACTGGATCCCAGCGCCGTGCACGTGATCCGCAACGGCGTCGACACCGATGTCTGGTACCCGGCCGGGCCGGTGCGAACCGGATCGATGCTGACTGAACTCGGCATCGATCCCGCACGGCCCATCGTGGTGTTCGTGGGCAGGATCACACGCCAAAAGGGACTGGCTCACCTGGTGGCGGCCGCCCACCGGTTCAGCCCGGAGGCACAGGTGGTGCTGTGCGCCGGCGCGCCCGATACCCCGGAGATCGCCGACGAGATTCGCGATGCCGTGGCCGCTCTGGCCGCCAGCCGCACGGGGGTGTTCTGGATCCGGGAAATGCTGCCCATCGGCGATCTGCGCGAAATCCTCTCGGCGGCATGGGTTTTCGTATGCCCATCGGTTTACGAGCCCTTGGGCATCGTGAATCTGGAGGCGATGGCCTGCTCGACGGCGGTGGTGGCCTCCGATGTCGGCGGGATCCCGGAGGTCGTCGCCGACGGGGTCACCGGGACGCTGGTGCATTACAGCCCCGACGACGCGCGGGCCTATCAGGCCGGGTTGACCGATGCCGTCAACGAGTTGATCGCCGACCGCGAGAAAGCGCAACGCTACGGCAAGGCAGGACGACAGCGCTGTGTCGAAGAGTTCTCCTGGGCCCACGTCGCCGAGCAGACGCTGGAGATCTATCGGAAGGTGTGCGCATAGCGCCGCCGATTTCCACTCGGCGGCAGGCCCTAGGTGGGGCTTGTGACGCCCTTGAGTTCGTCACCGAGGGCAGCGGCTTCGTCGGGCGTCAGCTCAACGACAAGTCGACCGCCTCCCTCAAGTGGTACTCGCATCACGATGCCGCGCCCCTCCTTTGTTGCTTCGAGAGGACCGTCTCCGGTCCGGGGCTTCATCGCCGCCATCGAGTGCTCCCTCCGGGTTCGAGCTGGCCCGCCCGTGCGGACCTGGTCGGCGCCGAGCACGCCCCGCCAGCGAACTTCAAGCCATGCCCGGCATCGAACTGCCTTATCACCCCCCCATTGTTCCCTATCCAGGTCGCCACTTGAACAAAGACCCGCATCTGTGTGCTCAACGGGCCGTTGCGGGCACCCAGCAATCGCGAATGTGGTCGTCGACCATCCCGGTCGCCTGCATAAGCGCATAGGCGGTGGTCGGGCCGACGAAACGGAACCCCCGCCGCTTGAGTTCACGGGCCATGGCCTTCGATTCGTCAGTGGCCGAGGGGATTTGGGATGGGTCGGCCGGTCGTGACCGCGGCGACGGCGCAAATGACCACAGCAGGTCCGCCAAGTCTGCCGGACTCCCCAGCTCAGCGGCGGCGCGCGCGTTGGCGATCGTCGACTCGATCTTGGCGCGGTTGCGGACGATGCCCTGGTCCGCCATCAGCCGCCGCACGTCTGCGTCGGTGTATTCAGCGACCTTGGTGATGTCGAAGTGCCCGAACGCGCGCCGGAAATTCTCCCGCTTGCGCAGGATGATCAGCCATGACAGGCCACTTTGAAAGGCCTCCAAACTCATCCGTTCGAACAACGCGACCCCGTCGCGCACCGGTTGGCCCCATTCGCGGTCGTGGTAATCGCGATAGAGCTCGAAATCGGGTCCGGGCCGCCCGCTCGCCCAACTGCAGCGAACCAATTCGTCTTTATTCACACTGAGTCCTGACGATCCTCGCCATCGTCTGGTTCCCCCGATTCGCCCTCGGTCTCCTGCCCGGCGGGCGACGCGTTCACCGCGGCCAGCTGGCCGCGCAGCGCCTCGAGCTCACGCGCGAGCCGATCCAGCACCCAGTCCACCTCACTGGCCTTGTAACCGCGCAGGACCTGGGTGAACTTGACGGCGTCGACGTCGGAGCCGGTCACCCCGAACGCGGGAAGCACGGTGGCCGTCGTCCCACGGGGCAGCGGTGGCAGCTGCTCGCCGCGACCGAACAACAGGCTGGCCGCACCGAACAGGACGATCGCCACCAGCACCAGAACCACCAGGTACAGCAACACCAACGCCACGTGATCGATACTGCCCTATGGCACCGACACGGCGGCGACCAGCGTGACCTCGCGCCGGGGCTAGTGGGGCCTGATGGCCTGCATCGGCGGCCGATCCGCCAGCGACACGGGCGACGTGTGCTGGGTGTAGCCGTTGCCCTCGGCGCCGTCGGCCATGAACTGCGTCAGCCCGACGCCCGAGTCCGGGATTCCACAGCGCGATAGCAGGGTCGCGATGACCTGCCGGCTCATCACGCCCAGCTCGGCCAGCGGCCGATTGCGGTGCGCGCGGACCCCCAAGTTCGCCTGGGCGATCGCACCCAACCCCAGCCGGTCGAAGGTGTCCACCAGCAGGCCGATCTCCACGCCGTAGCCGGGGGCGAACGGCACCGAGGTCAGCAGCTCGCGCGTGGCCGCGTATTCGCCGCCGAGCGGTTGCACGATGCAGCCCAACTCCGGGCGCAGGGCCGCAAGCAGCGGCCGGGCCACCAGCTCGGTCACCCGCCCACCGCCGGTGGCACTGGCATCGGCGGGCACGTCACCGACATCGGCGAGCTCGCTGCCCCGCAACGGCCGCCGATAGAAGCTTTTGACCAGATGAATGCCGTCGTCGGTGAGGAGCGGGGCCACCAGCCACGGCACGAACATCGGGTGCGGATCGATCAGGTCGGAGTCGACGAACACCACGATGTCCCCGCGGATGGCTGCCAGCGAGCGCCACAGCGCCTCGCCCTTGCCGGGCCGGATCGGCACCTCGGGCAGCGCTTGCTCGCGGCTGACGACGCGGGCGCCCGCGGCGACGGCGCGGATCTCGGTGTCATCGGTGGAACCGGAGTCCAGCACGATCAGCTCGTCGACCAGCCCATCGACCAGCGGTGAGATGCTCTCGATCACCGACTCGATGGTCTCTTCCTCGTCGAGGGCCGGCAGCACCACCGAGATGGTCCGGCCCGCCTTCGCGGCCTCCAGCTCGGCGATGGTCCAGCTCGGCCGGTTCCAGCTGCGGTTGGCCAACCAGACGTCGCCGGGCCGGGCGGCAAGCATGCCGTCGCCGGCGAGGTCGCCGGCGACCAGGCCGGATGTCGTCATGCCAACCCCCTCACCGTGCGCGCCGGCGGGCGTGTTCCCTGAATCGAGGCCACCATCTCCAGGACCCGACGGGTGGGCGCGACCTCGTGCACGCGGAACATCCGCGCGCCGGCGGCCGCGGCCAGCGCGGTCGCCGCCAACGTTCCCTCGAGCCGCTCGGTCAATTCCACACCCAGAGTCTCCCCGACGAAGTCCTTGTTACTCAAAGCCATCAGCACCGGCCACCCGGTGTTCACAAGATCGCTCACGTGGCGTAACAGCAGCAGCCCGTGGAAAGTGTTCTTGCCGAAGTCGTGGGTGGGATCGATCAGCACCCGGTCGCGGGCCACACCGCAGGCCACCGCCCGCTCGGCGGCCCCGGTGACCTGGGCGATGACATCGTCGACCACGCCGCGGGCGGTGGTTCCGTAATGCACCCGGAAGGGGCGCGTGCGCGGGAGCGCGTTGCCGGTGTGCGAACACACCAGGCCCGCTCCGAACTCGGCGGCCACCTCCGGCAGCGCCGGGTCGATGCCGCCCCAGGTGTCGTTGATCAGGTCCGCGCCGGCCGCGCAGGCAACCTTGGCCACCTCGGCGCGCCAGGTATCGGCGCTGATCAGCTGCTCCGGATATGCGCCGCGCAGCCATTCGATGAACGGCACCAGCCTGGCGATCTCGGTGTCGGCATCGACCTCTTCCCCGGGACCGGCCTTGACGCCGCCGACGTCGATGACATCGGCGCCGTCGGCGACGGCCCGGTGCACGGCCGCCCTGGCGGCCTCGTCGCTGAAGGTCGCGCCCTTGTCGTAGAACGAGTCCGGGGTGCGGTTGATGATCGCCATGATCAGCGCACGATCGCCCGCGACCGGGCGCCCGCACAGAGTCGAGCGGCCGGCTGACGCCGGCGGTGTCGAGCGGCCGGCTGACGCCGGCGGTGTCGATTGCACACATACATGGTGCCCGGTCCCCGCGCCGCGCGCGGGCCGGGGATCGAGTGTGCGGCCACGGCCGCAATCTGGCGGCGTGTCGCCGCCGTGTGCGCACACGCGACGCCGTCAGCGCACCCTCATCACCAGGGCGTCCTTAGGGGCGTTTGCCCTCGGCCACCTCGCCGGGGTACTCGTCGTAGTACGGCACGTAGCCCTTGTCGCGCCCGGCCAGCACAAACAGCGGGTCCTCCACGTCGGAACCGTAAGCCTGCTCGCGCAGTTCCACCTTGCGGCTCTTGAAGGTCGTGGTCTGCTCGATGGATTCCACCACCCGCACGAACAGGGGCAGGGCGTAGGCCGGGAGCTGGTCATAGACGGCACGGGCCAGCGACTGCCCGTCGAACTCGGCACCCCCGCGTAATTTCACCGCGGCCATGCCGGCACGGCCGCCGGTGCGCGGAACCTCGACCCCAAAGACCGTGCAGTCCTCGACGGAGTCGTCGGACGCCAGCGCCGCCTCGACCTGCGTGGTGGCGACGTTCTCGCCCTTCCACCGGAAGGTGTCGCCGAGCCGGTCGACGAACGCGGCGTGGCCCATGCCCTGCGGGCTCATCACGTCACCGGTGTTGAACCAGCAGTCGCCCTCGCGAAAAGCGTTGCGCACCAACTTCTTTTCGCTCGACTCTTTGTCGGTGTACCCGTCGAAGGGCTGCAGGCGGTTGACCGGACTGAGCAACAAACCGGGCTGGCCGGCGGGCACCCGACGGACCCGGCCGTTGTCGTCGCGCAGCGGGGCGCCGGTGTCGGGGTCGTACTCGACGTAGGCCAGCGGCATCGGGAACACGCCCGTGGAGCGGGGCACGTTGAAGACGTTGATGAACGCCGCGTTGCCCTCGCTCGAGGCATAGAACTCGCAGACGCGGGCGATGCCGAACCGCTTGGTGAACTCGTCCCAGATCTCCGGGCGCAGGCCGTTTCCGGCGATCACCCGCACCTTGTGGGCGCGGTCGGTCGGCTTGGCCGGCTGGTTGAGCAGGTACCGGCACACCTCGCCGATGTAGATGAACGCAGTGGCCTCGTTGGCGATCACCTCGTCCCAGAACTTCGACGCCGAGAACGACTTGCCCAGCGCCAGGGTCGCCCCCGAGTTGATCACCGACGACAGCGCCACCGTCAGCGCGTTGTTGTGGTACAGCGGCAGGCAGCAGTAGAGGGTGTCGGAACTCTTGAGCCGCAACCCGATACCGCCGAACGCCGCGAGTGCCTTGAGCCACCGCAGGTGCGTCATGACGCTGGCCTTGGGGAAGCCCGTGGTGCCCGAGGTGAAGATGTAGAACGCGGTGTCCCTGGCATGCACTGCCGACGCCGAGGCGGGGTTGGTGGCCGCCGCGCTCACCGCGAACCGCTCCAAGTCCTCGACGGTCAACGTCTCGGTGCTGCCCGAGCCGCCGCACTCGGCCACCGCGCTGACCAGATCGGTCTCGGCGATGAGAACCTTGGCGTCGAGCAGGCCGAGGCTGTGCGCGAGCACCTCGCCGCGCTGGTGGTAGTTGAGCATGCCGGCGACCGCGCCGCACTTGACCGCGGCCAGCATGGCCAACACGGTGTTCGGGGAGTTGCGCAGCATGATGCCGACGACGTCGCCCTGGCCGACGCCGCGCGCGGCCAGCACGGCGGCGTATCGGTTGGCCGCGGCGTTGGCGTCGCGGTAGGTCAGCTGCTGATCGCCCATGCGCAGGAAGATGCGGTCGCCGTAGCGGGCGGCCCGATCCTGAAACACCGTGCCGATCGACTTCTTGGAGCCCGGCTGGGCCAGCAGCCCGGTCATCGCGCCACGCGCGATCACCGGCAGGTCGGCCAGCACGGCCGGCGCCCGAAATGCGATGTCGGTCAGTTTGACCGCCGTGCGCGCTCCACCGTCACGATCGGACACGTGATCCCCTCGATTCGTTTCCAAAGTCAAAGCTCGGCGGACAGCCTAATAGGGGTGGCAAACCCGTCGACGGCCTCAGCCCGGTGCGCACGCTTCCAGCGCCGCACCCACCTTGTCGACCAGCACCAACCGGTCCATCGCCATCTGGGAGACGTAACCGCTGTCCAGCAATCCGCACAACCAGGTCCACAGCCCTTCGTAGTGACCGAAGGGGTCCAGCAACACGATGGGCTTGCCGTGCAGACCGAGGAAGGCCGTCGTCCACGCGTCAAGCAACTCGTCGAGGGTGCCGAGGCCACCCGGGAGCACGACGAATGCATCGGCGCGCTCTTCCATGAGCTGCTTGCGCTCGTGGACGGTGTCGCTGACGATCAGCTCGTCGGCGTCCGCGTCGGCGATCTCGCGGCGCATCAAGATCTTGGGTATGACGCCGACGGTCCGGCCGCCGCGGGCGCGCGCCGCGCTCGCCACCGCGCCCATCGCCGACACCCGGCCCCCGCCCCACACCAGCGTCCAGCCGCGCTCGGCGATCGCCTCACCGAGTTCCGCAGCGACTCCGAGCAATTCGGGATGCTGCGGACCGGAGGCGCAGTACACACACACCGACCACTCGCCTGATGAATCGCGCTGGCCGGGCATATCCGCCAAAGGTAGACCAACCGCATACGGCCCGTCATATCTGGGGCTTTCACCCTGCCGCCCGGCGCTCGCACCATAAAATTCGGCGGTGCCGATTCGATGGAACGTCCCCCAACATGCGGCGGCCTCAGAGCGGCTGGATGCGGCTCTGGCCGACGGGGCCCGCGGAGCAGTGGTGCTCGGACCCGATGGCGTCGGCAAATCCACCCTCGTCCGGGTGGCCGCCGAGCGTTTCGCCGATCAGCACCCGAATACGGTCACCCGCTGGGTCACCGGCACCCCGACCGAACGCACGGTCCCGTTCGGGGCGTTCAGCCATCTGGTGCAGATCGCCGACCTCGGCAAGCCGGCCGCGCTGTTGCGTGCCGCGCGGGCGTCGCTGGGCGGTGACGATCTGTTGCTCGTGGTCGACGACGCCCAACACCTGGACGTGCTGTCAGCCACGCTGGTCTACCAGCTGGCGCGCGACGGCGCCGGACGGCTCATCGTCACCGCCCGCGCCGAGCCCGCTCCCGATGCGATCGCGGCGCTGTGGAACGACGGCCTGCTCACCCGGATAGACCTCGAGCCGCCCGGCGGGGCGACGGCGCCCGAAGAGATAGACACGTTCCTCACCGAGCTCCCTGCGGCTGCGCGCTCGGTCCTGGAGTATCTGGCCGTCGCGGAGCCTTTGTCGCTCGCCGAGCTGACCGCGCTGGCGGGAGACGGCGCGGTGGATGATGCGGTGACGTGGGGTGCCGCGGAGACGCGGGCGCGGGGCGGGTCCTCCGACGACCCGGTCGTCTACACGGCCCATCCGTTGTTCTCCGAACGGGTGCGGGCCGCGCTCGACCCCGACGGGGCCCGGCAACGACGCACCGATCTCGTCAAGTTGCTGTCACAACGTCCGTCCGAGCACCTCAGTGACCACTTGCGGCTGGTGTCGCTGGCGCTGGACAGCGACACTCCCCCGCGGGTCGCCGACGTCGTCGCCGCCGCCCAGCAGGCGCTGCGGCTCGGTGACCTGGCGCTGGGCGAACGGCTGGCCCGATGGGCGCTGCGGCGGTCCGGCGGCCTGGCGGCGCGGCTCGCGCTGGCGCATGCCCTGGGGTGGCAGGGCCGTGGCCGCGAGGCCGATTCGATCTTGGCCGAGGTCGACTCCACCGCGTTGACCGAAGCCGCGCTGATGGACTGGGCCCTGCTGCGGGCGGCAAACCAGTTCTGGATGCTGAGCGAACCGGAGCGCGCCACCGCTTTCCTGCGGACCGTGCGCAACCGGGTCACCGATACCGGCCCACGGACCACCCTCGACGCGCTGAGCGCGACCTTCGCGATGAACGCCGGCAACGTCGGGCACGCCGTGAAGGTCGCCGCCGACGTCCTCGCGTCGCCGGCGGCCGATGACCAGGCGGTGGCCTGGGCGGCCAGTGCGGCCGCATTGTGCGCGGCGCGCGAAGGTCGATTCGATGACGTCGAGCCCCTGGCGCAGCGCGCCTTGGCCGCCGAACATCCCGGGCTGCTGCGCTTCACGATCGGGCTGGGTCAGACCACCGCGGTGTTGATGGCCGGCCGCCCCGACCAAGCCCGCCAGCTCGCTCAGCAGTTCACCGACTTCGCCGAACTGCAGCAGCCGGGCCGCGCGATCGGCGAGGTGCTGCTGGCCCATGCGCTACTCGCCGGTGGCGAATTCGCCGCTGCGGCAGCCTTATTGACCCCGGCGGCCGCCATCCTGGAGCGGACCGGTTACTCGTGGGGGCCACTATCGCTCACGCTGCTGGCCACCGCGCTGGCCCAGCAGGGCGACACCGCCGCGGCGGCAAAGGCGTTGAGCAGGGCCGAAGCCCGGCACGGCACCAAGTCGGCCCTGTTCGCGCCGGAACTCGGTGTGGCGCGGGCGTGGCGGCTCGCCCTGGTGCGCGATCCGCATGGCGCGGTGGCCGCCGCGCGCGACGCCGCCCGGATGGCCGAACGCGGCGGGCAGCGGGGCGTGGCGGTGCGGGTCTGGCACGAGGCCGTCCGGCTGGGGGACATCCGGGCCGCCGATCCGCTGGCTCGGCTCTGTGACGAGGTCGACTGTGTCGCAGGCCGAATCGCGCTGTCCCATGCCCGCGCACTGGCCGCCGGTGATGACGCGGGGTTGCGCGCGGTGTCGGAGGAGCTGACGTCGATCGGAATGCACGCGGCCGCCGCCGACGCCGCCGCGCAGGCGCAGCGGTGCGGGGCCGGTTAGGCTTAGCCGCTCAGGTAGCCGCGCAGCACGTCCACCGCGGCGGTGATGTCGGCGACCGCGACCCGCTCGTCGCGCTTGTGCGCCAGGTTGGGATCGCCGGGCCCGAAGTTGACCGCCGGTATGCCCAGTGCGGCGAAGCGCGCCACGTCGGTCCAGCCGTACTTGGCGCGGACGTTGCCACCGGCCGCTTCGACCAGGGCCTTGGCGGCGGGCTGGGACAGTCCGGGCAGCGCGCCCGCCGCCGCATCGGTCTGTTCGATGTGCACATCGAGCCCGGCAAGCACATCGTGGACGTGTTGCAGCGCATCGGGCAGCGACCGGTCGGGGGCGAAACGGAAGTTGATCGTCACCGTGGCCGCGTCGGGAATCACGTTGCCCGCCACGCCGCCGTCGATGCGCACGGCCGACAGGCCCTCACGGTAGAGGCAGCCGTCGATGTCGACACTGCGCGCCTCGTACGCGGCCAGCCGCTCCAGCACCGCGCCGAGTTTATGAATCGCGTTTTCTCCCAACCAAGATCGCGCCGAATGAGCGCGGGTCCCGCTGGCGCTGACCACCACGCGCAGCGTGCCCTGGCAACCGGCCTCGATGTAGCCGCCGGTGGGCTCGCCCAAGATGGCCACGTCGGCGGACAGCCAGTCCGGCAACTCGCGTTCGATGCGGCCCAATCCGTTTGCGGCGGCTTCGATTTCCTCGCAGTCGTACATCACCAGCGTGAGATCGTGCACCGGGTCGGCCACCGTGGCGGCGAGATGCAGAAAAACCGCGTCCCCGGACTTCATGTCCGCCGTGCCGCAGCCGTACAGGTCGCCGCCCTCGCGACGGCTGGGCAGGTTTCCGGCCACCGGCACGGTGTCCAGGTGCCCCGCTAATAGCACGCGCGACGGCCGCTGGCGGTGCGTGCGCGCCAGCACGGCGTCGCCGTTGCGAATGATCTCGAACCCGGAGGTCTGGGCCCGCAGCGCGGCCTCGACCTCGTCGGCCAGCCGCGCTTCGTCCCGCGATTCGCTGGGAATGTCCACCAGTGCCGCGGTCAGCGCGATCGGATCCCCGCGTAAGTCCAGCACGGTCTCAGGGTAGTGGCGATCGCAAGCGCGGCGGAGCCGGGCGCAGGGTCGCCACCCTCGATCCCGTGGCGATCGCAAGCGCGGCGGAGCCGGGCGCAGCGGGTCGCCACCCTCGATCCCGTGGCGATCGCACGCGCGGCGGAGCCGGGCGCTGGCGGCTAGACGAGCAACTGCGTGGGCATCACCTTGGGCTTCACGCCGTAACGAGGCCCCATGCCGTAACCGCCCCGCCCCGCCGAGGCGACCGCAGGCATGCCGGACGCCCATGTGGTGTGCGCGTCTTCGGTGGGCGCGGTCCACCCCGTGCCCGCGACCGTCGCGGCGGGGACCCGAGGCGTGGCCGCCGACCACGCGACGGGCGTCGACAATCCGCCGACCGGGGACGCCGAGCCCATGCTCGCCATTACCGGTGCGGCACCGACGCCCGCGGTGCTGACCGGTGCCGGGGCACTCACCAGGGCTCCGGAGCCGACCGCGCCTCCCAGATCACCGGCGACGCCGGCGGAAGCCGCCGCGTCGAGGGTGTGGTTGTACAGGATGTTGGACACGATGGTGTTGAACACGTTCCACGACACGATGTCGAATCCGGCGTTGCCGACATTGGACACCACGGGGTCGCCGAGCACGCTGTCCAGGGCGTTCAGGCCCGGCGGGGCCGCCGGTGCGGCGGGCGCGGCGAACGACTGCACGGCGTTGGGCACGTTGGCGACGACCGAGCGGAGCCCACTCGTCTGCGCGGCCGTCGCCGCCGTCTGCGCGCCCAGCCCGCCCGGGCTGTTGGTGGGTGCCGGAGATGTCAACGGGCTCAACCTCGCCGCTGCCGCCGAAGCCGCGGCGTAGCTGTACATGGCGGCGGCGTCTTGGGACCACATCTCGCCGTACTGCGCCTCGGTGGCCGCGATGGCGGGCGTGTTCTGGCCCAGGACGTTGGTCGCGACGAGGGCCGCCAACTGGGCCCGGTTGGCCGCTACCAGCGGCGGCGGCACCGTCATCGCAAAGGCCGCCTCGTAAGCCGCCGCCGATGCCATGGCTTGGGTGGCCGCCTGTTGCAGCTGCGCAGCGGTGGTATTCATCCACGTCACATACGGCGCGGCGGCGGTGGCCATCGTGACCGACGACGGCCCCATCCACTCCTCGCCGGTCAGATTCGAGATCGCCGCCTGGCTGGCCGTGGCCGTCGTACTCAATTCGTCGGCCAAGCTGCTGAAGGCCGCGGCCGCGGCCATCATCGGACCGACTCCCGCGCCGGTGTACATGCGCAAGGAATTCAACTCTGGGGGCAGTGCTCCGAAGTCGAAAGTCATTGTCTTGCTCCTGTTCTTGCTGAGGTTCGGAGGTGTTAAACGGCGGGCTTGGGCATCACGGTGGGCTTGACGCCGTAGCGGGGCGCACCGAGGCCGTAGCCGCCGCGTCCGGCGGTGGCCATCGACGGCACGCCACCCGGGATGGCGTTCACGGTCGTCGCCGGGGGCGCGGTGGTGAATCCCGCGCCGGTCAGCGTCACCGGGGTCGAGGTCGCCTCGGGGACGCCACTTCCCGCCCAACTAGGCGGTACCGACAACGCGCCGATCGAGGGTCCCCGGCCCATGCTCGCCAGCAACGGCGCCCCACCCACGGCTGCGGGCGCTGGCGCGGGCGCGCTCGCGGGCGCTGCTGTCGAGGTGAGCCCCCCGGTGAAGTCGGGGATCCCGGCCGCGCCGGGAACGGGAGCGAACTGCCCCTCGCCCAAGGTGATGAAGTCCGAGGCCGCGGAGCCGACGTTCTGACCCCACTCGATGGTGGTGCCGAGGGCAGCGTCCCCGGGCGGTGGGTCGGCGGCAGCGGCGGCCGGCGCGGCGGCGGGCAACGCCGCGGCGCTGGTGGTGACCTTGTTCGCGGCTTCCGTGGTTCCGTACGAACCGGCGTTACTGTCCAGGTTGTTCACCAGGTCTTGGTGAATCGCCTTCGCCTGGGCGCTGACCTGCTGGTACCACGCGCCGTAGGCGGAGAATTGCGCCGCCTGCAGTGCGGACACTTCGTCGGCGGCCGCGGGGGCGATGCTCGTGGTGGGAGCCGCGGCGGCGGCGTCCTGGGCGGCCATCGAAGCGCCGAGGCCTTCGAGCGTGCTCGCCGCGGCCAGCAGCGCCTCGGGCCGTATGGTGACAAAGGACATGTTCTTTCTCCTCCGCAATCAAGCGGCCACAGCGGGCCGGCGACAAAGGGGCCTTTGGCCAGGCCGGTAACGACCCCGGAGGCTGCGTACCCGAAACGGCGAAATTCACGCCTTGACCTGCTAGGACTGCCGAAGCCGAACGCTCAGGACCACGGACGGCGCGCCCCAACGTCACGAATCGCCTTGTGCGCGTCGGTCGTTGAGCGCACGCACGGGTGACTGCGCGGCCCTGATGCAGCGCTCCCGCAGGGCGGGCGGGACCTGGTGCCACCACACGAAGTAACCTGTCCGCCGTGACTGGAGCTGCAGGTATCGGGCTGGCAACGCTGGCCGCCGACGGATCGATCCTCGACACGTGGTTCCCCGCACCGGAACTGACCAAATCGGGCACCGGCGCGACGTCGCGGCTGGCGCTGTCCGATGTTCCCCAGGAGCTGACGGCGCTGATCGGTCGGGACGACGACCGCGGCACCGAGACCGTCGCCGTGCGCACGGTCATCGGCTCTCTGGATGACGTGGCCGCCGACGCCTACGACGCCTACCTGCGATTGCATCTGCTCTCGCACCGATTGGTGGCGCCGCATGGGCTGAACGCCGGCGGCTTATTCGGGGTATTAACCAACGTGGTCTGGACTAATCGCGGACCGTGCGCCGTCGAGGGCTTTGAGGCCGTCCGGGCCCGGCTGCGGCGCCACGGATCGGTCACGGTCTACGGCGTCGACAAGTTCCCGCGCATGGTCGATTACGTTCTGCCGACCGGGGTGCGCATCGCCGATGCCGACCGGGTGCGGCTGGGCGCCCACCTGGCGCCGGGCACGACGGTGATGCACGAGGGCTTCGTCAACTACAACGCCGGCACCCTGGGCGCGTCCATGGTGGAGGGACGCATCTCCGCGGGCGTGGTGGTGGACGACGGCTCCGACATCGGTGGCGGGGCCTCCATCATGGGCACGCTGTCCGGCGGCGGCACCGAGGTGATCTCGATCGGCAAGCGCTGCCTGCTCGGCGCCAACGCCGGCCTGGGTATCTCATTGGGCGACGACTGCGTCGTCGAAGCCGGCCTGTACGTCACCGCCGGCACCAAAGTCATTACGCCCGAAGGCAAAACGATGAAGGCGCTGGAGCTGTCCGGCGGCAACAACTTGTTGTTCCGCCGCAATTCGGTGACCGGGGCGGTGGAAGTCGTGGCCCGCGGTCAGGGCATTGCCCTCAACGAGGACTTGCACGCCAACTGACGCGTGCTCCTATAAGTCGGCGGGGACCCTGTCGGCGGCCGGGGCCGCGCCCAGCGCGGTTCCTTTGGTTTCGGGCAGCAGAGAGACGCACACGAGGCTGGTCGTTACCAGGGTCGCCATCATCACCCCGATGGCCCAGCTGCCGTATGTCGCCAACAGGGTGCCCGCCAACAGCGGCGGCACGGCGGCGCCGAGGACGCCGGCCAGGTTCATCGCCACCGCTGCGCCGCTGTAGCGGTAGCGCGTGGCGAACAACTCGGGAACGAAGGCCCCCGTGGGGCCGTTGGCTATCGCCGCGCAGGCGAACATGCCGAGGACGGCCACCGCGTACATCGCGGGGCTGCCGGTATCCATCAGCGGAATGACCACGAAGGACCACGGCAGACACGCCGCCAGCCCGCTCAGCATCACGCGGCGACGCCCGACGCGATCGGACAGCCATGCCCCGAACGAGACGAACACGATGCTGGTCAGCCCGGCCAGCGCGCCTACGCCCCAGATGAAGCTGCGTGAATAACCCAGATGGGAGTGGGCGTACATGACGAGGAAGGTGTTGCCCAGATAGACGAAGCCCATGCCGCCCAGGAAGCAGCCCGCGACCAGCACGATCTCGCGTCGCTGCAGCCGCACCAGCTCTGCCAGTGGCGCTTTGGGCACCAGATTGCGGGCCTTCTCCTGGACGAACAGCGGGGTCTCGTCGATGTTGAGCCGCACGTAGAGGGCGATGCCGATCAGCCCGCTGCTGATCAGGAACGGCACCCGCCAGCCCCATTCCATGAATGCCGGGCTGCTCTCCCCCATGGTGAGGCTGACGGCGAGGAACGTCAGGCTGGCCAATATCCCCGCCGTGCCGCCGCCCAGCGAAGTGAACATGCCGTACCAGCCGCGTTTGCCAGGGGGCGCGTATTCGGCGCTCAACAGGACCGAGCCGGCCCATTCGCCGCCGACGGCGAAGCCTTGCAGCAGGCGCAGCACGATGAGGATCAAGGGCGCCGCGGCCCCGATCGACGCCGTGGTGGGGACCAGGCCCACGCTGACCGTCGATGCGCCCATGATCAGCAGGGTGGCGACCAGTGTCTTCTTGCGACCCAGCCGGTCCCCGAAGTACCCGAAGACCGCGGCGCCCAACGGGCGGGACAGGAACGCCGTCGCGAACGTCGCCATCGAGGCGATGGTGGCCACCGTCGGGCCGAGGTGTGGGAAGAACACCGCGGGAAACACCAGGGCGGCCGCGGTTCCGTAGATCAGGAAGTCGTAGAACTCGATGGCCGAGCCCACGAGACAGGCCGTCGCGATCCGCCGCATGGGGGTACGCGCGGCAGGGCCCGCGGGCCGAGTCGCCTCACCCACGGCGGCCTCGCGCCGTCCGGTTACGTCGATGCACGGTTACGACGGTAGGTGAAGCTTCGCGGGCACGCCCGGCCCTGAGCCTGGCAAATTGCTGCGTGTCTCGGCACCCGGCTTACCCGGGCTGCGCCCGGTTGAGCGGCCGCTCAGCCTTCGGTCAGCAGCTGCTTCTTGAGGACTTTGCCCATGGCGTTGCGCGGCAGCGCGTCCACGATGCGCACCTCACGCGGCCGCTTGTGCACCGAAAGCTCTTGAGCGACATAGTCGATCAGTTCGTCACCGGCGGCCGATCCGACGACGTAGGCGACGATGCGCTGACCCAGGTCGTCATCCGGCATCCCGATGACGGCCGCCTCCTGGACTCCGGGATGACCGAGCAGCACCGTTTCGATCTCGCCCGCGCCGATGCGGTAACCGCCGGATTTGATCAGGTCGACCGACTCCCGTCCGACGATGCGGTGCATCCCGTCGGCGTCGATCACCGCGACGTCACCGGTGCGGTACCAGCCGTCGGCGTCGAACGCCTCGGCGGTGGCGTCCGGCCGGTTCAGGTAGCCGTCGAACATCATCGGCCCGCGCACGTGCAGCTTCCCGACCGTCTCGCCGTCGTGCGGCACCACCCCGCCGTCGTCGTCCACCACCTGAGTTTGGACACCGGTGAGCGGCAGGCCCACCCAGCCCGGGCGTCGCTCACCGTCGGCCCGCGTGGAGATGGTGATCAGCGATTCCGACGCGCCGTAGCGTTCGATGGGTTGGTGTCCGGTGAGCCCAGCCAGCCGGTCGAACACCGGAACCGGCAGCGGCGCGCTTCCGGAGACCAGTAACCGCGCCGGGCGCAGCGCCCGGGCGGCCGGCTCGTCGGCCCCGACCCGCGACCACACCGTGGGCACCCCGAAGAACAGCGTGCCCCCGTGCTCGGTCGCGGCCTGCGCGTAGCCCGCCGGTGTCGCCTTGCCGGTGTGGATGAAACGATTTCCGATCCGCAGCGAGCCGAGCAGGCCCAGCACCAGGCCGTGCACGTGAAAGAGCGGCAGCCCGTGCACCAAGACGTCGTCGGCCGTCCATTGCCAGGCTTCCGCCAGGGCATCGAGGTCGGCCGCGATCGCCCGTCGGCTCAGTACCACTCCTTTGGGCAGCCCGGTCGTGCCCGAGGTGTAGATGATCATGGCGGTGGCATCCGGCGACGGCTCGGCATAGCAGTGCCAGGAGCGGGCGTGCAGCCGCACCGGGATGTGCGGCAGGCCTTCCGCCTCGTCGGGCGCCGGCCCGAGCCAAGCCTGCACACCGGAATCGGTGAGCATGTGCCGGCGTTCGGCCGCGCCGACGTCGGCGGGCACCGGGACAAAGGGCACCCCGGCGATCAGGCAGCCGGCGACCGCCAGCACGGTCGCGGCCGTCGGGGCGGCGAGGATGGCAACCCGGCCCGCGCCGCCCGCCCGCTCGGCCACCGAGGTGGCGGCAGCGACGAGGTCGCTGCGGCTGAACACGGTGCCGTCGATGCGCACCGCGTCGGCGATATCGGTGGCGGTGAGCGCCGCGGGATTCAGGGACGCCAGCAGCACCTGAGCAGGCTACCCTGCCCGGAGAAAGGTCAGCCTCGCTCGTCCCAGATCTTGGTCAGGGTGGACAGGATCTCCTCGCCGCGGCCCAGCCCGCCGAGGTGGCTTTCACCCGGCAGCACGATCAGCTCGCAGTCGGGCAGCAAGGCCACGACGTGCTGGCCGTGGGCGAACGGCACGATGTGGTCGCTGTCGCCGTGCCACCACCGCACCGGCACCTTGACCTCGTCGAGCCGGAATCCCCAGTCCCGGGTGAACAGGATGATGTCGTTGAACGGGGCCGCCAGCTGCTTGCGGCTGCCGTTGAGCAGGTCGTCGAGGAACATGGCCCCGAACTCGGGCCGGGTCAGCAGGCGCCGGTCGCCTTCGGGCGATATCGCCGCATATAGATAGAGCGCGGGATTCGCGACGGGGCGGACCGCCCGGACCACCAGGCTCGCGCCGATCCGTAGCGGGTCACCCGCCAGCTGCAGCAGGGGCGCCACCCGCTTGCCCAGATTCATCAGGCCGCTGGTGATTCCCTCGTCGCCGACGAAAGGCGCGACGCCACCGAGCACACCGACGGCTACGACCCGGTCGGGCAGCACCGCGGCGGACGCCAGCGCGTAGGGGCCCCCGCCGGACAGACCGATGACTGCCATCTGGTCGATACCCAGGATGTCCGCGATGGTCCGCAGGTCGTCGCCGAATGCCCGGATGTTCTCGTACCGGTGCGGCGTCGACGAGCCGATCCCGGGCCGGTCCAGGCCTATCAGCCGGATCTTGTGCTGTTCGGCGTAGAGGCGGGCCTCGGTGGGAATCTGGCGGCGGGCGCCCGGGGTGCCGTGCAGCCAGAAGAATGCCCTGCCCTGCGGGTCACCGAACTCCGCGAAGCCGATCTGGCGGTCCTCGCCGACGGCGACGTTTCCCTCGAGCTTGGGGCGGGCGATCTCCATGACCATGTCGAGCAGCTTGGCATGTGATGTGCGGTTCACCAAAGCGGGCCCGGTTGCTTTCCGCCGGGGCCGCCGGCGGCGCAGAGACAAATCTGCGTCGAGAATCCAACATCAGACTTAGGGCACACCGGGCTCGCCGACGAGCTACGCGGGAACCCCGATCGCCATCTGCTCCATGTATTGGTGCAACCCGCCGATGCCGCCGCCCTCACGGCCCAGCCCGCTGAGCTTGAAGCCGCCGAACGGCGCGCCGCCGGGGCTGATGCCGTTGACCGCGATCTGGCCGGTACGGATGCGGCGCGCCACACCGACGGCGCGGTCCACATCTTCACCCCACACCGCACCGGAGAGCCCGTATTGCGAGTTGTTCGCGATGGCGACGGCGTCGTCGTCGTCTCGGTAGCGCAGCACGGTCAGCACCGGGCCGAACACTTCCTCTTGCGCGATAGTCGAATTCGGCTCCACACCGGACAGGATCGTCGGTTCGAAGTAGTAGCCGACGTCCAAGCCGGCCGGCCGGCCGCCGCCGGTCACCAGCTTCGCACCATCACTTCGGGCGCCTGCGACGTGCGCCTCGACCCGGTCGCGTTGCGCCGCACTGATCAACGGACCCATCTGCACGTCGGGATCGGTGGGGTCACCCACCTTGATGTCGCGGGCCAGCGCCGCAAGGCGATCGACGATGTCGTCGTGCAGCGAATCAGGCAACAGGAGCCGGCTGTGCAGGATGCAGGCCTGTCCGGCGTGCAGGGAACAGGATTCGAACAGCATCTGCCGCAGCATCTCGTCGGTCACTTGTGCGTCGTCGAGGACGATGCTGGCCGACTTGCCGCCCAGTTCCAACAGGATTCGCTTCATCGTGTCGCCGGCGGCGGACATGACCTGGCGACCGACGACCGAGCTGCCGGTGAAGCTCACCATGTCGATGCGCGGATCGGTGGTCAGCAGCTTGGCCGCATCGACACCCGACGGCGTGACCACGTTGACCACCCCGGGCGGAATGTCGGTGTGCTCGTCGATGAGCTGCGCCAACGCCAGCCCCGCCAGCGGTGTCAGCGGAGAGGGCTTGAGCACCACCGTATTTCCCGCGGCCAGAGCGTGATTGATCTTCATCACGTTCAGGCAGTGCGGAAAGTTCCACGGCGTCAGCACCGATACGACACCCAGCGGCGCGTGCCGGAGCAACGTGGTTCCGGCGCTGATGCCGCTGACCTCCTGGTCGACCAGTTGGGTGGCGAGCTGGGCGGCATGCATGGACATGAACCCGGCACCGTCGATCTGCATCATCCGCTCGTTGGCGATGCAGCCCCATTCCACCTGGGACAGCGCGAAGAAGTCGTCGGCGTGCTTGGTCAGCGCCTCGCCCAGCTGGTTCAGACACCCGGCGCGCTGCTCGGCGGACATCGTGCCCCACGGTCCGCTGTCGAAGGCGCGCCGCGCGGCCGCGATCGCGTCGCCGACCTGCGCCACGCTGGCATCGGGCGCGGTAGCGATGACGGCCTCGGTGGACGGCGAAACGTCGTCGTAGCGGCCGTCCTGCGGCTCGACCCAGTCGCCGTCGATGTAGAGCTGATAGGTCTGGACAAGAGCGGGTGAATCGGCCATCTGCGTCCTCCGGTCATCTGATCACTTGGTGTACTCGCCCCGGCAGCCGCCGTCAATCTTCATTCGCGCGAATTCCCCGCTATTCCCGTGCTTTGCTGTCGTATTGACAGCGCGCGACGGCGCAGAGTACACACATTTCGCGTGACAGATCGCATCAATCTGTCGGATCCTGTGAGAGGGGCCTTGCCAAGTGACCGACTCAGAAACCGTCAGCGCCAAGGTGCGGGCCCTCATCGGACAGCCCACCGGTGGCACCGGGAAACCGTCGCTGGCACCGGACCCGGTGAACCAGCCGATGATCCGGCACTGGGCGTATGCGATGGCCGACATGAACCCCGTCTACATCGATCCGGAGTTCGCCGCGTCGTCACGGTTCGGCGACATAGTCTCACCGCCGGTGATGCTGCAGACGTGGACCATGCCATCGCCGAAGCTGGAGGGAATCGGCGAACGGGGCGGGGCTCCCGTTGAAATCCAGAGCAATCCAACGGCGTTCCTTGATGAGGCCGGCTACACGAGCACTGTCGCGACCAATTCGGAGTTCGAGATCGAGCGGTACCCGCGACTGGGCGACGTGATCAGCGCGACGACGGTCTACGAGTCGGTCTCCGACGAGAAAAAGACGGCGCTGGGCACCGGCTTCTTCCTGACCTGGCTGACCACCTACACTGACCAGAACGGTGAGGTGTTGGGACGGCAGCGATTTCGGGTCCTGCGATTCAGACCGGCAAACTGATGGCGACTCGTCTGGCGCCGGCGATCACCCCGGACACCGAATTCTTCTGGAATGGTTTGCGGGAGAACAGACTTCTGATCCAGCGCTGCGGTGGCTGTGGGAAGCTGCGGCATCCGCCGCGCCCGATGTGCCCGCACTGCCGTTCGCTGGAGTGGACGGCGATCGAGTCGTCCGGCCGCGGAACGGTCTACAGCTTCGTGATGCCGCACGAGCCCAAGTTTTCGTTCTTCGAATATCCCTACGTCGTCGTTCTGGTGGAGCTGGAAGAAGGCGTACGTCTGGTATCCAACCTGACCGGGATCGACCCTTCCGATGTGACGCCAGGGCTGCCGGTGGAGGTCTACTACCAGGCGTTCGACGACGGCCTCGTACTACACCAGTTCCGGCCCAGCGGCTAGGCGTGGTCATGGATTTCGGCTTGTCCCTCGGTCCGGCTTCGGCCCAACTGGCCCGCCTCGGCGCAACCTATTCGGAAGGATCC
The DNA here is from genome assembly GCF_059812385.1 of Mycobacterium sp. NGS58. NCBI lineage: Bacteria > Bacillati > Actinomycetota > Actinomycetes > Mycobacteriales > Mycobacteriaceae > Mycobacterium > Mycobacterium sp. NGS58. The sequence goes on along the minus strand of NZ_JCALCO010000019.1, from coordinate 9,616 downwards.
GCATGACGACCACCTCCAGCCGGACCACGACCCTGCGATGGCAAGAAATCGCGGAGGGCGACGAGGTCACCCCGCTCGAAATCCCGATCACCACAACGATGATCGTCGCCGGCGCCATCGCCACCCGGGACTTCATGCCGGTGCATCACGACCGCGACTACGCCAAGCAGCAGGGCTCGCCCAACCTGTTCATGAACATCCTGACCACCAACGGCTACTGCGTGCGCTTCCTCACCGACTGGGCCGGACCCGAGGCGATGGTGAAGAACCTGTCGATTCGCCTTGGCGTGCCGTGCTTCCCCGACGACCCGCTGCGGTTCACCGGTAGCGTCACCGGCAAGACCGAAGGGTCGGACGGCGAAAACTTCGTCGAGGTGACGTTCGCCGGCGCCAACAGCCTGGGCGACCACGTGTCCGGCACCGCGTTGCTCAGCCTGCTCGACGGGTCGGGCGCATGAGCCGGACGCTGCCGGGCGCCGCGGCCATCGTCGGGATCGGCCAGACGGAGTTCTCGAAGGAATCGGGGCGCAGCGAGCTGCAATTGGCGTGCGAGGCGGTCAGCGCCGCACTCGACGACGCCGGCCTGGCCCCCGGTGACGTCGACGGCATGGTCACGTTCACGATGGATGCCAGCGACGAGATCGACATCGCCCGCAACGTGGGCATCGGCGACCTCAACTTCTTCTCCCGCGTGCACCACGGCGGCGGGGCTGCCGCGGGCACCGTCGTACACGCGGCGATGGCCGTCGCCACCGGTGTCGCCGACGTCGTGGTCTGCTGGCGGGCATTCAACGAACGGTCGGGCTTCCGGTTCGGCGGCAGCGGTCGCAGCATGGCCGAAACACCGTTGTTCATGGCGCATTACGCGCCGTTCGGGCTGCTCACCCCCGCGGCCTGGGTCGCCGTGCACGCGCAGCGCTACATGTCGACGTATGGCGTCACCAACGAGGACTTCGGCAGGATCGCCGTCGTCGACCGCAAGCACGCGGCGACCAACCCCGACGCGTGGTTCTACCAGCGCCCGATCACCCTAGAAGATCACCAGAATTCGCGCTGGATCGTCGAACCCGTGCTCCGCCTGCTGGATTGCTGCCAGGAGAGCGACGGTGGCGTCGCGCTGGTCATCACCAGCGCCGAGCGTGCCCGCGACCTGCGGCAGCCGCCCGCCATCATCGCCGCGGCCGCCCAGGGCGCGGCCCACAACGGCGAGATGATGACGAGCTACTACCGCGACGAGATCACCGGGCTGCCCGAGATGGGCGTGGTGGCCCGTCAGCTGTGGCGCGACTCGGGGTGCAAACCGCAAGACATCCAAACCGCCTTCATCTACGACCATTTCACGCCGTTCGTGTTCGCCCAACTCGAGGAACTCGGATTCTGCGGGCGCGGCGAGGCGAAGGACTTCGCCACCATCGAGCGGCTGTCGCTGGGGGGAGACTTCCCCATCAACACCAACGGCGGCCTGCTCGGCGAGGCGTACATCCATGGCATGAACGGCATCACCGAGGGGGTGCGGCAGGTGCGCGGCACCTCTTTCAACCAGGTCGACAACGTCGAACACGTGCTGGTCACGTCCGGCACCGGCGTACCGACCAGCGGTCTGATTCTCGCACCGGCCGGCTGAGGCAACCGATCATGCCGAGGCTCGCGCTCCTGACCGCCCACGGCGGTCCCATCGAGCTGGCCGGATTCCCGTTGATTAACCCTGGCGCCGGGCACCGCGGCGCTGCGGCTGCGGATGGCCGGCATCTGCGGTTCCGACCTGCACATCTTCCGTGGCGAGCTGCCACTGCCATGCCCGTTCGCCATGGGTCACGAAATGGTCGGTGAGATAGCCGAACTCGGCGAGGGCCTGACTGCCGACGCGACCGGCCAGCCGCTGGCCGTCGGCGATCGTGTGGTGGCGCGGCCTAGACGCGGCTAGGGAGCAACGGGCTCCGAATGTGCGTCCACGGCGGGCTTGTCGGGGTCGTGTCACCGCCCAGCGTTCAAACTCGTAGCCCTGAGCGCACGGTCGATGGTTTTACACGTCAACGCCGCTGTTGGGGCCACACCGTGTCGGCGACGCGAACCGGTCGGCGATAGCCGCTTTCGTGCCCGACTAAGGCCGCGTGTGCGCGGGGATGGTGCGGCTGGTTGGGCTCCGCTGGTGGTCGCGCAGTTCGCGAGCTTCGGTTGCGCACGTGGACCCGGAGAAAGTTGCGCTGAAGTGCGGGGCATCCCTTGGTACGGTCCCAGGATGAGGTTGAGAAACGGTGCAACCTTCGCTGGATACACAGTGGTGCGACTGCTGGGTTCCGGGGCGACGGGCGAGGTCTATCTGGTCGAAGACCCGAGGTTGCCTGGCCAACGCGCGCTCAAGATTCTGCCGGCGCAGGTGTCAGCTGACACTGAGTTCCGAGACCGGTTCTACCGCGACGCCGACCTGGTCACCACCTTCCACCATCCGCACATTGTCGGCGTACATGACCGGGGCGAGTTCGATGGCCAACTGTGGATCGCGATGGACTATGTCGACGGCAGAGACGCCGCGCAGTTGATGAAAGAACACTACCCGGACGGGATGCCGGCACAGGACGTGTACGACATAGTGACCGCGGTGGCCGACGCGCTCGACTACGCCCACCGGCGGGGCCTATTGCATTGCGACGTCAGACCGGACAACATCTTGCTCACGAATCCAGAACAACGGCGAATCCTGTTGGCCGGCCTAGGAATAGCTCGCCAACGGGGCGAGATCAGCGGACCGAACGCCGCAAATTTCAGCGTGGAACAGGTCGCCTACTGCGCACCCGAACAATTAATGGGCGCGGGCGTTGACGGTCGCGCCGACCAGTACTCGCTGGCCGCCACCGCCTTTCACCTTCTTACGGGTGCGCCGCCGTATCAGCATTCCAACCCGGTCGTCGTCATCAGCCGACACCTCAACGCAGCACCACCGAAGCTTGCTGATCGGCGCCCCGATTTGGCCCAGCTCGACCAAGTGCTATCGACTGCCCTGGCCAAGGACCCCGCCGACCGGTTCGAGCTGTGCCGCCAGTTCGCCACAGCCCTCGCTGGGCGGGCCCCCGCTCCGCGGGAGTTCTTCGCCGTGCGCCCGGCCCCGGGGCAAGGCGGCCCCGAATCGCCCAGCAGATCGGCGCCGGAGCGACCACCAAGCCTTACCGCCCAGTCGGCGCCCGCGCAGCCGGGGTGGAGCGGCCTGGGACGCCGGCGGCGCAAGATCCTGCTCGGGGCGGCGGCAGCGGCGGTCGTGCTTGCCGTCATCGGCTGGATGGTCGGGTACATGATCAACAATCAGGTCTTCGCCCCAACCAGCACCCCAGCCGCTGTCGCTGCGGGTCCCGTACTCATCGGCACTTACGGCGTGGACTACGACGGGGCAAAGCGAACCAAGAACGGCACTGTCGACCCCGCTACCGACGCCGCCAAGGCTTGGTGGGCGTTTCGTTCTTGGTGCACACCTCCGGAGTGCGCTGCCACGGGAACCAGGCTAAACGACCAGAACCCTCAAGTGGCGCGCACGCCAGGCGATACAACCGAGTTGCACTTCGTCGACGGTCACTGGCGGGCCGCGACCCTTCAGGGCAAAATCCAGCAACAGCGGTGCCTGGTAGGAAACGGGCAAATCACAGCAGGTGCCGAGGCCGCAGCGGTTACGTGGACTTTGGAGCCACAGGCTGACGGCACGCTCCGAGGCGTCCAGACCGAAACTGTTCTCGGCAATGAATGCGGCAATCAAGGAACGGTGTACCGAACTCCGTTGGTGTTGACGCGGAAAGGCGATGTGCCGCCTGGTGTGACCGTGGCCGACCCAGCGGCAATAACTACCAGCCCGGCCGCCATCACGCCTGCGACAGCCGCCGCGGGTCCGGCACTCGACGGCACCTATCGCGTGGACTACGACTGGGCAAAGCAAACGGCCAACGGCGCTCCAACAACCGGCGACCCCACTACCACCCGGACCACCAATTGGTGGGCGTTTCGTTCGTCCTGCACCGCCACAGGATGCGTCGCCACGGGATCCCGCCTGGCCGAGGCTAACCACGACGAGGCCAGAGGTGGTGCACGCGTTCTCCGCTTCGCCGACGGTCACTGGCAGGACACGCCTTACCTTCATCCACCAGAACAGTGCCGCGGAACAAGCGGAACAGCCACCGATACCTCAACGCTGAGTTGGTCATTGGAGCCACAGCCTGACGGCACGCTCCGGGGCGTTCAGACCGAAACCGTTCTCACCAATGAATGCGGCAATCAAGGCATGGTGTACCAAACCCCTGTAGTCGCGACTCGGACAGGCGATGTGCCGCGCAGTGTCACCGTGGCCGACCCAGCCTTATTCGCCGCCCCGCCTGCACCACCCACCAACAGCCCGCACCCGTAGAGTCCGACCGAACCTGAGATCGATGGTGAATCGCAGTCATTCGGCAATCCACCGAGCCGCGCTGACCGTCAATCGGGGCATCGAACTTTGGCCCGCGACCTCCGGCCCGCTTTCGCACCTCGGATGTGCCGTCTCGGGTGGGCGCGCCACGAGGGAAGTTGTCGCACAAGATGCGGGGCGATCGGCGCTCTGCGACGATTACGGGCTAGTGACCCCCATGAAACTAGTACTCGCGGCCCTGACAAGCCTTGCCGTCACCATCGGCATGGGCATGCCCGCGCGCGCCGATACCACTGACGACGCGTTCATCGCCTCACTGCGAGCGGCGGGCTTTACCTTTTCGGACGCGGGACAGGCAATAACGGCAGCCCACTACGTGTGCCACGCCGCCGATGGTGGCACGGCTATGGCGGATATCGCCAAGGCAATCCAATCCAAGGACTCCGCACTCAGTGACGAGAAGGCGACCAAATTCACGACAATCGCCGCCAACGCGTACTGCCCTCAAGCGCTTTCGCCCGACAGTTCGTCGAGCAGTGCCCCGGCCAGTTCCGCCCCCAGTGCGCCGACCAGCGCTCCGAGCAGTGCCCCGAGTAGCGCCCCAACGAGCACCCCCACCGGTACCCCGAGCCCGTCCCCGTCCAATGACCGAGCGGTGCCCCGCAGCACCATCTCTTAGCCCGGAGCCCTAACGCTCAGTCGCGGCGGCGACGACAGGGCTTTGGCTGTGCGGCCAGGGCGGTGGTCGTCGGCGCGTCGGCACCCTGACCGCCCACGCAGAGCCCTGAGCGCACACTCAGTGGCCAGGCTGCGCCAGCGCCCGCAGGAAGAAGGCCAGGTTGGCCGGCCGCTCGGCCAGCCGCCGCATGAAGTAGCCGTACCACTGGGTGCCGAACGGGACGTACACCCGCACCTGGTTACCGGCCGCGGCGAGACGCCGCTGCTCGCCGTCGCGGATGCCATAAAGCATCTGGTATTCGAAACCAGTTGCAGGGCGGCCTGATTCGCGCACCATCTTCGGCGCCGCCTCGATGATCACCGGGTCATGAGAGGCCACCATCGGGTAGCCCGACCCGGCCATCAACACCCGCAGGCACGCCAGATAGGAGTCGGTGACCTCGCCCGGTTCGCGGTAAGCCGCCGACGCCGGTTCGTCGTAGGCGCCCTTGCACAGCCTCACCCGGGCGCCGGAGGCAGCGAATTCTTCGCAGTCATCCAGGGTGCGTCGCAGGTAAGCCTGCAAAACCAGGCCCAGCCAAGGAAATTCGGCCCGCAGGTCGCGCACGATGCGCAGCGTCGAATCGGTGGTTGTGTGGTTCTCGGCGTCGACGGTCACCCACACACCCGCACGCTGGGCGGCGGCGCAGATCGACCACGCGTTCTCCCGCGCGATCTTGTGCCCGTCGCGGTCCAGCGACTGCCCGAGCGCCGACAGCTTGACCGAGACTTCTAGGGGACGGATCGCGCCGCTCGCCGCGCCGAGGCCGCCCAGCGCATCGATCAGATCCAGGTAGATCCGCACGGCCGCATCGGCGGCGTCGGCGTCGTCGACGTCCTCACCCAGATAGTCGACGCTGACGAATCGGCCCGAATCACGTAGGTCTGCGGTGCTGTTCAGCACGGAATGGATCGTCTCCCCAGGAACGAACCGGTGCACCACCTTACGCGTGACCGACAGCCGTTCGGCGGTGCGGCGCAAGCCGTCGCGGCGGCTCGCGGCCATGATCGCCGGGCGCAGGGTGGTGGCGAACAGTCCGGCCATCAGTCGGCGCCCATGTGCGGATAGCTGTGTTCGGTTGCGGGGATGAAGGTCTCCTTGATGGTGCGCGCGGACGTCCAGCGCAACATGTTCAGCATCGATCCGGCCTTGTCGTTAGTGCCCGAACCACGCGACCCCCCGAACGGCTGGCGCCCGACGACCGCGCCGGTCGGCTTGTCGTTGATGTAGAAGTTGCCTGCCGCGAACCGCAGCCGGTGCTGGGCGGTGAGCACGGCGTCGCGGTCGTCGGCGATGACCGCGCCGGTCAGCGCGTACCGAGACCCGGTATCTACGACGTCGAGGATTCGCTCGAAGTCGTCGTCGGGATACACGTGCACCGACAGCAGCGGGCCGAAGTATTCAGTCGCGAACGACTCATCGGTCGGATCATCGGACACCAACACCGTTGGCCGCACGAAATAACCTTCGCTGTCGTCGTATTCGCCACCGACGGCGATGGTGACGTGCGCCGCGCCCTTGGCCCGCTCGATGGCGTCGACGTTCTTGATGAAGGCGCGCCGGTCGATCAGCGCTCCCCCGAAGTTGGTCAGATCGGTGACGTCGCCGTAGCGCAACGCCGCGGTCTTGCCCAGGAAGTCGTCACCCATGCGGCGCCACACCGACTGCGGTATGAAGGCCCGCGATGCGGCCGAGCACTTCTGGCCCTGGTAGTCGAACGCGCCGCGAATCAGCACCGTGCACAACACGTCCGGGCGTGCCGAGGTGTGCGCGACGACGAAGTCTTTGCCTCCGGTCTCGCCGACCAGCCGCGGATAGCTCTGGTAGCGGCCGATATTGGCGCCCACCCGCTGCCACAGCTGCTGGAAGGTGGCCGTCGACCCGGTGAAGTGGATGCCCGCCAACCGCGAGTCGGACAGCGCCACATCGGAAACGGCGAAGCCGTCGCCGGTCACCAGGTTGATCACTCCGGGCGGCAATCCCGCCGCCTCGAGCAATCGCATGGTCAGATACGCCGACAACGTCTGGGTGATCGACGGCTTCCACACCACCGTGTTGCCCATCAGCGCCGGCGCGGTCGGTAAATTGCCCGCGATCGAGGTGAAGTTGAACGGCGTGATCGCGTACACGAAGCCGTCCAGCGGGCGGTATTCGCTGCGATTCCACTCCCCCGCTCCGCTGATCGGCTGCTGCGCCAGGATCTGCCGCGCGAACGCCACGTTGAATCGCCAGAAGTCGATCTGCTCGCACGGCGAGTCGATCTCGGCCTGGTAGGCCGACTTGGATTGGCCGAGCATCGTCGCGGCGGCGATCTTCTCCCGCCACGGCCCGGCCAGCAGGTCGGCCGCGCGCAGGAACACCGCCGCCCGCTCATCGAACGGCATTGCCGCCCAGTCGCTTTTCGCCGCCATCGCCGCGTCGATCGCCGCCGTCGCGTCGCCGCGCTCGGCGTTGGTCAGGGTGCCCAGCTTCGCGGCGTGCCGGTGGGGCTGGACGACGTCGATGCGCTCACCGTCTCCCATCCGGTGGGCACCGCCGATGACATGCGGGAGGTCGATGGGCTGATCGTTCAGCGCCGCCAGTTCGGCGCGCAGCCGGGTGCGCTCCGGCGAGTGCGGTGCATAGTCGTGGACCGGTTCGTTGGCCGGCATGGGGACCTGGGTTATGGCGTCCATGCTGCAAGGATCCTCGCGGCGGGCGCGCAGGAAATTAGCCGATCGGACAATCCCGACAGCTTACGGTAGTAGCATCGAACAACATGGCCGGCGTGGGGCTGGGACAGCTACTACTCGCGCTGGACGCGACCCTGGTGAGCCTCGTCGACGCGCCCCGGGGCCTGGATCTGCCGGTGGCATCGGTGGCGCTGATCGACTCCGACGACGTGCGACTCGGGCTGGCGGCCGCGGCGGGTGCCGCCGATGTCTTCTTTCTGCTGGGCGTCGCCGACGACGAGGCCCTGCGGTGGATGGACAAGCAGGCGCGCGAGCGCGTGCCGGTGGCGATCTTCGTCAAGGAGCCGTCGAATGCCTTGGTGGCCAAGGCGGTTGCAGCCGGATCGGCCGTGGTGGCCGCTGACCCGCAGGCCCGCTGGGAGCGGCTCTATCAGCTGGTCAACCACGTCCTGGAGCATCACGGTGACCGCGCGGACTCGACGGATGACTCGGGCACCGACCTGTTCGGGTTGGCGCAGTCGCTCGCCGACCGGATTCACGGCATGGTCAGCATCGAGAACGCCCAATCGCACGTCCTGGCCTATTCGGCCTCCAACGACGAAGCCGACGAACTGCGCCGCCTCTCCATCCTCGGCAGGGCGGGTCCGGCCGAGCATCTCGAGTGGATCGCCCAGTGGGGCATCTTCGACGCGTTGCGGTCGGGAGGCGACGTGGTCCGCGTCGCCGAGCGGCCCGAGTTGGGTCTGCGCCCGCGACTGGCCGTCGGGGTCTACCAGCCCGCACCCGACGCGCGGCGGCCCCCGGTGTTCGCCGGAACCATCTGGGTACAGCAGGGCTCGCAACCACTTGCCGACGACGCCGAGGAAATGGTGCGAGGCGCCGCCGTGCTGGCCGCCCGCATCATGTCACGGCTCGCGGCCCGGCCGTCCACGCATGCCCGCCGGGTGCAGCAACTTCTCGGCCTCACCGATGCGGAGGCTTTCGCACCCGTCGATGTGGCTGCCGTCGCAAGCGAACTCGGTCTTGCCGCCGACGGCGACGCGGCGCTGATCGGTTGGGACGCGGCGGACAGCTCACCGCGTCACGTTCGGCTCGCTGACGTTATTGCGCTGAGCGCCAGCGCTTTTCGTCACGATGCCCAAGTCGCCCCGTCCGGTGCCCGCACGTATGTGCTCCTCCCGCAGACGCACAACCGGGCGGTCACCTCATGGGTGCACGGCACCATCGGCGCCATGCGCGCCGAACTCGGGGTGCAGTTGCGGGCGGCCATCGCCGCACCGATCGCCGGCCTTGCCCGGGTCGCCGCGGCGCGCATCGAGGTCGACCGGGTGCTGGACAGCGCTGAGCGACACCCGGTTTCGTTCGGGCAGGTGACGTCGTTGGCCGAAGCTCGTACGACCGTTCTGCTCGACGAAATCGTGACCCTGGTCGCTAGCGACGAGCGATTGATCGATCCTCGGATCGTGACGCTGCGCGATGACGATCCGGTGCTGGCCGAGACGCTGCGGACCTATCTGGACGCTTTCGGCGACATCGCCGCGGCCGCGCAATCGTTACGGGTGCACCCGAACACGGTCCGCTACCGGGTGCGCCGAATCGAGAAAGTGTTATCGGCGTCGTTGGCCGACCCCGACGTGCGACTGCTGTTCTCGCTGGGATTACGGGTGCTGGAGACTAAATAACCTCGCGTTCGACAGCCCTACTGACTGTTGGCCGTTTCGGATTCCTCGAGAAAGTGGTCCACCACATCGGGGCCGGTGGAGTGCATCTTGATGGACAGCTCGAGCAGCCTGTCCTTGGCCCGCTTCGGGAGCAGCTCGATCGAGCGAGTGGTGGCCGAGT